>NZ_JBXWMJ010000003.1:0-361138 GCF_059609805.1 Ruegeria sp. YTSC004
GCTTCTGCTTCTGCTTCTGCTTCTGCTTCTGCTTCTGCTTCTGCTTCTGCTTCTGCTTCTGCTTCTGCTTCTGCTTCGGAAAGGGTCTCTTCTAGCGGCTCATCCGCGTCAACGACTGTCTCATCACGCTGCGAGGTGAATTCAACCGTTTCGTCCGACTTGGGGTCTTCCACCGGCTTTTGATCGGTCTTTTTCTTACGAGCCACCGCGACGTTCCCCTTATCGAATCCAATTTCATATGAATAACAGGCCACTCTAAGTTAATCAGTGGTCTCTCCACGCTCAACCCGCATCGCGTGTTTGACAAGCTTTTTCACGGCTTTCCGCATTTTCTTGGGTGTCGGCTCTTTGGCGATCTTTAGGCGCTCATAGTCCAAAGAATAAAGGGGCTCGGCCGTGGCTTCGCTGATGGAAATCAGCCACAAAGGTGCTGTTCCGGTCCAGATTTCGGCAAATTGTCGCGCCGTTCGGGGCGAAAACAGCGGCGCGAGCACAGGTCTGTCACCGGATGCAGCCGCAGCCGCTTCGGATGTCAGCGGTAACAGGCGCTGTTGATAGACAATCTGATCGCGAACTGTCAGCCCCGATTCGGTCAGGCGTCTGGCAACATTTCCCCGCGTATGTTCACCCCTGAGATGCAGCAACGGGCTTTCAGGCCGCTGCTTCAAAAGGTAGGCCACCAGTTCTTCGGCGGTATTGCCCACCATCATTGCATCCCATCCGGCCCCTTTGGCGGTTTCAGTGGTCGCCGGACCAACACAATAGGCGGGCAGATTGGGTTTGACGCCAAGCGAAGCGGCGGCATTGACCGAGTTGGCCGAAGTAAAGATCAATCCGCGAATTCCGTCCGTTTCGACCGCAACCCTCAGGGGTCGGATTTCCAGGATTGGAGAATAGATGACGTCTATCCGTGACCTGACGCGGTCCGAAAGCTGTGCCACAAACCTTTCAGAGGCGGCGCGAGGGCGGGTCATCAACAAATACAATGGCGGGGCCTTCGGCCTTGGGATTGTTTGCGTCCGCGCAGGGTGATACCCCGCTTGAGTGTCATGATGCAACGGATCAGGCCTATGGTGCAAACACTTACCGTTCTTGGATTGGAAAGCAGCTGTGATGACACGGCCGCCGCTGTTGTGCGCCAATCCGATGGTGCGGGTGCCGAGGTTCTGTCGTCTATCGTTCACGGTCAAACCGAGCTGCACAGCGCATTTGGCGGGGTCGTACCCGAAATCGCAGCGCGGGCCCATGCCGAAAAGCTGGACATTTGCGTGGTGCAGGCATTGGAGGTCGCAGGACTGACACTGGCAGATATGGATGCGATCGCCGTCACTGCGGGTCCCGGCCTGATCGGAGGGGTCATGTCCGGCGTCATGTGCGCCAAGGGGCTGAGCGCTGCGACCGGGCTTCCCTTGATCGGTGTAAACCATCTGGCCGGTCATGCGCTGACGCCCCGGTTAACGGATAGCATAGCCTTTCCCTACCTGATCCTGCTGGTTTCAGGCGGACACTGCCAGTACCTGATCGCGCACGGGCCGGAACAATTTACCCGACTGGGCGGAACCATTGACGACGCGCCCGGAGAAGCGTTCGACAAAACCGCCCGTTTGCTGGGCCTGTCGCAACCCGGCGGTCCTTCGGTGGAGGTTGAAGCACATTCTGGCGATCCCAAGCGTTTCCGGTTTCCCCGACCTCTTCTGGATCGGCCGGGATGCGATCTGTCCTTTTCGGGGTTGAAAACCGCGTTGATGCGGATGCGGGATCAGATTGTTGCCGAAAAGGGCGGCCTGACCCGTCAGGACCGCGCTGATCTGTGTGCCGGGTTCCAACAAGCCATCGTCGATACGCTGGCCGAGAAGACCCGCCGCGCGATTGACAGGTATCTTGAGGAAAACCCTACAGACACAGTTATTGCCGTCGCTGGCGGCGTTGCCGCCAATTCTGCCATTCGGGCTGCGTTAGAGACTGTTTGTGCCGAAAAGGACGCCCGGTTTACTGCACCGCCGCTCAACCTGTGTACCGACAATGCCGCCATGATTGCCTATGCCGGCATGGAACGATTTCGCGCTGGTGCGCGGGATGGTCTGGACCTTACGGCGCGCCCTCGCTGGCCTTTGGACAAGACCAGTCCTGCTATGCTGGGCGGCGGCAAGAAAGGCGCCAAGGCATGAGCGTTTCCGTTCTGGGATCCGGCGCATTCGGCACAAGCCTGGCCATTTCACTGGCCGGGAACGGGCCGGTCACGCTGTGGTCTCGGGATCAGGATCAGGCCCAGCATATGCAAACAGCGCGTGAAAACACCCAGCGTTTGCCTGGCGTGGCTTTGCCTGCTGATATCACGGTGACATCGAACATCGATCAGGCGACCAAGGCTGATGTTCTGCTGATAGCTGTCCCTATGCAAAAGTTGCGCGATGCCTTGCAAGCGCAGGCCTCTGATCTGGCCGGAAAAACCTTGGTGGCGTGCTGCAAGGGTATCGAGCTATCGTCCGGGCTTGGGCCGATTTCAGTGATCCAGCAAACGATCCCGGATGCGCGACCCGCCCTGCTGACCGGGCCCAGCTTTGCCGACGACATTGCACGCGGACTGCCAACGGCGCTAACCTTGGCCTGCGCAGATGACTCGCTGAGTCTGACGCTGCAACACGACCTGACCACTGCCAACCTGCGCCTTTATCGAACCACCGACATGATTGGGGCGGAACTTGGCGGCGCGTTGAAGAACGTAATGGCCATCGGATGCGGCGCTGCAATCGGGGCCGGGTTGGGCGACAGCGCACGCGCCGCTTTAATGACACGCGGGTTTGCAGAAATGCAGCGCTTTGCGCTGATGCGCGGGGCGCGACCTGACACTCTGATGGGATTGTCTGGATTGGGGGATCTGGTCCTGACTTGTTCGTCCGAACTGTCCCGAAACTATCGCTTTGGCCTATCATTGGGTCGGAAGATCCAGTTCGACACCCACACCACTGTTGAAGGGGTCGCCACAGCGCGGGCCATGACGGAAATTGCCGCCGCCGAAGGGCTGGACATGCCAATCAGTACAACGGTGGCAGACCTTAGCAGTGGCGCCTACAGTGTGACCGAAGCTATCCGAGCCCTGCTCAACCGACCCCTGAAGGAGGAATAATATGCTGATCGCTCTCATCGCCCGTGACAAGGACGGCGCGCTGCAAACCCGGCTGGACAATCGCGCTGCCCACCTGGCCTATATTGAGGAAACGGGTGTCGTTGCGCAGGCGGGTCCCTTGCTGAACGGCGACGCAATGATCGGCTCGTTGATCATTCTGGAGGTCGAAGACATGGCCGCCGCGCAAAATTGGGCGGACAACGATCCTTATGCAAAAGCCGGGTTGTTCCAATCGGTTGACCTGATTGCGTGGAAAAAGGTCATAGGCTGATGGCGTACTGGCTGTTCAAATCCGAACCATCGACCTGGGGTTGGGACCAGCAGGTTGCAAAAGGGGATGCGGGCGAAGAATGGGACGGCGTGCGCAACTATCAGGCGCGCAATTTCATGCGCCAGATGGCGGTCGGCGACCGCGGGTTCTTCTACCACTCGCAAAAGGACAAGGCGATTGTCGGAATTGTCGAGGTCTGCGCCGAGGCGCATCCCGATAGCACCACGGATGATGAGCGTTGGGAATGCGTGGACATCAAGGCCGTGCGCCCGTTTGCAACCCCCGTCACGCTGGATCAGATCAAGGCCGACGAACGTTTGGCGGAAATGGTGCTGGTCAAAAACTCTCGCCTGTCCGTTCAGCCGGTCAGCGATGCGGAATGGCAGGTGATCTGCGATCTGGGCGGCACGCAGGCTGATTAATAACAGATTAAAGGGAAGGCCCTGACAGATGCAGAACCTTCCCTACCCCGCGTGCTCCCGACTCACCACACGCGTATGGAAATTTTGGCTCTGACCGTCCTGGTCACATGCTGACAATAGCCGATCCTTGCGGCGCAGTTCAAACGGCAAGTACCTAAAATTGGAACCGCCCGCCAAGGATCTGACGGGCGCTGCAAAAAAAGTATAGCGGGATCAGCCGTAAACAGCCTCTTTGCCGAAATGCTTTGTCAGCATGTAATACACGACGGCGCGGTATTTGTTGCGCTCGGACATACCATAGGTCTCAAGGGCCTTGTTGATCGCTTCCATCAGTTCCGGTCCGTCCGACAGGCCCAGCTTTTTGATGAGGAAGTTGTTCTTGACCGTTTCCAACTCACCTTCCTGAGTTGCCGCGACTGTCGATGCGTCGGCGTCATAAATTGCAGGGCCACAGCCGATTGTGACTTTGGTCAGCAGATCCATATCTGCGTCCATACCGCATTTGGACTTCAGGTCCTCGGCATATTTAGCGATCAGGTCGTCGCGTTTTCCCATGGTTATCTCCCGGTTGAAACTCGTTTTTGGCCCTACCAGCGCCGCAGACACGGTAACGGGAGCGGGAATTTGCACAAAGGGAAAAATTAGCGGCATTCCCCCTAAACCCTGCCGGTTTGATCTGAGGCTTGATTTTGATGGCCCTTTATTTAACAATAAAGTTAAATACAATGCTCGTTCCGGAACCAGGAGGTAACAATGCCCGTGTCGCTACCCAACGAAACTTCGCAATACAGAACCGCACGAAACACCTTGCTGTCGGCTGAGGCTGAATTGCGGGCTCAGATTGAAAATGTTGCAAAGCTGCGTCGTAGTTTGCCCAAAGGCGGGGCAATTCCGCGGGACTATGCCTTTCGATCAGACCGGGGTGCGCCGACACCGTTGTCGTCCCTGTTCGGATCACATGACACCTTGGCTATATACTCGCTTATGTACGGGCCGGATGCAGAGGCACCTTGCCCGATGTGTTCTGCCTTCCTGGACGGGTTGAATGGGCAGATCGCCCATATATCGCAGAAAATCGCCTTTGCGGTCGTGGCGCAAAACACCTGTGAAAGGCTGGCAGCGCTGAAAGCGGATATGTCGTGGGATGATCTACCGCTTTATTCTGCATTGGGCACAGACTATCAGCGCGACTATCTGGCTGAGGCCGAGGATGGAAGCCAACTGCCGATCCTGAACATCTTTCAGCGCGATGCGGACGGCATAAGCCATTTCTGGAGTTCTGAGCTGTTCTTCGAGCCCAGTGACTGGCATCCGCGGCACGTGGATGCGGCGTGGCCGCTGTGGAACATTCTGGACTTCACACCACAAGGACGCGGAGATTTCTTTCCGTCCCTGCGTTAAATACCCGCCAAGATAACCTATCGGCAATAACCCCATCCGGGACCCTGTAGATGAAAGTGGTCCGCGTGCAAGCGATTGAAATCAGGACCCAATACCACACGAAACCAATCACATGCGCCGCGCCAGATCTGGTGCAGAAATTGACCTTCAGGTCCTTCGTCGCCCCAATCGGATAGCAATGTCAGACTGCGCCCATCCGCGAATTGCAAACCAACAATATCAATGGAATCCGCCTTGGCATGGCTACTCCAACCACTGCTCTGACCCTGAGCGGTACGCATCTGGCGGCAATTGTAACTGCCCACATGCCGCAAGCGACTGACCTGCGTGCCCAAAAGATCTCTCGCAGCGGGTTGAATTATATGATGTTCCCACATGGCCAGCCGCAGAGTGGTCGCGCAACTGGTTTCGACCGCATTTACATCCGCTGTCACCAGCGCAGACAACAGGCCGCGCCCGGTGATGCCGCAATTCTCATCCACGACCAGATCATCCATCGCCTCAAAGTTCGCGCCGGCGTCGGCCAAGGCGGCGCGGCACTGTACTTCGTTCGCTAGCGCGCGATTAAGCTGAAACCGGGTGATTGGCGTGACTGGCGCGGTGACTTTCAGCTCTCGCAGGGGGTTCCAATGCGTTGGCACGGGTGTTTCCGGGTGCGCCAGCAACCACCATCCGCCCCCTCCGAACAGGATGGCGACAACGGCGATACTGAAAACAAAAGACGCCGCCGATAACAGGAATCGGCGGCGTCCGGAGTGTTTGCTCATGCGTTTTTTCGCACTCAATAACGGTAATGTTCCGGCTTGTAGGGGCCTTCGGGCTTCACGCCAATGTAAGACGCCTGCTCGTTGTCCATCTGGGTCAGCTTGACGCCGATGCGATCCAGATGCAAACGCGCGACCTTCTCATCCAGATGCTTGGGCAGGATGTAGACGTCGTTGTTATACTGGTCGCCCTTGGTGAACAGCTCGATCTGCGCCAGAACCTGGTTGGTGAACGAGGCCGACATCACGAAAGATGGGTGACCGGTCGCATTACCAAGGTTCAGCAGACGGCCTTCGGACAGAAGGATGATGCGATTGCCCGAGGGCAGTTCGATCATGTCCACCTGTTCCTTGATGTTGGTCCATTTGTGGTTCTTCAGGCTGGCCACCTGAATTTCGTTGTCAAAGTGGCCGATGTTGCCGACGATGGCCATGTCCTTCATCTCGCGCATATGCTCGATGCGGATCACGTCCTTATTGCCGGTTGTGGTGATGAAGATGTCGGCCGATGCGACTTCGTCTTCCAGCAGCGTGACTTCGAAACCGTCCATCGCGGCCTGCAGGGCACAGATCGGGTCAACTTCGGTCACTTTCACACGGGCACCAGCACCGCGCAGCGACGCGGCTGAGCCTTTGCCAACGTCACCGTAACCGCAAACCACGGCAACCTTGCCGGCCATCATAGTGTCAGTGGCGCGGCGGATGCCGTCAACCAGCGATTCCTTGCAGCCGTATTTGTTGTCAAACTTCGACTTGGTGACGCTATCGTTCACATTGATCGCCGGGAACGGCAGTTGGCCGTCTTTCACCAGTTGATACAGGCGGTTCACACCGGTGGTGGTTTCCTCAGACACGCCCTGAATCTGGTCGCGCATCTTGGTGAACCAGCCCGGGGATGCTGCCATGCGTTTGGCGATCTGCGCTTTGATGACTTCTTCTTCTTCGGACGTCGGAACAGCAATGATGTCCTCACCCGCTTCGGCACGTGCGCCCAGCAGAATGTACAATGTCGCGTCGCCGCCATCGTCCAGGATCATGTTTGGGCCTTCGTCGAACAGGAAGGATTTGTCCAGATAATCCCAGTGCTCTTCAAGCGTCTGGCCTTTGATAGCGAATACAGGAATGCCAGCCTCTGCAATTGCAGCCGCCGCATGGTCCTGGGTCGAGAAGATGTTGCACGATGCCCAGCGCACGTCCGCGCCCAGCGCGACCAGAGTTTCGATCAGAACAGCCGTCTGGATGGTCATGTGCAGCGAACCGACGATACGGGCACCCGCCAGAGGTTTGCTTTCGCCATATTCTGAACGCAGGGACATCAGGCCCGGCATCTCGGTTTCGGCAATGTCCAGCTCTTTGCGGCCAAACCCAGCCAATGAAATGTCTTTAACGATATAGTCCCCGGCCATCAGGTGCTCCATTTCCGGTAAATCATAGTCCGGGCAGCCCCTAGCATTCCTTGGGGCAGGTGGCAACGCAAATGGCCGGAAAGGGGATAAACCGTCCGTCTAAATCAACTTGGTTCACCCTTTAGTTCTATCTTTGGTATCGCTTCAAAAAAATCTGTGCCAACGGCGACAATACAACTAATGCCGTTCGCCTGGGTCACCAGAACCGTATAGCTTCCGGTTGTCTTCGAGGTCCAAACCTCCATAACTGCCCGCGCGCCGCGTGTTTTCTGCAGTCCGCCAAAGACCAGCTCTTCTGAATAGCTGCTTTGCAGTTTGGCGATCACATCCGCGCGTTGTGCGCAGCTTTTGGCGAAAGCAGGCGGCGCTGTGGCGGCCATGCCGAAGGTCAGGGTTATTGCGAATAAACGTTTGAACATAACATGCTCCTTTCGATACGCGTTTCGGTTCGAGAGGGGCACAACTGAAAGGAGTACGCCCCCCTCAGTCCATATGTCGGGATCAATACGTGCAGGTTCAAAGCACGAAAGCTCAAGAATTTGTTGGCAGCCTGTGATCCAGACAGGTACATCATAGCACAAAAGCGCGAAGTTAACGTGTCCTAGTTCACAAGGCATGGCAGAATGGCAACACAACCCAGAGCATGGCAGCGAATGCTTTCCGGCCGCAGGCTGGATTTGCTGGATCCGACGCCCGTGGATATCGAGATTGAAGATATCGCGCACGGTCTGGCCTTTGTGGCGCGCTGGAACGGGCAAACCGCTGGCGATTATGCCTATTCCGTGGCCGAGCACTCCCTTCTGGTTGAAGAGCTTTTCGGCCGGATTGCACCCAAAGCGCCCGTGAAGTGGCGATTGGCCGCGCTGTTACACGATGCGCCGGAATATGTGATCGGAGACATGATCTCACCCGTCAAATCCGCCGTTGGCCCGGATTACGGTGCGCTGGATGACCGTCTGGCGGCGGCGATTCATATCCGGTTCGGATTACCCGCCGAGGTGCCGAAAACGGTGAAACGGCAGATCAAGAAGGCCGACAAGATCAGCGCATGGATGGAAGCGACCCAGATTTCCGGGTTTTCCGAGGATGAGGCGACAAAGTTCTTTGGTCGGCCCGATCAGACCGTGATGGAGGGCTTGCAAATAACGCTCAGACCTCCGGTTGAGGTTCGAGAAGCGTTTATGGCGCGGCATGAGGCGTTGATATCCTCGCTATAAAATACCGGTCTCATCCACTGTCGGTTCTCATCCCAAGGGAAAAGCCTGCGCAAGCCTGTACTCAACCTGCAGGATATGGGTACAGTTAAAAGCTCAACCAGTGTTTCAATCATGTAACAGAGAACCGGCAAAATCTTGCCGCGTATTGGCAGGCCTCTTTTCACAACCCATCGGATCACCCTAAAACATGCTTGTCTTCGAACGGGCAGTGAAGCTTCTTGAACAACGACATGCGCAATACGAGTACGACCTGGCCGCGCTTGTCCGGCAAAACCCGAACCGCGCTTGCGGTTGGGCTCTTTAGTCTGATTTCTGCCTGCTCGCACAACCCAACCGATGTGGAACTTGATCCGGAACGTCAGTCAATGGCGTTGCGAGAGGTCTCTCAAAAACAGGCGCGGGGGCAAAGAGTATGGTGTGTTCCCTACGCACGCAGCCTCAGCGGTATCGAAATTCGCGGCAACGCAAAGGATTGGTGGGGCAAGGCGCGCAGTTCTTTTGGCCGCGGCAATGAGCCGGTCGTGGGTGCGGTGATGTCGTTTCGGGCAACCCGCGGGATGCCGCTTGGCCATGTGGCTGTCGTGTCAGATGTTGTTACCGATCGGGAAGTCATCGTGAACCACGCCAACTGGCATCGCAACAAGGTGTCCCTGAAAATGGGCGTCAAAGACGTATCCAAGCACAATGACTGGACCTTGGTTCGGGTCGAAAGCCTTCCGGGTCAATATGGCAGTTTGTACCCCGTGAACGGGTTCATTTATCCGGACTCTGGCAATCCACCTAAATGAGAGTCCTCTGAACGGTTTACCGCTCAGATCCACCCAAGTTCATTGCGTGCTATCGCGGTTTGCGGTTCGCCAAATTCCGCGTCAGGGTCATAAGGAAAAGGTGCCAATCGAGTACGCCCGCCTGTTCAGGTAAGGCGGGCGCTTATGGATCGGCATGAGGTTCTGCTGAACCAGCTTTAACCGAAGACGTAGAAACACAGCTTGTTGCCGTCCAGATCGCGAGCATAAGCACCGTAGAACCGATCAGGGACGCGCTGGCCGGGTTCTCCTTCATCTGTAGCTCCCAAGCTTATTGCCTTCTCGTAAAGCGCTTTGGCCTCATCCTTGGAGTCCGCTGCAAAAGCAACCATTCCACCGTTGCCGGTCGCGCAGGCTTCGCCATCGTAGGGTGTGCAAACGGCCAGCATCGGAGCCGACGGGTCATTTCCGATGAAGGCGATGCGACCCGCGTCGATCACAACTTTTGCGCCCTTGTCGGCAAAAAGTGTCGTGTAAAAACTCTTGGCGCGTTCCAAATCTGAAACGCCGATAGTCACATAGCCGATCATTGATTTACTCCATTGTGACGAAAGATGAATTCCCTGCCCGAACCTCGGGCAAAGTGGAACTGGTATCAAGTCACTAAACCGTCAGGACCGGCGCAATATTGCAGACTTTTCCTAGGCCATGGCATTCAAGGTATTTGGGCGGCCGGACAAGGCGGTGATGAAGGGCTTGGGGATCACGTTGCGCCCACCGACAGAGGTGCGGCGGGCGTATACGAAGCGATATGGGGAGTTGTTAGCGCTTCTTTAGGGGACACTATTATGTTTAAATCAGTCTAGATAGCTACCAATTTCATTTTGCAGATCGGCAACTCTACGAACCGTCATACGCCCCAAGCAATTAACGACCGCAGTATCGTATCCCCTGTAAATCGCACCATACAGAACATTTAACTCACAGGTCGTGTCCCGGACCTCCAACCACGCACGCTGGGAGTTTCGCAGCAATTCTTCTTGGCCGGTATACGCAGTATCATCAAGTTCACGCTCAATGATCTTCGTCTTTAACAGAACCAATTGGTAGAATTCATTCAGCACCAAGTCAGCTTGCTCGGAAAGGGCGCGAGCGCAACTTGCTCGGTGAGCTTGAAAGTGAAGGTCATAACCCTCGGCAGCGTACATGCATTCATCGAACTGGGCTTCCGCACATTGTTCAAGTTCTTCGTAAGAACACGAACCCAAGTGTATGTAGTCTTCAGCTTCGAATGCTTGCGCTGCGCCAAAACCGCCTAAAGAAAAGACCACCGATAGCATCAACTTTTTCATTAAATCGCCTTTTGCCTGTTTTGCAGACGCAATTGAAGAACCAATGCGGCAAAAGAGAGGCAAAGCCCATTTGGTCCGTATCAAACACCCGGAGTGAAACTAAGCTTTTACCGCGGACTGCGCTTCGCCAATATCCGCTGCAATGTCCGACGGTGCATGTTCAGGCGCCGTGCGGTCTCGGAAACGTTCCGGTCGCACAGCTCATAGACCCGCTGGATATGCTCCCAACGGACGCGGTCCGCACTCATGGGATTTTCTGGTGGTGGGGGCAGTTCGTCGCCCTTGGCCAGCAGCGCATTGGTGATGTCGGTGGCGTCGGCGGGTTTCGACAGGTAATCCGTGGCGCCGATCTTGACCGCAGCAACGGCGGTGGCAATCGCACCGTATCCGGTCAGGACCACAACCCGGCTGTCGGGGCGCTTTTCGCGCAAAACTTCGACCACATCCAGACCGTTGCCATCTTCGAGACGCAGGTCAACGACCGCGTAGGCGGGCGGGCGGGCGGTGGAAATGGCGCGGCCTGCGGCGACGGAACCTGCGGTTTCAACCTCGAACCCGCGTTTTTCCATCGCTTTTGCCAGACGTCTCAGAAACGGTTCGTCATCGTCCACCAAAAGCAGCGTTTTATCGGGGCCGATGTCGAGGTCAGAGCTGTCCGCCATATTCTGTTCTTTCCGCTATTTCACGCCTTTGGCTTAACCATGAGTAATAGCAGCGCCATCCCAAAGGTCAAACAACCCGTCGTTTTCTAGATTTTGTCGAGGAAACAGCCAACCTTGTGGGCCATCTGCTCGGCGGTGTCGTCCCGGTTGAAGAATTCGATGAACCCATCCTCGGGTGTGACAAGATAGGTAAAGGTCGAGTGGTCTACCAGATAGTACTCATCGCTTTTGTCATGGGCCTTGTAATAAGTTTTGTAGGCCTTGCTGGCAGCCTTAACCTGCTCAGGCGTGCCGGTCAGCGCGATGGTCTTGCCGCCCAGGTTAAAGGCATAATCGGCCATCACTTCGGCCGTATCGCGATCCGGGTCAATTGAAATGAACAAGGGTGTCACGGACTGGCCACGCTCGGCCAGAATGTCCACAGCCTCGGCATTGCGGGACATATCGAACGGGCAGACGTCGGGGCAGAAGGTATAGCCGAAATACACCAGCGTCGGCTCGGTGATCACATCGGTGTCGGTGACTGTTTCGCCCTTGCCGTTGAGCAGTTCAAAAGGCCCGCCGATGGCCGCCGTCCCGCCAGCAATCTGACTGGTCCGGCATTGTGCGAACTTGTCATCTGATCCGGCACCGCGCGTCAACAGCCACATGGCCCCCAGGCCCACGGCAAGAACAACGGTTGCGAGGATGGCGTAAAGACGGACCATGACATCAATCCTGACATAAGAGGGGTTGTTGATCGTTTCGGCCGGGACACCTATCAAGAAGTTCAGCCGATGCAACAGGACATAATCGACCGATGGCAAATTCCAACATCACATTATGGCGCGGTCAGGAACGCAGCAGCTGGATTCGGCTACGCACACTGATCTTGTTGCGCTGGGTGGCCATTTTCGGCCAGATCACGGCGATCACCGTCGCGCAGCAAACTTATGACATCCAGCTGGACGCAACGCTTTGCTATCTGGCGATTGGCGTCTCGGTCATGGGGAATCTGACTGCAATTCTGCTGTTTCCCCGCAACAAGCGCCTGTCCGAGTTCGAAAACTTCCTGATGGTACTGTTCGACCTGCTGCAGCTGACCATTTTGCTTTACCTTACAGGCGGGCTGAACAACCCGTTTGCGCTGTTGCTGGTGGGGCCTGTCACGATTTCCGCGAGCGTCATGAGCACCCGGTCAACCCTGATAATCGGCGGCGTTGCCATTGCCTTGACAACACTTCTGGCCGAATTCCACATGCCTTTGCGCACCGCATTGGGGGCAGAACTGGACATCCCAGATATTCTACTGTTCGGAAACTGGGCCGCAATCGTCATCGCAATTGTCTTTCTGGGCGCGTATTCGCATCGCGTCAGCTCAGAGGTACAATCTATGTCCGAAGCGCTGGCCGCCACCCATATGGCGCTTGCACGCGAACAGAAGCTGACCGATCTAGGCGGCGTGGTCGCCGCCGCCGCGCATGAGCTGGGCACGCCACTGGCAACGATCAAACTGGCGAGCTCCGAGTTGATTGACGAATTGGATGACCGGCCCGACCTTATCGAGGACGCCGCCCTGATCCGCGAACAGGCGAACCGTTGCCGCGATATCCTGCGAGACATGGGCCGGGCGGGCAAAGACGACCTGCATCTGCGTCAAGCCCCGCTTTCTACCGTGGTGCATGAAGCTGCCGAGCCGCATATCAACCGAGGCAAGACCGTTCATTTCTTCGAAGGCCCGGCCGAGGATGGCGATGTGCAGCAGCCCTCGATCCTGCGCAAGCCCGAGATCATTCACGGCCTGCGCAACCTGATCCAGAACGCGGTGGATTTTTCGCGCGGAAATGTCTGGGTCGAGGCGGAATGGTCCACCAAACAGATCACCGTCAGCATCATGGATGACGGTCGTGGATATCCGTCGCAGATGATCGGCCGGATCGGCGATCCCTTCATGCGCCGCCGCCGCAGTGAGACCGATAAAAGGACCCGTCCGGAATATGAAGGCATGGGTCTGGGTCTTTTCATTGCCAAAACGCTGCTTGAACGCAGCGGAGCAGAGCTGGATTTCGCCAACGGATCGGACCCTTACCAAACCCTGTCGGATAACCCCGAACGTCGGGGCGCGATCGTCAAAGTGAGCTGGCCGCGTAACCTTGTGGATGCGCAAACCGGTGATACGCCTGTGCCTTCAGGTGTAAACCAACGGTTCCAAACCTGACCTGATACTGGCGAACATTGGTTAAGACCCCGTTAACCATTAAGGCGCATAGTACCGCTTCTTGGTTTCGCGCACCGGAGGGCGCATGGTCGACTGGATCATTCTGGCCATCATCGGCATTGTTTCAGCAAGTCTTGCCGTTCAGTGGCTGTTGCCCCGCAGGCGGGAACGGGGGGACAATTTTGGGCTGTCCTCACCTGCCTCCTTGTTTGATGCGGCATTCCTGTTTGATGGTGACCGGCTTATCAGTCACTCGGACATCGCGTTGGAAGGGTTCGAGCAGGTCCGTGATTGGGCCGATCTGTGCCGGCTGCTGCACAGGGATTTTCCAACATTCCCCGAAACACCTGATCAGGTCCGGCGTGAAGGCAACCTGGTCATCCCGGCCATCGATTGCACCGTTGAACGCGATGTTCTGTGCGAATGGATAGACGGAATTGTACGCGTTCAGCTGCGCGACCGCACCGATTGTCCCTCGATAACTCAAATCGCATCAAATGATCCAAACCGCCTTGCCATGGAAAAAGCGCCCTACCCTGTCTGGCTGTTGGATCATCAGGGCGATGTGCGCTGGTGCAATGCTGCTTATGTTTCGCTGGTGCGCAAAGTACGGGATCAGGACACGGACCTGACCGCACCATTGTTTCCGGTCCCCGATGCCGACCAACGGCTAAGCGCAAAGGCGCGGGTCTCAATTTCCTCCGAGTTCAGTGAAAACAAGCTGTGGTTCGATCTGACGTTGGTAGATCACCCCGAAGGGCACTTGTCTTATGCCGTGGACATCAACGCGATCGTCGAGGCGGAGGTGGCGCAGCGCAAATTCGTTCAGACCATGACCAAGACCTTTGCGCAATTGCCCATCGGGCTGGCTATTTTTGACCGCAACCGCCAGCTGGCGTTGTTCAACCCAGCCCTGATCGACCTGACCACCCTGCCTCCGGATTTCCTAAGCTGCCGCCCCAGCCTGTCCAGCTTTTTCGATCGCCTGCGGGATCAGCACATGATGCCCGAGCCCAAGAATTACCGCAGCTGGCGCAGTCAGATGAACGACCTTCTCGAAGCGGCGGAGGACGGGAACTACCAAGAGACTTGGTCCCTGCCCTCCGGCTCGGTTTATTCGGTCAGTGGACGTCCGCACCCGGATGGAGCGGTTGCCTTTTTGTTTGAGGACATCACTGCCGAGATCACTCTGACCCGTCGATTCCGGTCAGAAATGGATTTGATGCAATCCATTCTGGACAAACTGGCCGACGCCATCGCGGTCTTCAGTGACGATGGTACACTGGCTTTCACCAATTTCGCCTACCAACAGCTTTGGGGTGATACAGGCGACACAGGCTTTGACGCGGACTCCGTTCTTGAAGTGACCAAAAGCTGGCAGGAGAATTGCACTGCAACGCCGATCCTTGGCGAAATTCGCGATTTTGTGGAGGCGCGGGAAAATCGCGCGGAATGGTCAGGCGTGATCTATCTGCGAAACGGTATTCAAGTGTTGTGCACGGTCAGCCCGATGCAGAACGGGGCCACCATTGTTCGTTTCTCGGTGGATCGGGATGCGCTGATGCGGCAAGAGGCGCAGCAAATCAGCGCCTGAACCGGGTTGCAGCCAACCGGGCGCAAGGCCATTGTGGCGCCATGACCAATTCGCCCTGCACGATCACTTTGAATTCGCCCGAGGATACAGCGGAATTCGCGGCCCGTGTCGGCGCAGAACTGAGACCCGGGGACATCTTGTTGCTTGAGGGCGAGATCGGCAGCGGTAAGACCCATTTTGCCCGCAGCCTGATCCAATCGCTGATGATCGAGCCCGAAGATGTGCCTTCGCCGACTTTCACGTTGGTTCAAGCTTATGACACGCCGGCCGGGGAAATCTGGCACTGTGACCTGTACCGCCTGAGCGCGGTTGAAGAGGTTGAGGAACTGGGCCTGACCGAGGCTTTTGAAAGCGCAATCTGCCTGATTGAATGGCCGGATAAATTGGGCCCGCTGACACCGGAGTCTGCGGTGAAGATATCCTTCGAAACAGACCCTAACATGACAGAAGCACGCCATCTGACTCTTTCCTGGTCAGCCCCGAAATGGCCCGTGAAACTAAGGATTCCTGCATGACAAACCGCGCAGTATTGGCCGAAGCGTTGATCGCGCAGACCAAATGGTCAAATGCAAAGCACGCGCCGCTTGCTGGGGATGCCTCGAACCGGCGGTACGAGCGGCTGACCGATCCGGAAACCGGCAAGACGGCCGTGTTGATGGATTCACCTCCGGGCAAAGCGGAAAATGTCAAAGACTTTGCCCGCATGGCCGAATACCTGCGGTCCCTTGGCCTGAGCGCGCCTGAGATCTATGCCGAAGACACGCATTACGGATTCCTGCTGCTCGAAGACCTTGGCGACGACCTCTTCGCGCGCGTGCTCGTGCAGACCCCCAGCATGGAGCGTGCGCTTTATAAGGTTGCAACGGATGTTCTGATCGACCTGCACAACGCGCCAAGCCTGTCTTTGCCATCCTATGATCCGAGTTTGATGACCGAGCTGGCCGCGTTGTCCTTTACCAAATACGCGCAGGCCGTGCAGGGCATGCACGACACCGATGCGCGTAACCGTTTCGAAAACCGGTTCTCGGACATTCTGCACCGGGAAACTTCGGGATCCAAAGTTGTTGTGCTGCGCGATTACCACGCCGAAAACCTGATCTGGTTGCCGGATCGCGACGGGGTTCAGCGCGCCGGTCTGTTGGACTTTCAAACCGCCATGCTGGGCCATCCGGCTTATGACCTGGTATCGTTGTTGCAGGACGTGCGTCGCGATGTGTCACTTGGAACCGAGATGCAAATGCTGAATCGCTATATCGCCGCGACCGGAGTAAATGATCATGACTTCCGCACTGCCTACGCCGTTTTGGGTGCACAGCGAAACCTGCGCATACTTGGCGTATTTGCCCGGCTGGCAACCGAATATGGCAAGCCCAGCTATGTCGATCTGATTCCGGCGACTTGGGCCCATCTGATGCGAGACCTGGAACATCCCGCGCTGGTAACCATCGCCGATCTGCTGCGCGACACCCTGCCCGCGCCCACCCCTGAAAATCTGGACAGGCTTCGACAGAAATGACCCAAGACCCCGAAGCCGTCATGCTGTTTGCAGCCGGGTTTGGCACCCGTATGGGCGCGTTGACCGAAAATCGGCCCAAACCACTGATCAAGGTCGCTGGCCGGCCTCTGATTGATCACGCGTTGGATTTGGTGAATGCCCTGCAACCCAAGCGTATCGTGGCCAACCTACATTATCTGCCAGATCAGCTTGAAGCTCATCTCGTCCCAAAAGGTGTTCTGCTTTCCCATGAAACGCCGGAAATTCTTGAGACTGGCGGCGGAATACGCGCCGCTTTGCCCCTGCTTGGATCGCACCCGGTTTACACCCTGAACCCAGACGCGATCTGGTCAGGACCGAACCCTTTGACGATGCTCCGCGAGGCGTGGAATCCCGATCACATGGACGCGCTGTTGATGTGTGTACCGGTGGATCAGACTGTCGGGCACACCGGCAAAGGCGATTTCACAGCAGATGAGAACGGACGGATCGTGCGCGGCGGCAGTTTGATCTATGGCGGTGCGCAGATCATGAAATCCGAAGGGTTGATGGATATCCCTGAGAAAGCGTTCTCACTTAACGTGCTATGGGACCAGTTGCAGCGGCAGGATCGTCTGTTTGCCCTCACCTATCCCGGTCGCTGGTGCGATGTCGGCCACCCCGAAGGGATTGCACTAGCCGAGGGGTTGATTGCCGATGTTTGAACCCAGCCCAGCTCCGCGCGTTTTTGCCGTTTCGCCCGGTTCGGACTTCCCAAAAATGCTGGTTCAGGGGCTGCAAGATCGTAGTGCAGCGCATCCGCCCGAGATGCTGGCGCGCGTTCAACTGGTCGTCAATACAAGGCGTATGGCCCGGCGCGTCCGCGACCTGTTTGACCAAGGCCCGGCGTGCCTATTGCCGCATCTTTCACTGGTTACCGATCTGGGGGAAAGCGTCGATCTTGCGCAGATACCTCCGGCGATTCCACCGCTGCGGCGCAGGTTAGAGTTGACGCAGTTGATCGCTAAGCTGTTGGAACAACAGCCTGATCTGGCCGCACGGTCTTCACTTTTTGACTTGTCCGACAGCCTAGCCGCGTTGATTGATGAGATGCAGGGCGAAGGTGTTTCGCCCGACGCGATCCGGAATTTGGATGTCAGTGACATGTCCGGGCATTGGGAAAGGGCGCAAAAGTTCATCGGAATTGCCGATCAAATCATAGATTCAGGCCCAGATGCGCTGGATGTTCAGGCCCGGCAGCGGCTTGTGGTGGAAAACCTGATAGAACGTTGGCAAGTCGCTCCGCCGCAGCATCCGGTTATCCTTGCCGGGTCAACCGGGTCTCGCGGAACCACTCTGATGCTGATGGAGGCGGTCGCGCGCCTGCCGCAAGGCGCGTTGATCCTGCCGGGTTACGATTTCGACCAGCCCAACCGCGTTTGGCGAGGACTGGACGATGCGCTGACATCGGAAGATCACCCGCAGTACCGGTTCCGCAAGCTGATGTCACGGCTTGGTTTGGAGCCAGATCAAATCATGCCTTGGACGGGTGATCAACCACCCTCGCCTGCTCGCAACCGCTTGGTTTCGCTGGCTTTACGCCCGGCGCCAATCACTGATGCATGGATGTCCGAAGGCCCGCAACTGACCGATCTGGATGGCGCCACAAAGGACGTGACACTGGTCGAGGCGCAATCGCCCAGATCCGAGGCCCTGGCCATCGCACTGCGCCTTCGCCAGTCAGCCGAAACCGGCCAAACTGCCGCGCTGATCACACCTGACAGGATGCTGACCCGCCAAGTCAGCGCTGCTTTAGATCGCTGGAACATCCTTCCCGATGACAGCGCTGGTCTACCGCTGCAACTATCGCCGCCCGGCCGGTTTCTGCGTCACGTGGCGGGGCTTTTCGCACGGCGTCTGGATGGCGAGGCATTGTTGACCCTTCTGAAACACCCGCTGTGTCATGATGGTGACGAGCGCGGCGCGCATTTGCTGCACACGCGGGACCTTGAACTAGATTTGCGCCGACATGGCCCGCCTTTCCCGGACAGCGCCAGCCTGACCGCTTTTGCAATCCGCAAAGAAGTTCCCGAGGATTGGGTACGTTGGCTAAACTCCCATTTCTGCGATCAACAGATCGCGGGCCAACTCCCATTGACGGATTGGGTTGCCAAGCTGCGCATCTTGGCCGAGGCGATTTCGGCGGGCGCGTCAGGGGAAACAGGCACGCTCTGGGACAAGAACGCAGGCCAAAAGGCGCAAGGCGTCCTGAGCGCACTGGAAAAAGAGGTGCAACACGGCGGCCCGATGACCGCCCATGATTTCGCCGACCTGTTGGGTGCTTTGCTCGCGGGCGAGGAAGTCCGGGATCGCGACGCCCCGCATCCACACATCATGATCTGGGGCACGCTCGAGGCGCGCGTGCAAGGCGCAGATTTGCTTATCTTGGGCGGCTTAAATGAAGGCAGTTGGCCCGAGGCCGCTGCGCCAGACCCCTGGCTGAACCGCCAGATGCGCGACAAGGCCGGACTTTTGCTGCCCGAACGGCGGATCGGCCTGTCGGCACATGACTTTCAACAAGCCATCGGCGCGCCCGAGGTCTGGCTGACCCGTGCCAAGCGGTCCGATGACGCAGAAACCGTTCCGTCACGCTGGCTAAACCGCCTTACGAACCTGCTGCATGGCTTGCCGGGGCAGGGCGGGCCTGAGGCACTGTCAGAAATGCGCAACAAAGGCCGGCAATGGTTGCAATGGGCGGAACAGCTTGAAATCGCGCCGCATATCGAACCGGCAACGCGCCCGTCTCCGCGGCCACCAGTGGCATCGCGCCCAAATCGGCTGAGCGTGACGGAAATCAAACGGCTGATCCGCGATCCTTATGCGATTTACGCCAAACATGTGCTGCGCCTGAAGCCGCTGGACCCTTTGGTGCAGGCGCCGGATGCCTTGTTGCGCGGGATCGTGATCCACGAAATTCTGGAACATTTCGTCAAAGACAGTGTTCTGGACACCGCCTTGTTGACCCGCGAAAACTTTTTGAAACGCGCGGAAACGTTATTAGATCAACATGTTGCGTGGCCCACGGCGCGTAAGCTGTGGCTGGCGCGGTTGGAACGCATCGCGGATGATTTTCTGGCCGCCGAAATCGCGCGGCGAGGGGACGGGGGGCCGGTCGCCTTCGAAGCGGCGGTGAAACTTGTACTGTCGCCCCTGGATTTCACCATCGCGGGCCGTGCTGACAGGATAGATCGCAACAAACGCGGCGCGTTGCGGATTGTCGATTACAAGACAGGAACGCCCCCGACGGAAAGCCAGCAATCCAAGTTCGACAAACAGTTACTGATCGAAGCCGCGATGGCCGAAGAGGGCGGTATCGACGGTTTCGACCCTTCTCCCGTGGCCGAGGCGATTTTCATCGGCATGGGCGGCACCTACAAAGAAGTACCCGCACCGCTGGCGAAAGAGCCGCCAGACAAGGTACTGGCCGAGCTCAAAGAGTTGGTTTCTGCCTATTTAGAGCCTGATCAGGGGTTTTCTTCCCGTCGGATGTTGCACAAGGATTCGGATGTGGGTGACTACGATCAACTGGCCCGGTTCGGGGAATGGGACCGCACTGATGACACTACGCCCGAGGACCTGACATGAGCGCTCGCAACGACGCAACCGAGCGGCAGGTACAGGCCGCGCGGCCCGACGCCTCGACCTGGTTGGCGGCCAATGCAGGCTCAGGAAAAACGCGGGTGCTGACTGATCGGGTGGCCCGATTGCTGTTGGGCGGCGTCCAGCCACAGCATATCCTTTGCCTGACCTACACCAAGGCCGCCGCCAGTGAGATGCAAAACCGGTTGTTTGATCGCCTCGGACAATGGGCAATGAAGGATGATGCCGGTCTGATGTCCCAACTGACCGATCTGGGCGTACCCGGCGAGATCGACTCGGAACGGCTGGCACAGGCCAGAACCTTGTTTGCGCGCGCTATTGAAACGCCTGGTGGCTTGAAGATCCAGACGATCCACTCGTTTTGCGCCTCGTTGCTGCGGCGCTTCCCTCTTGAGGCCGGGGTCAGCCCGCAATTTTCCGAGATGGAGGACCGTGCGGCGGCCCTATTGCGTGAAGAGGTTGTCGAGGATTTTGCCGCAGGTCCGCAGGCGAATCTGATCGAAGACGTCGCCCGGTTTGTCACCGATACAGGGTTCGACAAACTCACCGCGGCCATCACCCAGAAACGCAACCTGTTTGCGCAGCCGCTGGAATGGGCCGATGTGCTGCAGCGGTTTGAACTGTCCGACGGATTCAATGAAGACGCTTTGATAGCACGTGTGTTTCTGGGTGGCGAAGTGGAATTGATCCGGTCGATCCTGCCGGCGCTTTCCGAAAGCGGCGGCAACAACGCCAAGGCGGCCGACAAGCTGGCAGCATTTTCCGAGGCTCGGGTCAGCAGCTTGCCAATACTGGAAAGTGTATTTCTGACCGGAAAATCCGCCAAAGAACCCTTTACGGCCAAAATCAACAGTTTCCCCACCAAAACTCTGCGAGAAGACGTGCTGGTGGACCAGATGCCCCAACTCGAAGCGTTGATGCTGCGGGTCGAGGCAGCGCGTGAGCAACGGCTGGCCCTGGTTGCCGCGCGCAAGACAATGGTGCTGCACCGCTTCGCTGCGGCGTTTTTGCCGGAATATGAGCGGCGCAAGCAACTGCGCGGGTGGTTGGACTTTGACGACTTGATCCTACGCGCGCGGCGGGTGCTGAATGATCCCGCAGTTGCCGAATGGGTGTTGTACCGACTGGATGGCGGCATCGACCACATTCTGGTGGACGAAGCGCAGGATACCAGTCCCGATCAGTGGGATGTGGTCGAAAAACTAGCGCAGGAATTTACCAGCGGGGAAGGGGCCCGGTCCGGGGTTGAACGCACGATTTTCGTGGTCGGTGACAAAAAGCAGTCGATCTATTCCTTCCAAGGCGCCGATCCGCAGGCATTCGATCTGATGCAGGCTGAGTTTGGGCGGAAGCTCTCTGAATCAGGCTCTAAATTGTGGGATTCCACGTTAGAATACTCATTCCGATCCTCCAGCGCGATCTTGTCCTTGGTCGACATCCTGTTTGAAAACCGCGCTGAGGCCGGGTTTCACAAGGAAAGCCAGCACCGCGCGTTCAAGGCGGATCTGCCGGGCCGAGTTGATCTGTGGCCCGTGGTCGAAAAGATCGAAGACGATGACGATACCGACTGGACCGATCCGGTAGATCGGCCCAGCGCGCGGCATCACACCGTCATTCTGGCCGAGAAGGTGGCGCAGTCGATCAAGGCAATGATCGAACAGGGTGAGACGATCCCTGAGGATGGCGAAACGCCCGGCACATTTGTACGGCGGAAGGTTCAACCGGGGGATTTCCTGATCCTCGTTCAGCGCCGCTCGGACCTGTTTGCCGAGATCATCCGCGCCTGCAAAGCCGCTTATCTGCCGATAGCCGGGGCAGACCGGCTTAAGGTCGGTGCGGAATTGGCGGTCAAAGACCTAGCTGCGCTGCTGAGCTTTCTGGCCACGCCCGAGGATAGCCTGTCGCTTGCCACAGTTCTGAAATCGCCGCTGTTCGGGTGGGGCGAACAACAATTGTTCGACTTGGCACATCGGCGCAAAGAACAGTTCCTTTGGGCGGCTCTGCGTCAACGCGCCGAAGAGTACCCTGAAACACTGGCCGTTCTGCACGACTTGCGCGGGCAGATCGACTTTCTGCGCCCCTACGACCTGATAGAACGCATCCTGACCCGCCATGATGGCCGTCGTAAACTGCTGGGCAGGCTGGGAGCCGAGGCGGAAGACGGGATCAACGCGCTGTTGTCGCAGGCATTGGCGTACGAGCGCACGGATATCCCAAGCCTGACTGGGTTTCTGGTGTGGATGCAGACCGATGATCTGGAAATCAAACGGCAGATGAGCGGCGTCGGAAACATGATCAGGGTGATGACGGTGCATGGTTCCAAGGGGTTGGAGGCTCCGATTGTGATCCTGCCGGATACGGGCAAACGGCAAGCTCCGCGCGATGCCGAGATCATGGTGGCCGAAGGCACACCGCTTTGGAAAGTTCCGGCAGATGCTTCTCCGGCATTGATTGCGTGCGCGCGCGACGAAGCCCGAGCGCGGGAAGAAAATGAGCGGCTTCGCTTGCTTTATGTGGCTCTAACACGAGCTGAAAAGTGGTTAATCGTGGCGGCTGCCGGCGATGTCGGTAAGGATGGGACCAGCTGGTATCAGATGGTTCAAACCGCGATGGAACGGGCAGGGGCGGTGGCGCTGCCCAGTTCAGAAACGCTGCGATTGTCACATGGTGATTGGAACGCATCGTCGATTATTGAATCCGCAGAGACCTCAACTGCCGTGACGGACCTGCCAGCCCCGTTCCTGTCTCCCGCCACACAACCAGAGCCTGAAGCGGAAACGCTCAGCCCTTCCGATTTGGGCGGCGCCAAGGCTTTGCCCGGCGATGCAGGTCAGGACGAAGAGGTGGCAAAGTTACGCGGCACGCGGTTGCACCTACTGCTGGAACACTTGCCTTCGATTGCGCGGGAAGACTGGCCGCAGCTTTGCGCACGGGTTCTGCCCGATATGCAGGACGCGGAACGGCAAGAGTTGCTGGACGAGGCATGCGACGTTTTGACTGCGGCGCATCTTCGGCCTGTCTTTGCCGCCGACGCCTTGGCTGAGGTGCCCGTGACAGCCGACCTGAACGGACGTCGCATGCATGGGGTGATCGACCGACTGATCGTCACCGATACCGAGGTTCAGGTCATTGATTTCAAAACAAATGCAACGGTTCCCAACAGTGCTGAGACATGTCCTGAGGGGCTTTTGCGGCAAATGGGGGCGTATGCCAACGCCTTGTCACAGGTCTATCCGAACCACGAAATCCGAACTGCGATCCTATGGACCAGAACAGCAGATCTTATGTGGCTGCCACACGATCTTGTGACGCATGCATTGTCGCGCACCCAGATATCTTGACCTTGGATTAACGGGCCCCTACGTTCAGTTCCCGAGTTTACCCCATTCAGGAGACAGAATATGTCGACCGTTGCCGTTACCGACGATACCTTTGACGCCGAAGTCAAAAACTCCGATGTCCCCGTTGTGGTGGATTTCTGGGCCGAATGGTGCGGCCCCTGTAAACAGATCGGCCCCGCTCTGGAAGAGCTGGCCAACGAATACGGCGGCAAGGTGAAAATTGCCAAGGTGGACGTGGACAGCAACCCGAATTCGGCAGCTGCCATGGGCGTGCGCGGCATTCCGGCGCTGTTCATCTTCAAGGACGGTCAGGTTGTGTCGAACCGCGCCGGTGCAGCACCCAAGGCCGCACTGCAAAACTGGATCGACGAATCAATCTGATCCGATGTGATCGGTTTTGATCAAGGGCGTCCGAATTTGGGCGCCCTTTTTTGTGACTGGCTCAATTGGGCCATCAAACAGGGAAAGCAAATGGCAAAAACACGGGTACTGGTGGAATTCGGGATGGGCACATCCCTGCGGCGCGAGGATTATACCGAGGCTGCGCTGCGGGCGATCAAGGATGCGCTGTGGCATAACTCGGTGAACATGGCCGAGCTGTTCGACTTTCCGAAAGAGGCGATGATCATTGACGCCGAAGTGGGTGTGCAACAGCCCGACAAGGTCGACACCGAGGCGCTGAAGGCGATCTTTCCCTATGGCCAGCCCAACATCACGGTAACGCAGGGTGGTCTGGATATCGATAAGCCCCATACTGATGGCCGCACCGTGATCGCCAACGCGGCGGTCATCGTCTCATTCGACATGGAGCCCGCCCAATGACCGAAAAACGCATCATTCTGGAAATGGGTACCGACAACGATCTTTATGGTCAGGACTACACCAAAGCCGCCTGCCGCGCCGTCCAGGACGCACTGCATCATTCATCGATCACTTTGTTTTCCAAACTTGGCATCGAACACAAGGAAATGCGGGTGCAGGTAACGATTGCTGTACAAAACCCTGATCAGGTCGACTGCGACAGGGTCGCCGCCGATCTGCCAAGGGGCCGCGCCGAAGTGCGGGCCGTCAAGGGTGGGTTGGATGTTGTGGATGACGCCGCGGGCACGCACCATGTCATCGCCACAGCCGCGATCGAGGCGTTTTTGCCGGATCAGGCTGGTAAATACGTGCAAAGCTGACAAAGAAAAAGCCGCTCGGATACCCGGGCGGCTGCTTCAAATTCTGGTTCTGATTGCGGGATCAGATTTTTGCGATGTCCGCGCGCGCCAGGCCGATGTCTTCCAGCTGTGCGTTGGTCAGACCCGACAGAATCTTGCGCGTCTTGCGGTTTTCGTACCGCTCAACAGCGGAGTCGAAGACATTGATGAATGCATCCACTACGTGCAGGATGGTAGCTGCTCCGAGTGGGGCATGGATGTTTGCAGTTGTTGCCATGTTCCCAGTCCTTATATCTGAAACAGCCGACCCGTTGTCGGTTGTGAGCCTCATGTAGTCCCACGGGCGGGGACTCACAATTGCTGGTCTGGTAACCCCGGTTTGCGTTTTGTGCATATCTTTTGGGCAGTTGTGCAACGGGTTGCGCCGATCCCGCGCCCGGCCCATATATAGCGACTGAGAACACGGAGGCTTTCATGGCGGACAGCGATTTTCCCGGATGGCACGGGACCACGATCATTGGTGTCAAAAAAGGCGGGCAAGTCGTTATTGCCGGGGACGGACAGGTCAGCCTGGGCCAGACAGTGATCAAAGGCACTGCGCGCAAAGTGCGTCGTCTATCGCCGGGCGGATTTGAAGTTGTCGCCGGGTTTGCGGGATCAACCGCAGATGCGTTTACCCTGCTGGAACGGCTTGAGGCAAAACTGGAAGCAACACCCGGTCAACTGGCCCGTGCCTCGGTCGAGCTGGCCAAGGACTGGCGCACTGACAAGTATCTGCAAAAGCTTGAGGCGATGTTGATCGTCACCGACGGCAAAGACCTGTTGGTTATCACCGGGGCGGGGGATGTGCTTGAACCGGAACACAACGTGGCCGCTATTGGGTCAGGCGGGAACTTTGCCCTGGCCGCTGCGCGGGCAATGATGGGCAGCGATAAGCCCGCCGAAGAGGTCGCGCGCGAAGCCATGGCGATCGCCGCAGACATCTGCGTCTATACCAATGGCAATCTGACGGTTGAGACGATCTAGGCCAACAGCGCCGAGATTTCTTTCCCCTTCCAGCGCCGGTACATGCCGACCAGCCCAAGTAGGGCGGTTGCGATGACGATGTAATAAGGCAGGCGAATGTCGATGCTCATCAATCCGCCGCCGACCAGGGACATGACACCGCCGGCAAGACAGAAGACCGCCGTCGTAACGCCCATGACCCAACCCTGATCCGCTTCGCCAACGCTGGACGAAAACAGACCTAGCAGGGTCGGGTAGGCGACGCCAAAGAAGAAATAGAAGAAGAAGACCGGGACGTAGCTCAGAACACCGCTGGGGCTGAAGGCGAAGCCAAAGCCGCAGATCACCATCACCACCAATGAGGTGTGGATGATGGAGTGTTTGCTGAATCTTTCTTGCGCTGGTTTCACGAGGAATGTGCTGGAAAACGCCAAGGCAAAACCGATGACCACCATTGCCATGCTGCCACCGATCACGCCGTAGCCCCATGCACTGGTCAGGAAATTATCGACGAAGACGTAGAACGTGACATTGGCAATCATGAACAGCGCATAGACGGGCAGGATTTTCAGAACCAACGGGTGTTCACGTACCGCGATCAGACTGTCGGTGATATCGCGTGGGCGAAAGACAAATGCCGCGCGCTCGGTGCGGGTGTCCTTGAAGAAAAAGCTCACCAGGAAGATGGCGATCATCACCAGAACAAACGCGCCATAGAACGGCATCTTGAGCGTGGCATAGCTGCCCAGTATCGCCGCGTCGGACAGAACAGCCCCGATAATCGGGCCGCCGACCAGACCAAAGCTGACGCCGGTGATGATATACCCCATGTTTCGGTCGCGGTCGGCGGCATCGGTGCTGCCGTCAATCATCGCCGCTTGTGCAATGGGCTGATTACCCGCCGTAAAGCCGGTGATCGACCGACCAACGATCAGCAGAAGCAAACTGTTAAGGTAAAGTGCCGTGATGGTGATGGCATAACCGGCCAGCGCCCCACCTAAACACACCAACAAAGCATTCTTACGCCCGATGGAGTCCGACACTTTCGAGACATAGACCACACCCAAAAACCAGGACAGAAAGAAACACCCGATCACCAACCCATAGTAGAAATGGCGCTGGCCCATAGATGTGCTTTCCGGCAGGAACCCGGATTTTGTTTCCATGATCAAAGAGTTGATGATGGGAAAGACCAGCCCTTGTCCGATCAGATCCACAAATACCACGAACAATAACGTAATCTTGGCAATCTTCGTCATGATACACACCTTGGAACTGGTTCCTTGAGGTGAGTGTAACAGACAGGTGCTATGGCACCTAACGCCTTGTCAGAGGCCGGTAATTTACCGGCCTCCGGGCGCAATTCGTCGTTGGGTTACGAAAGCGCTGCAACGCCCAGCGGAACGCCGGCAACGTCACACCAGATGTAAACTTCGTTATAGCCCGAGATATCCATGGTCGGCGGTACCGCATAAGACTGCTTGCCTTTCAGGTTCAGCAACGCCCCCAGTTTCGAGTTGGGGTCATAGGTGCCGTCCTTGCCGAAGGCCACGCGCGGGTCCGGACCGTTATCCAGCGAAAAGTCATCACCCAGCTCAACGATATAGCGCTCACCGTCCTTGACCACTTTGACCGAACCGGTGGTGATATGTTTCGAGCGGCCCTCGAATGTGCCCTTTTTCTTGGCACCGCCGGCGGCAGCGACATTGGCGCTGGCCAGTGTCAGAGCGGCGCCCGTTGCAGCGGCATTCAAAAAGAGCGAACGACGAGTCATCATGATGTGGGTCTCCATTTCAAAGTGCAGGCGAACTTGCCCGTCGACGCAGACTATGCGCAGCTATTTTCTGTCTGGCGATTCACATCACCACGATTTTCCGTGTGCAGACCGTGTGTTGGCGTGAGTTTTTCGTGATCAGCTTGTGTTTTTGTGGCTTATGATTAGGTTCCGGTGCGAAACAATTGGATAGAACTCACATGACCGACCTGACCCCGCGCGAAATCGTCTCGGAACTGGACCGTTTCATCATCGGGCAGAAGGATGCCAAACGGGCCGTAGCCGTTGCGCTGCGCAACCGCTGGCGGCGCAAGCAGTTGGCTGACGACATTCGGGACGAGGTCTATCCGAAGAACATCCTGATGATCGGCCCCACCGGCGTCGGCAAGACCGAGATTAGCCGTCGTCTGGCCAAACTGGCCCGCGCGCCCTTCATCAAGGTTGAAGCCACCAAATTCACCGAAGTGGGCTATGTCGGTCGTGACGTGGAACAGATCGTGCGCGATCTGGCCGACGCCGCCATCCTGCAAACCCGCGAATACATGCGCGAGGATGTCAAAGCCAAGGCGCATCAGGCCGCCGAAGACCGCGTGATCGAAGCCATTGCAGGCACCGATGCACGCGAAGGCACACGCGAGATGTTCCGCAAAAAGCTGAAAGCGGGCGAGTTGGATGATACGGAGATCGAGTTGGAGCTGTCAGACTCGTCGAACCCGATGCCAATGTTCGATATTCCCGGTCAGCCCGGCAGCCAGATGGGTATGATGAATCTTGGCGACATATTCGGCAAGGCCTTTGGCGGGCGTACCGTGAAACGCAAGATGACCGTCGCCGATAGCTATGAAGCACTGATCGGAGAAGAGGCCGACAAGCTGCTGGATGATGAGATCGTTAACCGCATCGCGCTGGAATCCGTTGAACAGAACGGCATCGTGTTCCTGGATGAGATCGACAAGGTCTGCGCCCGCACTGACGCGCGGGGTGGCGATGTTAGCCGCGAAGGGGTACAGCGTGACCTCTTGCCTCTGATCGAAGGCACGACGGTATCCACCAAGCACGGTCCGGTCAAAACCGACCATATCCTGTTCATCGCGTCGGGCGCGTTCCACATCGCCAAACCGTCGGACCTGTTGCCGGAACTGCAGGGCCGCCTGCCGATCCGCGTGGAATTGCGCGCGCTAACCGAAGAAGACTTTGTGCGCATCCTGACCGAAACCGACAACGCGCTGACCCGTCAATACACCGCCCTGATGGGCACCGAAGAGGTCACGGTCAGCTTTACCGATGACGGAATCGCGGCCCTTGCGCGTATCGCGGCCGATGTGAACCAAAGCGTCGAAAACATCGGTGCGCGCCGTTTGTACACGGTGATGGAGCGCGTGTTCGAAGAGCTGTCCTTTACCGCGCCCGATCAGGCCGGAATCTCGATCACGGTTGATGCGCAATTCGTGGACGACAATCTGGGCGAATTGACCAAATCTACTGACCTCAGCCGTTACGTTTTGTAACATCGCCAGCCGGTTTTTGCCGCTTCGGCAGTGTAGTGCCGCTGGACGCCGGGCCAGAATGAGATAGCGTAGTCGCAACTCACCCAGAGGGCTGACCAGTGCTGCGCTATTTAATAATTCTGATTACATCCCTGACGCTAAGCGCCTGTGTTGATCGGACGGTAACCGAGATTGTTCCATCGGCCGCAACTGTCGGAACGCCTGAAAAGATATTCGCAGCCACGACGCGAGCTCGTCAAGCAGACGGAACTTATGGATTCAAGCGTGGGGAAGCGCTGAAGTTTTTGGAAACAACAGTGTCGATCCCGCCATCACACACGCCGGGAACATTGAAATTCTCTTATGCGAATCCGAACCCGAAAAAAGAATTTGTTCTTACAAATGTTACCGAACTGGGCGGGCCAAAGGGCTTACGCGAACATTTGCGCGGCGAAGACGATGTTACGATTTTTGTACACGGCTACAACTCGACCCAAACCGAGACGATTTTCCGCGCGGCTCAGCTGACCCATGACATTGGCCTTCCGGGATCTACTCTGGTCTATTCCTGGCCCAGCCGCGCGACCGGGTATGGATATGCCTATGATCTCGACAGCATGTTGTTTGCCCGCGACGGGTTGGAGCAGACAATCCGTGAACTGAAATCCATGGGTGTCAAACGCGTCATTCTAGTCGCGCATTCCATGGGGGGCGCATTGACGATGGAGATGATGCGCCAAACGGAACTGCAGGAACCGGGTTGGGCGAAAAGGAACCTCGAAGGGGTCGTGCTGATCTCGCCCGATCTGGATCTGGATCTGTTTCGCTCCCAGATGAGGCGGATCGACAATCCTCCCGACCCATTTATCGTGATGGTCTCGCAAAAGGACAAAATCCTGAACATTTCCGCCCGCCTGCGCGGCACGGATGAGGGTGTGCGGCTGGGAAACATCACCTCACTCGAGTCCCTCGAGGAGTTCCCGATTAACGTGATCGATACAACCGCGTTTAGCAGCGATGCGGAATCCTCGCATTTTGTGGCGGCGACTTCCCCGGCTCTGTTGTCGATCCTTAGTTCGTTGCGGCGCGTCAATAACACGTTCGGACGCGAAGACAGGCCCGGCATCGATATACTGGTGCCGCCCAGCGAGCGTAATCCAGACGGCGCCACGGAAATCGTTCTGACAGAAACAGGGCAGGCTCAGGTCACTACCCCGTGACGCAGTTTAGTTTGCGTGAATATTTTCGGGACAACGCGACCTGGTTGGGTGCGGGGGTCCTTTTGACCTTTCTGTCCAGCTTTGGGCAGACCTTCTTCATCTCGATCTTCGCTGGAAACATCCGCGCCGAATTTGGTCTTGGGCACGGCGCGTGGGGCGGTCTTTACTCTTTGGGCACCACCGTTTCGGCCATCGTTATGATCTGGGCCGGCGGGCTGACAGATGTTTTCCGCGTCCGTGTATTGGGGCCCTCCGTTCTGGTCGGCCTGGCCGTGGCAGCAGTGGCCATGGCCGTGAACAGCTGGCTTGTCCTGTTACCGCTGGTGGTCTTTTTATTGCGCCTGTTCGGGCAGGGGATGAGCATCCATCTTGCACAGGTCGCCATGGCGCGATGGTTCATCGTTACACGTGGCAAAGCCCTGTCGATTGCATCGGTCGGCTACGCGATTGGAGAGGCGCTGCTGCCGCTAGCTTTCGTGGCCGCGATGGCGTTTCTGGACTGGCGATGGCTTTGGGTGTTGTCCGCAGTGGTTGTCCTGATGGGGATACCCGTTCTGACGCGACTTTTGCGTCAGGAGCGCACGCCGCAGAGTCTGGCGGATGCCTATTCAGCGACAGGGATGCAGGGCCGCCATTGGACCCGGAAAGACGCGCTGTTTCACCCTCTGTTCTGGTTCATGGCCCCGACTATTCTGGCCCCATCGGCCTTTATTACTGCGTTCTTCTTCCATCAGGTGCATCTTGCCCAAGTCAAGGGATGGCAGCATATCGAACTGGTCGCCCTGTTTCCGGTTTTCACCGGCGTATCCTTGATTGGGATGTTTGCGGCCGGCTGGGCGCTGGACAAATGGGGCACCGCGAGGCTGATGCCTTTTTACCAAATCCCGATCGCAATAGGTTTTGTGATCGCAGGAATGACAAACTCGATCGGCGGGGCCTTGATTGCAATGATCTTTCTGGGACTGACGGTTGGAGCAAACAACACACTACCAAGCGCCTTCTGGGCAGAATTCTACGGCACCAGGCACATTGGGGCGATCAAGGCGATGGCCACAGCAGTTATGGTTTTGGGATCAGCGATCGGCCCCGGCCTGACCGGGATATTGATCGACGCCGGTATACCGCTGAGCACACAGTTCCTGTGGATCGGAGGTGTTTTCATTCTTGTATGCCTGTCGGCTAATATCGGAATTACGCGCGCTGTGCGCTCGCTTTAACGCGTCCGGCGCAAATAGACGTAGTAGGCCCCTTCGCCGCCGTGGCTGATATGGGCTGGGGTCACTTGCAAAACGGCCTGCGCAAGCGGCGGCAAGGCCAACCATTGCGGCACTTGGTTGCGCAATACACCGCGCGGCGTGGGGATAGGACCGGGTTCATCCCTGTCCTTTCCTTTTCCGGTGACAACCAGAACAAGGCGCTTACCTGACGCCTGGGCCGTCAGAATAAACCGGGTGAGCGCCGGATACGCAGTGTCCATGCGCATGCCATGCAGGTCCAGTTTCCCTTCAGGCTTGATCTTGCCGCGTTTCAAACGGCCAAATGCCTTGGTGTCCATTTGCACCGGGCTGGTACGCAAACTTTCACTGATCGAGGGCTTCAGCGCATTTCGCACGGGTTTACCGGGCGCGTTTTGTCCGACCTCGAATGCCTCAAACCGGGGTTTTGGGGGTTTGTTCGGCTTGGGTTTGGGCAGTGTGACCGGGTGGACCGATTGTGGAATTTCGGGATGCAGCCGCTCAGCCTGTTTGGCGACCTTGCGCCACAGCTCGACCTCGTCTGCCGTCAGTTTGCGCCGGGACATCAGAATTCATCCGGTAGTAAGGCATAGGCCCGTTGGATCGGCAGCAACAGCACCATCCGTCCCGGATCCCTGAGGCGCCCGGCGGCCTTTCCGGCGTCATCACCTGTGCCAAAGAAGATATCCGCACGCTGCGCACCTTTGATGGCAGCACCCGTGTCTTGAGCAATCATCAAACGCCGCAACGGAGTCTTGCCATCTTTTTCCACCCAGACAGGGGCGCCCAGCGGCGTATAAGCCGGATCAGCCGCAATGCTGCGCATCGTGGTAACTGATCTGTTCATGGCACCCAACGGCCCAAGCTCGGGCGCAACGCGCGAAACTTCGCGGAAGAAAACGTAAGAAGGGTTGTGAAACAGCAGTTCAACCCCGGCTTCAGGGTTCTTGCGGACCCATGAGCGGATCATCTGGGCACTGACTTCATGCGCGCCCAGCGCACCCTGGCGGATCAGCTCAGCCCCAATGGAACGATAAGGGTGACCGTTTGCCCCGCCATAGCCCACGCGCAGGGCACTGCCATCTGGCAGGCGCACACGTCCCGAACCCTGAATTTGCAGAAAGAACAACTCGACCGGGTCATCCACCCAAGCGATCTCAAGGCCGCGACCCTGCATCGCGTCGCCCGTCAGGATTTCGCGACGGCTGAGCCATGGTCCTTCGGCACGCGCTTCGGGTGGCATTTTGTAGATTGGATACTTGAACCGGTTGGTCCGGGTTTTAGACCCATCCAGTTCCGGTTCGAAATAACCGGTGAAAAGGGCGTCGTCGCCGTCCTCGACCAGAACCGGGCGAAAGAATAACTCAAAGAACGACCGCGCCGCGTCTGCCTTGTATGTTCGGGCCACGTTGCATAGCGCTTGCCAGTCCGGATTATCCAGATCGCCGCAGGTGTTCAGAAATACCGAAAGGGCCGCCCCATGATCATCGGCAGCCCATCCATCCAGATCGTCAAAGGAAAGAATTGATCGCGTCGGTTCAGCGCTGGTGGCAGTGGTCATGACTGCCACCAGTAATAGCGACCGGAGCGCGCCAATCATGCGTCCGTGGCAACAAGCAGCCAGTTTGGATCATCAGCACCCATCACACGGGCAAAGGTCCAGCTGTCCTTTTGGCGTTTTACGGTGTTCGGGTTGCCTTCGATGATGTCGCCACCGCGGTCGCGTACGACCGAGGTCAGCTCGCCCACAAACCGCATCGTAATCTCGGCTTGGTTTGTGTCTTTGTCGAAGGTCACATCCGCCAGCGCGGTTTCGCGGACGCCGATAAACTCGGCCTCGATGGTCAGGCCCTGATCTTCACGGGCTGCCACAACTGAAACAAAAGTGTCGAACACCTCTTCGGACAGGAAGGGCTGAATTTCATCCAGATTCCCCTTTTCGAACCCCATGACGATCATCTCATAGGCACCGCGTGCGCCCTGCACAAATTCAGTGACCGAGAAGCTGGGCTCAACCCGCTTCATCGCGGCCAGTGTTTGCGCCTGTTCGCTGTCTTCGGCGACATGGTCTGTAATGTCATGATCCGGGCCGCCTTCGATCACCTCGAAGCCGCGACGCGACTTGTCCGCCTCGGGTTGCTGTTGAACAGGGGGTTTCTCAAAACCCTCACGTGTACCCAGCACGCTTTTTAGGCGCAGGATCAGGAAAACGGCAATTCCGGCCAGGACCAGCAACTGGATCATCGGTTCGTTCATTTCATCCTCTTTTCAGACCGCGGCTTTGTATACGCGGCCTCATGCCACTATGTAGGTGACAGATCGTGGCAAGTCCACAGCCCGGCCTAAGGGAAAGGATAAAGCAAATGTACTTGTTCTTGGCATTTTTATTGGTGCCGATCATCGAGATCGCCCTGTTCATACAGGTCGGCGGCCTGATTGGCCTGTGGCCTACGCTGGCGATCGTCGTTCTGACGGCCGTTATCGGCACCTTTATGGTCAGGACACAAGGTCGCATGGCACTGGTCAATTTGCAGCGATCCTTTTCCGAACTGGATGACCCGACCGAGCCTTTGGCCCATGGCGCGATGATCTTGCTGTCTGGTGTTTTGCTGCTGACGCCGGGATTTTTCACCGATGCCGTTGGCTTTGCACTGCTTGTTCCGAGTATTCGAGTGGCCGTATTCAAATACCTGAAATCCAAGGCGACCATCACGCATTTCCAGATGGGCACCGGCGCGCAGTTCCGCACTGGTCCCACCCAGTTTGATCAGGATGACGTGATCGACGGAGATTTTACTGAGGTTCGCCCGCGTCAGAACCCCTCAAAGCCATCCAAATGGGTCGAAGGTCCACCCCAGCATTGAGGTGCCGCGCCCAACTTGCTAAGCAGTGGCAAATTTCATTTTCGGAGTAGATCCATGGCTGACGAAAGCCCTGCAGAAAACACCGCGGCACAGACCGCCCCTCAGATCCAGATGCGCGTTCTGGGACAGTTCATTCGCGATATGTCTTTTGAAAACGTGATGGCACAAAAAGGCGTGTCTGGTGACGTTCAGCCCGAGATTGCTGTTCAGGTGAACCTGGACGCCAAAAAGCGCCCGACCGAGCATCAGTACGAAGTTGCGGTCAAGCTGAACCTGACTTCCAAAGCCAAGGGCATGGAAGACGTTCTGTTCCTGTGCGAGCTGGATTATTGCGGTCTGTTCCACATCGAAGGCGTGGCCGAAGATCAACTGCACCCATTCCTGATGATCGAGTGCCCGCGCATGCTGTTCCCGTTCCTGCGCCGCATTGTCAGCGACATCACCCGTGACGGTGGTTTCCCGCCGGTCAACCTGGACAATATCGACTTTGTTGCGCTGTACCGCAACGAGCTGATGCGCCGTCAGGCCGAAACCGAAAAAACCGAAGCCTAATCGGTACGACCCGCGCCGGGCAGGCGCTCAGGCGCGGGTCCACAGGGCTTTTTCGCCCAGTTCTTCCACAAATGTCTCATGAGCCGCGCGTTCTTCCGCGGTGATTTTCGACGCCAGCGGCGTCGGGCGCGCAGCGGGCCGCCAATCGTCCCCTCCGCCACCGGCAGAAGCCGCGCTGGTGGACAGGCCAAAGTCCGGCTGTCGCCCGCCAATCAGTTCCAGATACACTTCAGCAAGAATTTCCGAGTCGAGCAGCGCGCCGTGCAAAACACGGTTCGTGTTGTCGATGTTGAACCGCCGACACAACGCATCCAATGATGCAGGCGAACCCGGAAACCGTTTGCGCGCAATCGCCAGCGTGTCCAGCGCCTGATCCATCGGCAGCTGCGGCAACCCCATCCACCTGAGTTCCGCATTCAGGAATTTCATATCGAAGGACGCGTTGTGGATCACCAGTTTGGAATCCTGAATGAAATCAAGGAACCCCTGACCAACCTTGGCAAAAACCGGCTTGTCTTTCAGCGTAACCTCGCCCTTTTCCGGGGGGCGCGGAGTGTCCAGCAGGTCGGGGCCGATACCGTGCACGCCAAATGCCTCTTCGGGCATCGAACGCTCGGGGTTGATGTAAACGTGATAAGTCTCACCTGTGGCCATATGGTTCCACAGTTCGACTGCACCGATTTCTACGATCCGGTCGCCGCTTTCGGGATCAAACCCCGTGGTTTCGGTATCGAGTACAATCTCACGCATTAGCCATCCCCGCCCGTATCTGTCTGACAACATCCTGCACCTGTGCGCGGGCGTGGTCCAGCGTGTCCGTCACGATCACAAAGTCCGACCGCGCGCATTTTTCATCATTGGTCATCTGCTTGGCGCGGATTTGTTCGAATTGCTCTTCGGTCATCGTTCCGCGCTCCATCACACGTCGCTTTTGCTCGTCCGCCGGGACCTGAACACAAGCAACCGCATCCATCGCCGCATTGCCGCCTGTTTCAAACAACAAAGGGATGTCGAAAACCAGAATGTCCGCCGTGGCGCTATCCCGAAAACCCACCCGGTCGGCGGCCACCAAAGGGTGAACGATGCCTTCGATCACTTTCAATACCGTCGGGTCCGCGGAAATAGTTTGTTTCAAGGCATCCCGGCTGACCGCGCCATCATCAATTGCCTCAGGAAACGCATCACGCATTGGTTTTACCGCAGCGCCGCCCCTTGAATACAGCCGATGCACAGCCGCATCCGCATCCCAAAGCGCACAGCCTTCATCCACGAACATCTGTGCCGTGGTGCTTTTGCCCATTCCGATCGAGCCTGTCAGGCCAAGTGCAAAGCTCATCCCAGCACCGTGGTGCGCAACTCATCCGTTACCTCGGGCCGTTTTCCAAACCAACGCTCAAAGCCCGGAACCGCCTGGTGCAGCAACATGCCCAGACCGTCAACTGTTGTGCACCCGGCCTCTTCGGCCGCTTGCAGAAGCTTGGTTTTCAGAGGGGCGTAGACAAGGTCGGTAGCCACAGCACCCGGCTGCAAACCATCCAACGGCACACGCAATTCGGGCTGTCCCTGCATACCCAGAGATGTTGTGTTCACCACCAGCTCCGCATTCTCGATCACATTGCCGGCCTTGACCCAATCAACCACTGTAATGCGCGGCCCAAATTCTTCTTTCAATTGGTCGGCCCGGGCACGCGTGCGGTTGGTCAGCATGATCTCGGGCACTCCGGCATCCACCAGTGCCTGCAAAACGGCGCGCGCAGCCCCGCCCGCGCCGAAGACCACGGCCGGCCCATCCTGTGGGTTCCAGTCGGGCGCCCCTGCAAGCAGGTTTTCCATAAATCCGTAGCCATCGGTGTTGTCTGCGTGGATCGAGCCATCAGGCAGAAAGACAAGTGTATTTGCCGCACCAATCTTTGCCGCCCGATCCGACACGTGATCCGCAATCTGCAAGGCGGCTTCTTTATGGGGGACGGTTACATTTGCGCCGACATACCCGGCTTTGGGCAGGGTCCGCAGAACACTCTCCAAATCCTCGGGTGCGACGTCCATAGGGATATAGTGCCCGGGCAGCCCATAGGTCTTTAGCCAATGTCCATGCAGTTTAGGGGATTTTGAATGTCCAATCGGATGCCCAATCACGCCGGCCAATGGAATTTGGTTATCCGTCATTGATCAATCATCCCTTTCACAGCCAGAAAATTCAGCAACTCCAACAGGGGCATACCCAAAACATTAAAATAGTCGCCGTCAATGGTGGCGAACAGGCGCACACCTTCCTCCTCAAGCTTATAAGCCCCGACCGCATGGCGAATGCTGTCCCAGTTGCGGTCAATATAGTCGCGCAGATAGGTGTCCGAGCTCATGCGCATGCGCAGACGCACCTGACCAACATGGCGCCAGATGGGTTCACCATTCTGATAGATCACGGCCGCAGACAACAGCATATGCCGCTTGCCCCGCATTGCCTTCAACTGCGCCAGCGCGTCCTCGGGTGTTTCTGGTTTCGACAAAAGCTGGCCATCGAAGTCCAGCACCTGATCACAGCCCAGAACCATCGCGCCCGGGTTCTTGTCGCTAACCTTGCGGGCCTTCATTTCGGCCAAAGTGTCTGCGATATCCCGAGGGCGCGCGTCTTCGGCCAGCAAGGCGCGTTTGGCAGTATCCTCGTCCACGCGCGCGGTTTCCACCGTGAATGGCACGCACGCATTGCGCAAAAGCTGCGCGCGGATAGATGACCCCGAGGCAAGGATGATGGGGACAGACATGTGGAAAACCCCTGAGCAATTCGTTGAGCGTTCTAGGATGGTTTGTATGGTTTTCCGGTTGACACGCAACCCCGGGAATTTCGCCTGAAACTTCCCTGAGTCGTTCGAAGACCGTCCTTTTGGGACAAGGATAACTCTGCTGCGCGGGAAAACTGGGATTTCCTGTCTTACCCAACGAGTTATCCCCAGACAAGCTTGGATGAATTCTGTGTAATATACTGATTTTAAATCATAAAATCTGAAATCAACAGAATCACCTATTCGCGGCACAATTCTATCCACCTGGGGAAAACACATGCGTAAAAAAGTAATCCACGGAATTTACGCACCCTACAAAACCATCATCCTTTTTCTTTTCCTATTTTTTTATTAGGGAGGGTTCCAACCAACGTCCGGAGCCAGAATGACCGATCTTCTTTTCACGATTTACCCGTGGGTGAAGTCATTGCACATCATGGCTGTGATCTCATGGATGGCAGGTTTGTTCTATTTGCCCAGACTATACGTCTATCACGTTGAGAAAGCCCAAAAGGTCGAAGGCGCAGAAACCATCTTCTTTGAGATGGAAGAGAAGCTGCTGCGTGTGATCATGCGACCCGCGATGTATGTAGCGTGGCTCTGCGGTTTGATCATGGTGTTCACGCCCGGCATTGTCGGGTGGGATTGGTCCTGGCCCTGGATCAAGGGTGCTGCCGTAATCGGCATGACCTGGTTCCATCATTGGTTGATGGCGAGACGTAGGGATTTCCTGGAAGGCCGAAATAAGCTCACTGGGCGGCAGTTTCGCATGATGAACGAGGTTCCCACCCTTCTGATGGTTATCATCGTTCTGGCGGTCGTTGTGAAGTTTTGAGGGCCTGTTTGACTCCGACGGCCCGCGCGCTTATGTAGGGATCAACACGCCCGTCCGGGCGGCGTATCTTCCGTACTGAAATTCCACTTCGTGCCGCAATATCAGCGGCGAAGGTATATATCATGTCCACTGAATCCCTGAATCTGGCCGACCTGAAGGCCAAAAGCCCCAAAGACCTTCTGGCGATGGCCGAAGAGCTGGAGATCGAAAACGCCTCGACCATGCGGAAAGGCGAAATGATGTTCCAGATTCTGCGCGAACGCGCGGATGAAGGCTGGACCGTTGGCGGCGACGGCGTGCTGGAAGTGCTGCAAGACGGCTTTGGCTTTCTGCGCTCGCCCGAGGCGAACTATTTGCCAGGTCCGGATGATATCTATGTCTCACCCGACATGATCCGCCAGCATTCCTTGCGCACCGGTGATACGGTCGAAGGGGATATCAAAGCGCCTGATGACAATGAGCGTTACTTTGCGCTGATCAAGGTCACCAAGATCAACTTTGAAGAACCGGAAAAAGCCAGACACAAGATCGCGTTTGACAACCTGACGCCACTCTATCCCGATGAACGCCTGAAGATGGAGATCGAGGATCCCACCATCAAGGACAAGTCGGCGCGTGTGATCGATCTGGTGGCCCCGATCGGTAAAGGCCAGCGATCGCTGATTGTGGCGCCGCCGCGGACCGGTAAAACAGTGATCCTGCAGAACATCGCGCATTCGATCGAACAGAACCACCCAGAGTGCTATCTGATCGTTCTGCTGATCGACGAACGCCCCGAAGAGGTGACCGACATGCAGCGTTCGGTGAAGGGTGAAGTTGTGTCTTCAACCTTCGACGAACCCGCAACGCGCCACGTGGCTGTGTCTGAGATGGTGATCGAAAAAGCCAAGCGTTTGGTCGAGCATAAACGAGATGTTGTTATTCTTCTCGACTCGATCACAAGACTTGGTAGGGCCTTCAACACTGTCGTGCCATCGTCGGGTAAAGTTCTGACCGGTGGTGTGGACGCGAACGCTCTGCAACGGCCCAAGCGGTTCTTTGGTGCCGCGCGGAATATCGAAGAGGGTGGTTCGCTGACCATCATCGCCACCGCGCTGATCGACACCGGCAGTCGGATGGACGAAGTTATCTTCGAAGAATTCAAAGGCACCGGTAACTCGGAAATCGTTCTGGATCGCAAGATCGCAGATAAGCGCGTGTTCCCGGCCATCGACATCCTCAAGTCCGGCACCCGGAAAGAGGACCTGCTGGTCGACAAGGGCGATCTGGCCAAGACATTCGTCTTGCGTCGTATCCTTAACCCGATGGGCACAACCGACGCGGTCGAGTTCCTGTTGTCCAAGTTGAAACAGACCAAGACGAACGGTGAGTTCTTCGATTCGATGAACACCTGACACAGGTCTTAAACGACGCGAGGCCTTCGAATGGATACGATATTCGCCTTGGCCAGCGCGCAGGGCAAAGCCGGGGTGGCGGTCATCCGCCTCTCGGGACCACGCGCGCATTCCGCAGCTGCCAGCTTAACCGGAAGCCCGCTGCCATCTCGTGGCATGCAGGTCCATTCGCTGTGCGCCGCTGATGGCGCGCGGTTGGATGACGGGCTGGTTCTGACCTTTCAGGCCCCGGCCAGTTTTACCGGCGAAGACGTGGCCGAACTGCAGATCCATGGCAGCACAGCTTCGGTGAACGCAGTGATGCGATGCCTTTCCGATATGGACGGACTGCGGCTGGCGGAGCCTGGTGAGTTCACTAGACGCGCGCTGGAAAACGGCAAGATGGACCTGACACAGGTCGAAGGTCTTGCTGATCTGATTGATGCGGAAACCGAGGCGCAACGCAAACAAGCGCAAACTATTCTGGCTGGTGATTTGGGTGTATTGGCGGAACGGTGGCGACGCGATCTGATCCGTGCTGCATCCTTGCTGGAAGCCGTCATTGATTTCGCGGATGAGGATGTTCCAACAGACGTTACACCCGAGGTAAAATCCCTTGTGACGGATGTCATGGCTGATCTGCAACGTGAAGCAGATGGCGTACAGATTGCAGAGCGCATTCGAACAGGGTTTGAAGTCGCGATTGTTGGTCGTCCGAATGCCGGAAAATCAACCTTGCTAAATGCTCTGGCAGGGCGAGAGGCGGCGATTACTTCGGAATATGCCGGAACTACTCGCGATGTAATCGAGGTTCGAATGGATCTTGCAGGACTCCCGGTCACATTGCTGGACACCGCAGGATTGCGGGAAACTGAGGATCACGTCGAAAGCCTGGGAATAGAACTGGCTAGAAAGCGGGCGGATTCAGCTGATTTGCGTGTGTTTCTGACAGATGACCCGAAGGACCTGGGTGTTCAGATGATGAATGGCGATATACAGGTTTTGCCGAAATCTGATCTTCGCGATCTATCTGAGGGTGGAATATCCGGAAAAACCGGGCAGGGTATTGATCAACTCATTTCCCAGATTTCGGATGTGCTTAGCAACCGAACTACAAGCAGTGGTATTGCGACGCGGGAAAGGCACCGGGTTGCTTTAATCAAATCGCGGGAATCCCTAAGTTCTGCCATGGCGGTTCTGGAATCAGGTCCAGACTTGTATGATATCGCAGCAGAAGAATTGCGCACGGCAATCCGTGCACTTGAAACCTTGGTTGGCAGAATCGGCGTTGAAGATCTTTTGGATGAGATCTTCTCGAGTTTTTGCCTGGGTAAGTAAGGAGTGTTTCACGTGAAACATTCAGATTTCGATGTAGTGGTCATTGGCGCGGGACACGCGGGCACCGAAGCCGCGCATGCGGCAGCGCGTATGGGCGTCAAGACAGCACTGGTAACATTGTCCGCATCAGACATAGGCGTCATGTCCTGCAACCCGGCAATTGGTGGGTTGGGTAAAGGCCATCTGGTCCGTGAAATTGATGCCCTGGATGGGGTCATGGGACGTGTTGCCGATCAGGCCGGAATTCAATTTCGCTTGCTTAATCGACGTAAAGGACCAGCTGTTCAAGGCCCCAGAACTCAGGCAGATCGTGCGCTGTACCGCGCGGCCATGCAGAAAGAGACGGATAAGCAGCCAAATCTGTTCGTCGTTACCGGAGAAGTTGTCGATTTTCTGATGGAAGGGAACCAAGTTTACGGTGTGAAACTTGCTGACGGTTCTGAAATCAAGAGTAAAACGGTTATCCTGACGTCCGGTACGTTCTTGCGTGGTGTCATTCATATTGGGGACGTATCACGCCCAGGTGGTCGTATGGGTGATCGCCCGTCAGTCAAATTGGCAGAACGGCTCGAAAGTTTCGAGCTACCCCTGGGGCGTTTGAAAACAGGAACACCGCCGAGGCTGGATGGCCGGACGATTGATTGGAGTGATCTGGAACAGCAAGACGGGGATGATGACCCAACCTTGTTTTCATTCTTGTCAACAAAGGTGATTGCCCCACAGATTTCCTGCGGAATCACGCATACAAACGCACGGACGCACGAAATCATTGAAAAAAACTTGTCTCGATCGGCGATGTATGGCGGACATATTGATGGGGTGGGCCCCAGGTATTGCCCATCCATCGAGGATAAGATCGTACGATTTGCTGATAAGGAATCACATCAGATTTTCCTGGAGCCCGAAGGTGTCGATGATCACACGATCTATCCGAACGGGATTTCGACCTCTTTACCTCAGGACGTGCAGCTTGAGTATGTGCGTTCAATCAAAGGTCTTGAGGCGGCAGAGATCCTGCAGCCCGGTTATGCGATTGAGTATGACTATGTGGATCCTCGTGTTTTGACATCGACTCTCGCACTACCAGATGTCGAAGGACTATATCTAGCAGGGCAAATAAACGGAACCACAGGATATGAGGAGGCAGCTGCGCAAGGCTTGGTTGCGGGGTTGAATGCTGCGCTAAAGGTGCTTGACCGGGAACCGCTGCATTTTACACGTGCTGACAGTTATATCGGCGTGATGATCGACGACCTGACAACACGCGGTGTTGTGGAACCTTATCGCATGTTCACGTCACGCGCAGAATTCCGTTTGTCACTACGTGCGGATAATGCAGACCAGCGCCTTACGCCAATTGGGCTGGAAATCGGCTGTGTTGGCGGTGAGCGGAGCAGCATGTTTTCAAGCAAGATGAAGAGGTTGTCCGCCGCAAAGTCCCAGCTGACAGAAAAAACCTTTACTCCAAAAGAAGTTCGAGCAGCTGGTATCAATGTCAATCAAGATGGAAACCGCAGGGACGGGATGGCTATTCTGGCGTTCCCGGATGTTCACTTTGGTGATCTTGTTCCTCTGATGCCCGAGATTGAGAGTGTTGATGAGGAGATCCGTCTGCAAGTAGAGCGGGACGCTTTGTACGCAAACTACATTGCCCGGCAACAAAAAGATGTTGAGGCAATGAAACGCGATGAATCATATGAGATTCCACGGGGTTTCGACTATTTTGCGATGGAAGGGCTATCTTCTGAAATGAAGCAAAAGCTTTCAAATGCAAAGCCGGAGAACATTGCACAGGCGGGGCGTGTCGAAGGAGTTACCCCTGCGGCACTGACGTTGTTATTGGCTAAGCTTCGTCGCGATCAGAAGGTCCGCAAGGTATGAATGGGACCACTATTGATGATTTGGATGTTTCACGTGAAACATTCGAGCGTCTCACAACCTATGTAGAGCTTGTGAAGCGGTGGAACCCGAAGATTAATCTTGTTTCACGGAAAAGCTTGGATGACATCTGGCTTCGGCACATAAAGGATTCCGTACAAGTTTATAGATGCGCAAACCTATTCAAAAACTGGGTAGATTTGGGTAGTGGAGGCGGATTCCCCGGGATGGTTTGTGCCATAATGGCCATTGAAGACGCACCAGATGCCCAGTTCACCTTTATTGAAAGTGACCAACGAAAGTCCGCCTTCCTGCGCAACGTTGCACGTGAGTGCGGCGCGAAATGCACTGTTGTTTCCAAGCGAATCGAAGTGGTTGAACCGTTGAGCGCTGATATCCTTTCTGCGCGGGCTCTTGCTGATCTTCCTACGCTATTGTCCTTTTGCGACAGACATTTGAGCAAAAAGGGGCTGGCGCTGTTGCCGAAAGGCGAAAGGTGGAAAAAAGAGCTGGAAGAGGCGCAGGAAGAATGGAATTTCGACGTTGACCCGATTACAAGTTTAACTGAGCCTCAGGCCGTTATCCTTAAAATCAAAGGAGTATCACGTGGTTGATTTGTCTCGTCCCTCAGGGCCCCGGATTATTGCGGTAGCCAATCAGAAGGGCGGGGTTGGGAAAACCACAACAGCGATCAACCTTGCGGCCGGTCTGGCCGAGGCTGGATGCAAAGTGCTGGTTGTTGATCTTGATCCTCAGGGGAACGCATCCACCGGATTGGGGGTCGAAGATCGGGATTGGACGACGTATGACCTGATTCTGGATGACGCGCCATTAGAGGCGGTCGTTCAGGAAACCGAAATCGAGGGGTTGCTTGTCGTCCCGGCGACGGTTGATCTAAGCTCGGCGGATATTGAATTGATATCCAATGAAAAACGCAGCTATCTGTTGCATGACGCGCTGCGTCAAACCGCAATCGACAAGTTTGACCTGGATTTTGTGCTAATCGACTGCCCGCCTTCGCTAAATCTTCTGACTGTCAACGCTATGGTCGCTGCACATTCTGTCCTGGTGCCGTTGCAGAGTGAGTTCTTTGCGTTGGAAGGATTGTCGCAACTAATGCTGACCATCCGAGAGGTGCGCCAAACCGCGAATCCGGACCTTAGAATCGAAGGTGTTGTGTTGACCATGTATGACAACCGCAACAACTTGTCCCGCCAGGTCGAAAAAGACGCGCGTGACAATCTGGGCGAGATGGTATTTAAAACCAAGATACCCAGAAATGTGCGGGTCAGCGAGGCTCCGTCTTACGCGTTGCCCGTTTTGCAATACGACTCGGGATCACTGGGGGCGATGGCTTACCGGCACCTGGCCCGGGAAGTCATGCACAAGAACAAGAAAGTCGCCGCCTAAGCGACAGTGAGGAGGGCACCGTGGCCGCCAAAAAAACAAAACCCAGAGGTTTGGGCCGGGGACTTTCCGCTTTGATGGCGGATGTGACGCAGGATAGCGGGGGGCTTATGCCCACAGACCCGCGCCGTCCGGATATGAAAGTCCCGATTGAAAAACTGCGCGCGAACCCGAACCAGCCACGCAGAACCTTTCAGCAAGAGCGATTGGATGAACTTGCGGCCTCGGTCAAGGAAAAGGGCATCATTCAGCCGCTGATCGTGCGTGAGGTTCGCGGCGGCGACTATGAAATCGTGGCAGGCGAACGCCGCTGGCGTGCGGCTCAGATGGCGCAGCTGCATGATATCCCGGTTATCGTGCGGGATTTTGACGACACCGAAGTTCTGGAAGTCGCCATTATCGAGAATATTCAACGCGCAGACCTGAATGCTGTCGAAGAGGCTGCGGGTTACAAGCAGTTGATGGATCGTTTTGGCCATACACAGGAAAAGCTGGCCGAAGCACTGGGTAAAAGCCGCAGCCATATTGCGAACCTTTTGCGTTTGCTGTCGTTGCCGATGGACGTTCAGAAGCTTGTTGTTGAAGGAAAACTATCTGCCGGTCATGCCCGGGCTCTGATTACAGCTGAAGATCCCTCTGAGCTGGCAAAGATCGTCGTCAAGGACGGGCTGAGCGTGCGTGCGACTGAAGCGCTGGTTAAAAAACAACAGCAGGGGGATGCCCCTCAGGCGGCACCGAGGTCTAGAAACCTGAATGCTGGCAAGGATGCGGATACGCGCGCGTTGGAGAAGGATCTTTCGGCCATTCTGGCGATGAAAGTAGCCATCAACCACAAAGCGGGATCGGAAACGGGGCAGGTCGTGCTGACCTATGAAAATCTCGATCAATTAGACGATCTGTGCGCCAAGCTCAGCCGTTAGGACGGGTCCAGATAAAAATCATAACTCCGCTGAGGACGACAGCCTGAATAATCAGAACGTGGCTTGGAAGCGCAAGAACGACAGATAAACCAAAAACGGCGGCAACCGATAGGGTGGCCGCCTTTTTTGCGCCCGGACGAATAGCTCCCGATCGCTGCCAATCCAGAATCATGGGCCCAAAGGTTCCATGACTGACCAACCAAGTGTGCAGTCTGGAGGAAGATCGGGCAAAAAAGAACGCGGCCAGCAAAAGAAACGGGACCGTCGGCAGTAGCGGCAATACAATGCCAACAACAGCCAACCCGACGCAGATCAATCCCATTGCGGCCCAGAGGTACTGCATCGTTTATCCCAATAACTCTCGGATGACTGCATTTAGGACTGCGCGGCCATCTTTTGTGGCGATCAATCGGCCGTTTGACCGGCGTATCATACCCAGTTCTTCCAGGTCTCTCAGTTTGTTTTCTGGCAGCGTGAGATCAGAAAGTGTATTGAAACGATCAACATCTAGTCCTTCAACAATTCTCATACCCATCATAAGGTATTCACTTGCCTGATCTTGCGTAGATAGCGATGATCTTTCTTTCTCGCCGTTTCCTTTTTCAACAGCACTGAGCCAGGCGTTGGGTGACAGATAGGTCTCTGTCGCTATCTTCTGGCCGTCCAGCGTAATACGCCCGTGCGCGCCGGGGCCGACACCGACGTAATCTCCGTAACGCCAATAGATCAGGTTGTGCCGGGATTCTGCCCCCGGACGGGCATGGTTGGAAACCTCATAGGCGGGCAGGCCGTGGGCTTCGCAGATCTCTTGTGTGGCCAGATACATGTCGGCGGCGTGGTCATCTTCGGGCAGTCCACGTAGCTTACCAACTGCATACCGGTCCCCAAAGGCCGTGCCTTCCTCAATCGTCAATTGATAGAGCGAGAGGTGATCGATGGCCATCGACAGCGCCTCGGTCAGTTCTGCTTGCCAGGCCTTCGGGGTTTGATGCTGACGTGCGTAAATCATGTCAAAGCTGACGCGGTCAAAGCAGTCGCGGGCGATATCAAATGCGGCGCGGGCCTCGGCGACCGTGTGGATACGACCCAATCGGCGCAGGTCCTCGTCATTCAGGGCCTGAACGCCCATGGAAACTCGGTTCACGCCTGCATCGCGATAGGCGGCAAACCGGCCTGCCTCGACCGATCCGGGGTTGGCCTCAAGCGTGACTTCCATGTCATTTGCAGGGCGCCAAAGCTTGCGCGCCTCGTCGATAATGGCTGCCACCGTTTCTGGTGCCATAAGGGACGGCGTGCCGCCACCAAAGAAGATCGTGCTTAAAACCCGATCTGGGGTTTCAGATGCCGAGCGGTGCAGTTCAGCTAAATAAGCTTTAAGCCATTGTTTTTGATCAATATTTTTTGAAACATGGCTGTTGAAATCGCAATAGGGGCACTTAGCCTCGCAAAAAGGCCAGTGCACATAGAGGCCGAAACCTCCATGCCGCCAGTCATCCACCGAAACAGCCTTGAACAAAGGCATTTACGGCGCGTCCGCGATGGCTGATTTTGTGTTTTTCCGCCGGAACCATTTCCGCACAGGTCACATCGTGCCCGTCCGGTTGGAACATCGGGTCATAACCGAAGCCGTTTTCCCCACGGATGGGCCAGACAAGCTGACCGGGCATGACGCCCTCAAACACTTCGTCATGACCATCAGGCCAGGCCAGGACCAGCGTGCAGCGAAATTGTGCAGTGCGGGGATGAGGCGCCTGTGCGGCCTCGAGCTCATCATGTGCGCGGGTCATCGCCATCAGGAAATCGCGGCCATTGCCGGTTTCTGCCCAATCGGCGGTGTAGACACCGGGCGCGCCGTCCAGCGCGTCGATCGTGATTCCGGAATCGTCCGACAGGGCAGGCAGGCCGGTAGCTTGTGCCGCCGATTGGGCCTTGATCCGGGCGTTACCGACGAATGTATCTTCGGTTTCTTCCGGTTCCGGCAGGTTCATCTCTGCCGCGCCAACAACCTTCACGCCGAAGGCCTCAAGGAGATGGGTCATCTCCTCAAGCTTGCCTTTGTTGTGCGTGGCCACCAGCAGCCTGTCGCCGTCGAACTTGCGGGTCATGCGGTGGCTGCCTTTTGGGCCGCAACCAGCTCACCCACGCCTTTTTCTGCCAGATCCATCAGCTGGTTCATTTGATCACGGCTGAAAACAGAGCCTTCGGCGCTCATCTGCACTTCGATCAGTTTGCCTGATCCGGTCATGATGAAGTTACCGTCAACACCAGCTTCGCTGTCTTCGGGATAGTCCAGGTCCAGGACAGGTTGGCCCGCGTAGATGCCGCAGGATACGGCCGCGACGGGATCGACCAGCGGGTCGGAAATGACGTCACCGGTTTTCATCAGTTTGTTCACGGCTAGACGCAGCGCCACCCAACCACCTGTGATCGAGGCGCAGCGGGTGCCGCCATCAGCCTGGATAACATCGCAGTCCACGGTGATCTGACGCTCACCTAACGCAACCCGATCCACGCCTGCGCGCAGCGAACGACCGATCAGGCGTTGAATTTCTACTGTACGGCCGCCTTGCTTGCCACTGGCCGCCTCGCGCCGCATGCGGGTGTTTGTTGCGCGGGGCAACATACCGTATTCGGCAGTAACCCATCCCAGGCCCGAGCCTTTGATGAACGGTGGCACGCGATCCTCAATCGTGGCGGTGCACAGGACATGGGTATCGCCTATTTTGATCAGGCAGGAACCTTCGGCATGTTTGGTAAACCCCGTTTCGATTGAAACGGCGCGCATTTCGCTTAAATCTCGTCCTGAGGGTCGCATGGAAAATCCTTTGTTTGCTGGGTTGGGGATAACGTCCCCGTGCCTTAGGATGCAACCCCGATTGACCTTTCAGATGTCTGCGATTTAATGCCGATCCAGCAGAGGATTGCCGATGAGCAAAGCAAGTAGAGTTCTGGACGAAATGAATGACCGGTCACGCGAGGTGTTCCGGTTGATCGTCGAGAGCTATCTGGACAGCGGCGAACCGGTCGGAAGCCGCTCGCTGACCCGCACATTGTCGGAAAAGGTCAGCGCCGCCACCGTACGCAATGTAATGCAGGATCTCGAATTTTTGGGTCTTCTCGACAGCCCGCATGTCAGTGCAGGCCGGGTGCCCACGCAGATGGGTCTGCGGATGTTCGTCGATGGGTTGCTGGAAGTGGGTGATCTTGGTGTAGACGATCGGCAGAAGTTGGATGAAACACTAGGCTCTAACGCGGGTGATGTGGGCGGGATGCTGGACCGAGTTGGTTCGGCCTTGTCACACGTGACACATGGCGCATCGCTGGTTCTTACCCCCAAGCAAGAGTCCGAGATCAAGCATATTGAGTTCGTCTCGCTGGCCCATGACCGCGCTTTGGTGGTTCTGGTTTTTGCGGACGGGCATGTGGAAAACCGGCTATTTACGCCTCCGCCGGGACAGACACCCAGTTCGATGCGCGAGGCGGCGAACTTTCTGAACTCTCTGATCGAAGGACGAACGCTCAGCGAAGTGCTGCGTCAGATGCAGACCCAGATTACCGCGCGCAGGCAGGAAATTGATGTATTGGCGCGCGAGATGGTCGAAAGCGGCATGGCGGCCTGGGATGGGGACGGGACAGACTCGGCCCGTTTGATCGTGCGCGGGCGGGCGAATCTGCTGGGGGAGCCAGGCGAAGCCGAGGAATTGGACCGAATCCGAACGTTGTTTGACGACCTGGAGCGAAAGCAAGACATTGCTGAATTCCTCGAATTGACCGAAGAAGGCGAGGGTGTGCGCATTTTTATCGGCTCAGAGAACAAACTTTTCTCACTTTCGGGTTCCTCTTTGGTGGTGTCTCCATATATGAACGCTGATCGAAAGATAATTGGTGCGGTTGGGGTCATCGGACCCACTCGTCTGAATTATGGGCGGATCGTGCCGATCGTGGATTATACGGCGCAACTGGTCGGCAAACTGATTTCCGACCGGAGCTAGAGGGTAAGAGATGGCAGAGCCCAAAAACGAAGAATTTCTGGACGATATCGCAGCCGCCGAGGCGGAAGAGCTGGCCGAGGAATTTGCCGAGATCAGTCAAGAAGCGCTGGAACTTGATGCGCTGCGTGCTGAGCGGGATGATTTCAAAGACAAGTTCATGCGCGCGCTGGCGGATGCGGAAAACGCGCGCAAGCGGGGTGACCGGGCGCGCCGCGATGCGGAACAATATGGCGGATCGAAACTGGCCCGCGACATGCTGCCGGTTTACGACAACATGAAACGTGCGCTTGAAGCCGCGACCGATGAGCAGAAAGAAGTGGCAGGACCCCTTCTGGAAGGCGTGGAACTGACCATGCGTGCGCTGAAGGACGTGTTCCAAAAGCATGGGATGGAAGTGATCACGCCCGAAGTTGGCGACCGGTTTGATCCCAACGTGCATGAAGCGATGTTCGAGGCCCCGGTGCCGGGTACCCGTGCAGGTGACATAATACAGGTGTCCGCAGAAGGCTTCATGTTGCATGATCGCCTGCTGCGGCCGGCGCAGGTTGGGGTGTCGTCTACTCCGGCAAGTTAATTGGCTTCGTTGAAGCCAAGCCTTGGGCGAGAGTATTTTTGAAAAGGTGAAGGGGCGGTCAGGTTTTGGCCGCCTCTTTCAGTTTGTAGATCAGGTCGAGTGCTTCGCGCGGGGTAAGCTCATCCGGCAGAATATCGTTCAGCATGTCGGTTACCGGAGAAGCTTTGGGCGCTGGTGGTGGCGGTGGCGGGGCGGCCGAAAACAAAGGCAGATCGTCGATCAGGGTCTTTTGCTTCCCCCCTTCGCGTTCGGTTTTTTCAAGTTGATCCAGAACGATACGGGCACGTTCAACGACCGAGGCGGGCAGTCCTGCCAATTGGGCGACCTGCACACCGTAGGACCTGTCAGCCGCGCCTTTGTGAACTTCGTGCAGGAAGATCACTTCGCCTTCCCATTCTTTGACAGCAACGGTGGCGTTTTCCACGCCTTCCAGTTTGCCGGCAAGTGCGGTGAGTTCATGGTAATGGGTTGCGAACAGGGCGCGACATTTGTTGGAGGCGTGCAGATGTTCCAGCGTGGCCCAGGCGATGGAGAGGCCATCATAGGTGGCCGTACCGCGACCGATTTCATCAAGAATAACAAGAGCGCGGTCATCAGCCTGATTGAGGATGGTGGCGGTTTCGACCATTTCGACCATAAAGGTCGAGCGTCCGCGAGCCAAATCATCCGACGCTCCGACGCGGCTGAACAGTTGGCTGACTAGCCCGACATGCGCCTGTTCCGCAGGCACGTAACTGCCCATCTGGGCAAGCAGGGCAATCAGGGCATTCTGGCGTAGGAAGGTCGATTTACCGGCCATGTTGGGACCTGTCAGCAGCCAGATCGCCGCGCCTTTGTCAGCACTGAGATCGCAATCATTGGCGATGAAGGCGTCGCCGTTTTGCTGGCGCAATGCCTGTTCGACCACCGGGTGTCTTCCGCCCTGAACATCGAACGCGCGTGAGGCATCAACTTGCGGGCGACACCAGTTTTCACCACGCGCCAGATCGGCCAGAGCAGTGGTCAGATCCAGTTCAGCCAAACCGCGCGCTGCTTGGTTGAGACGTGCGGCCTTATCCAGAATTTCGCCAGAAAGCGTTGCATAGAGCCGTTTTTCGATCTCAAGCGCCAAGTTTCCGGCGTTTAGAATGCGGGTCTCGATCTCGGACAGCTCCACGGTCGTGAACCGGACCTGGTTGGCGGTTGTTTGACGGTGGATATAGGTCTCAGAAAATGGTGGGTTCAGCATTTTCTCGGCATGGGTGGCCGTAGTTTCGATGAAATAGCCCAGCACATTATTATGCTTGATCTTCAGTGACGTGATGCCGGTGTGTTCCGCATATTTCTGCTGAAACCCGGCAATGACGGAACGACCTTCGTCGCGTAGGGTGCGGGCTTCGTCCAGTTCGGCATCATAACCCGGGGCGATGAACCCGCCGTCCCGGGCCAGCAATGGGGGTTCGGCCACAAGCGCTTGGTCAAGCAGGCTCAGCAGGTCGTCAAATCCGACCAGATTTTGCAGGGCGGTGGCTAAAAGAACCGGCAGGTCTCGACCTGCGCAGAGCTCAGCGATTGCGGCGGCCTGTGTCAGACCGTTGCGAATGGCGGTCAGATCCCGCGGGCCACCCCGATCCAGTGACAGGCGGGACAGCGCCCGGTCCAGATCCGGGGTTTTGCGCAAAGCCTCGCGCAGGTCTGATGTGATCAGGCTGTCGTCGGCCGCAAAAGTTACAGCATCCAGCCGCCCGTGGATGACGTCCAGATTGCGGGATGGGCTCGAAAGCCGTTGGTCCAACAGTCGTGCACCACCCGGTGTGACGGTGCGATCCATCACAGATAGCAGCGAACCAGCGCGGCCGCCGGACAGGGATCGGGTCAGTTCTAGATTGCGCCGTGTGGCGGCGTCGATCTGAACGACGCGGTCCTCGGATTCTTTCAATGGGGTTTGCAGAAGCGGCAGTTTGCCTTTTTGCGTGATTTCCAGATAGTCGATCAGTGCGCCCATGGCGGAAATCTCAGCCCGGCCGAAACTGCCAAATGCGTCCAGTGCGCCCACGTGAAACAGCCCGCATATGCGCTTTTCCGCCGCAGTGCTGTCGAAGCTGGCACGCCCGATCGGAGTCAGCGAGATACCCAGATCCATAACGGGTTCGTTCAGTTTGTCCTGCACACCATCGGCCACGATCAACTCGGAAGGAGCCAGCCGGGCCAGTTCGGGACTGAGGCGCACTGAGGTCAAAGGCATCACGTGAAATGCGCCAGTTGAGATATCGGCCCAAGCCAGCGCGGCCTCATCGCGAACCTCGGCATAGGCGGCCAAGAAGTTGTGGCGGCGAGCCTCAAGCAGGGCATCTTCGGTCAAAGTGCCAGGCGTTACGAGGCGCACAACATCGCGCTTTACGACCGATTTAGAGCCTCTTTTTTTCGCTTCAGCCGGGCTTTCCATCTGTTCGCAGACGGCCACGCGAAACCCTTTCCGGATCAGCGTCAGCAGATACCCTTCAGCCGCATGGACCGGTACGCCGCACATCGGAATGTCGGTGTCGTTATGCTTTCCGCGTTTGGTCAAGGCGATGTCCAGCGCTTCGGCGGCGTTGACGGCGTCCTGAAAGAACATCTCGTAAAAGTCGCCCATGCGGTAAAACAGCAAGGCATCGGCATGCGCCTCTTTGATTTCGAGATATTGCGCCATCATCGGCGTGACTGTGGACAAGGCTGACCCCTTTTGGCGTATTCCGGTCGCGACCTTACAAATCCACCCATCTCGACGAAAGGTGAAAAGTATTCTCGTTGAGGCGCGCGCCTGCCTGCGCTATGAGGCAAAAGTCCCGCAGATGTAAAGAAACGACCCATCACATGCCCAAAGCGAAGATCACCAAAGAAGAGGCGCTGGCCTTTCACCTCGACCCGACACCCGGCAAGTGGGAGGTTCAGGCCACCGTTCCCATGACGACGCAACGCGATCTGTCGCTGGCTTATAGCCCCGGTGTCGCTGTTCCATGTGAAGCTATCGCCGAAAACCCAGAGACTGCTTACGACTACACCAACAAGGGCAATCTGGTTGCGGTGATCTCGAACGGCACGGCGGTTCTGGGCCTTGGAAATCTTGGCGCGCTGGGTTCGAAGCCGGTGATGGAGGGGAAATCAGTCCTGTTCAAACGGTTCGCCGATGTGAACTCGATCGATATCGAACTGGATACCGAAGACCCGGACGAATTCTGCCGCGCCGTGCGTCTGATGGGACCGACCTTTGGCGGTATCAACCTGGAAGACATCAAGGCGCCCGAGTGTTTCATCATCGAACAGCGCCTGAAGGAAGAGATGGACATCCCCGTCTTCCACGACGACCAACACGGCACGGCGGTGATCTGTGCGGCGGGTCTGCTGAACGCGCTGCGTATCTCGGGCAAAAAGATCGAAGACGTGAAAATCGTGCTGAACGGCGCGGGTGCGGCGGGTATCGCCTGTATCGAGCTTCTCAAGTCGATGGGCGCAAAACACGAAAACTGCATCGTCTGCGACACCAAGGGCGTGATCTACCAAGGCCGAACCGAGGGCATGAACCAGTGGAAATCGGCCCACGCGATCACCACCGAGTTGCGCACATTGGAAGAGGCGATGAAGGGCGCGGACGTATTCCTTGGTGTGTCGGTCAAAGGGGCAGTGACGCAGGATATGGTTGCCAGCATGGCAGACAACCCGGTGATTTTCGCCATGGCGAACCCGGACCCGGAGATTACGCCAGAAGAGGCGCATGAGGTTCGTGTTGATGCCATCGTCGCCACCGGGCGCAGCGATTACCCGAACCAGGTGAACAACGTTCTGGGTTTCCCTTACCTGTTTCGCGGCGCGCTGGACATTCACGCCCGCGCTATCAATGACGAGATGAAGATCGCTTGCGCCCATGCACTGGCCAATCTGGCGCGCGAGGATGTGCCGGATGAGGTTGCCATGGCCTATGGCAAATCTCTGACCTTTGGCCGGGACTACATTATTCCGACGCCGTTTGACCCGCGCCTGATCCACCGTATTCCACCTGCCGTGGCAAGGGCCGGGATGGACACTGGGGCAGCCCGCCGCCCGATCATTGATATGGACGCCTATGAGCTGAGCCTGAAATCCCGCATGGACCCGACCGCCAGCATCCTGCGTGGCCTGAACGCCCGTGCACGTCAGGCGCAAAGCCGGATGATCTTTGCCGAAGGCGATGATCCACGCGTCTTGCGCGCGGCGGTGATGTATCAGCGATCGGGCTTTGGCAAGGCGCTGGTTGTTGGTCGTCCAGACGATGTGAAGGAAAAGCTGGAAGCCGCCGGTCTGGAGGACGCGGTGCGCGAGTTGGAGGTGATTAACGCCTCCACAACCACGCATCTCGAAGCCTATAAGGATTTCCTTTACAAGCGTCTGCAGCGCAGTGGCTTTGATCGCAAGGATATCCATCGTCTGGCCGCGCGGGATCGCCATGTGTTCTCTTGCTTGATGCTGGCGCATGGCCACGCCGATGGCATGGTCACCGGTGCAACGCGGAAATCGGCACATGTGCTGGAACGCATCAATCATGTGTTTGACGCTGATGCCGAACATGGGGCCGTTGGTGTAACGGCGCTGTTGCACAAGGGTAAGATCGTTTTGATTGGTGACACGCTGGTCCATGAATGGCCGGATGAGCATGATCTGGCCAATATCGCCGAACGCTCGGCCTCGGTCGCGCGGCATTTGGGGCTGGACCCACGCGTTGCCTTTGTCAGCTTTTCCACCTTCGGCTATCCGGTATCTGAGCGGGCTGAGAAAATGCACGTAGCGCCCGAGATTCTGGATAAGCGCGGCGTCGATTTCGAATATGATGGCGAGATGACCGTGGATGTGGCGCTGAACGTGGAACAGCAAGAGGCTTATCCCTTCTCGCGTCTTACGGGCCCGGCCAACATCTTGATTGTACCCGCACGGCATTCGGCCTCAATCTCGACCAAGCTGATGCAAGAGATGGGCGGCGCGAACGTCATTGGCCCGATCCTGACTGGTGTCGATAAGCCGATTCAGATCTGTTCGACTGGCTCGACAGCAAATGACATTCTGAACATGGCCATTCTGGCCTCGTGCGATATTGGATAAGCCATGACGATCTGGAACCTTGGCTCAATTAATGCGGACATGGTCTATGCCCTGCCGCATCTGCCCACAGCCGGTGAAACCCTGGCCGCTTCGAACTTGGAGCGGTTTCTGGGCGGCAAAGGGGCTAACATGTCCGTTGCAGCAGCGCGTGCCGGATCGCGTGTGGCGCATATCGGCGGCGTGGGATCTGACGGGCGCTGGGCGCGGGACCGTATGACTGAATACGGCGTCGACACCCGGTTCATCGCCGAGGCTGAGGTGCCCACAGGTCACGCGATCATTGCGGTGGACGAGCAGGGTGAGAACCAGATCATTCTGTATCCCGGCGCGAACCACGCCATCGAGCAGGATCAGCTAGCACAGGCGTTATCGCAGGCTGTTCCCGGCGATCTGCTGGTCATGCAGAACGAAACCAACGCCCAGGTCGAGGCCGCCCGCATGGGCCGTGATCTGGGACTGACCGTCTGCTATGCCGCAGCGCCGTTTCAGGCTGATGCCGTACAGGCGGTGCTGCCCTATCTGGGCTTCCTGATCCTGAATGAGGTCGAAGCAGAACAGCTGCGTGAAAGTACGGGGCAATCCGTCGCTGAATTGCCCGTCAAGCATGTTCTGGTCACGTTGGGGTCCAAGGGCGCGCGCTATCTACCCAAAGATGGCGACGTGCTTGAGATTTCGGCACACAAGGTGAAAGCCGTGGACACGACCGGCGCAGGGGATACCTTCACCGGTTACGTTCTGGCCGGAATGGACCGCGGGTTGCCGATGCCGCAGGCGATTGCACAAGCAAATCGTGCCGCGGCCCTGATGGTCACGCGGCACGGTACGGCTGATGTTATTCCCGACCTCAAAGAGGTGCTTGAGGCCCGGTTCGGTTAGGATCCGGCGAATGGCGCGTTGCCGCCCCACAGCTGTTTGACCCGGGCGTCCCGACCGCAGGCTTTGCGGTAGGCTTTGTATGCGTTTTTCTGGCGTTTCGGACCAAAGCGGGTGAACACCAGCTTGTCGCCCTTGTAGTAATCCTGATGGTAGGCTTCGGCTGGGTAAAAGGCGCCCGCGTTCAAGATGGGCGTGACTACGGTTTGACCCAACGCTTGCTGCGCATTGGCTTTGGCTCTCTGCGCCAATGCCTTTTCGCCTGTGTTAGAGACAAAAACAGCAGTGCGATAGCTGTTGCCGCGATCACAGAACTGGCCGCCTGCGTCGGTTGGATCAACGGAACGGAAAAACATGCTCAGCAACGTTTCACGGGAAACCCGCGCAGGGTCGAAGGTGATCTGAACAGCCTCGTAATGGCCAGTACCGCCTTTGGTTACTTGGTCATAAGTCGGATTGGCTGTCTTGCCGCCGGTAAAGCCGGATACGGCGCCAATCACGCCGGGAACCGATTCAAAATCGGATTCAACACACCAAAAACACCCTCCGGCGACGGTCAGGGTTTCGGTGCCGGCAGCTGGTGCGGGCAGGGCGCGCAACATCGCAGCCAGTGTGATCAGGACAAACAGAAGCGACGGTTTAACGAAACAGAGGTATGCGGTCCGGGTCATGGCAGATCTCCTTCTGAGATCAGGCTGCCCCGACTTTTCTACGGTTGCAATCCGCTGACATGGTTTGTCACGCGCTGGTGAGACGAGTTTATCGGCGCTTACCCCAGCAACTGTCCAAGTTTCATCGCCACACCCATATTGCCCGAGATCTTGAGCTTGCCCAATGCCACACCGGTCATCGGGTTCAGCTTGCCGGTCAGCAGTTTGGCCAGATTTTCCTGTGAAATTCGTATTGTACAGTCTGCATCCTGATCTTGCGTCGTCGCTTGATTGTCGATCAGCACGATCACCCCGTCATCACCGCAATCGAACTTAAGAGAGCCGTCAAATGACTTGCCATTCAGGCCTTTTTGAATTCCGTCAGCGATGTCCTGAAGCATGGTGTACCCTTTCCTGTTGACCTTTGCGTAAAGACAAACAGGCAAAGCAGGCAAGGGTGACGCTACTGGAACTGACTTGTCAGCGAAGACAAAGAAAAACCCGGCATCCTTTCGGGCACCGGGTTCGTCGTTGCAGCGATGGCAAAAATTACTTGGACAGACGCTTCTCGCGCGAGGCCAGCAGTTTCAGACGCAACGCGTTCAACTGGATAAATCCGGCTGCGTCTTTCTGATCGTATGCCCCGGCATCGTCTTCAAAGGTCACGTGTTCCTCGGAGTAAAGCGAGTGATCCGACCAGCGACCAACGGTTGAAGCCAAACCTTTGTAAAGTTTCACGCGGACGGTGCCGGTGACGTGTTCCTGCGACTTGTCGATTGCAGCCTGCAACATCTCACGCTCAGGCGAGTACCAGAAGCCATTATAGATCAGCTCCGCATATTGCGGCATCAACTGGTCCTTCAGGTGCATTGCGCCACGGTCCATGGTGATGGATTCGATACCACGATGTGCTTCCAGCAGGACGGTGCCGCCGGGCGTTTCGTAGATGCCACGCGACTTCATGCCCACAAACCGGCCTTCGACCAGGTCAAGACGCCCAATGCCGTGCTTGCCGCCGTATTCGTTCAGCTTGGTCAGGATGGTCGCGGGGCTCATCGCCTCGCCATTTATGCTGACCGCGTCGCCTTTTTCAAAGCCGATCTCGATGAATTCGGGTTCATTCGGCGCATCCTCGGGGTGGACGGTGCGCTGATAGACGTAATCGGGCGCCATATCGGCGGGGTCTTCCAGAACCTTACCTTCGGACGAGGTGTGCAGCAGGTTGGCATCGACCGAGAAGGGCGCCTCGCCACGTTTGTCCTTTGCAATCGGGATCTGGTTCGCCTCGGCAAACTCCAGCAGTTTGGTCCGGCTGGTCAGATCCCACTCACGCCAAGGCGCGATCACCTTGATGTCGGGGTTCAGCGCATAGGCCGCCAGTTCAAAGCGCACCTGATCGTTGCCCTTGCCTGTCGCGCCGTGGGCGACGGCATCGGCACCGGTTGCCTCGGCAATCTCAACCAGACGTTTCGAGATTAGCGGACGCGCGATTGAGGTGCCCAGCAGGTAAAGACCTTCGTATTGCGCATTGGCGCGGAACATCGGGAAGACAAAGTCGCGGACAAACTCTTCGCGAATGTCTTCGATATAGATGTTTTCGGGCTTGATCCCCAGCAGCTCGGCCTTTTGGCGGGCGGGTTCCAGTTCCTCACCTTGACCCAGATCGGCGGTGAAGGTCACAACCTCACAGCCATACTCGGTCTGCAGCCATTTCAGAATGATCGAGGTATCAAGGCCACCGGAATAGGCCAGAACAACTTTCTTGGGCGCGGACATCTGACTTCCCTTTATGCGTAGAACGACTGGCCCCTAGCGGGTTTTGGACGCGGGGGCAAGCTGTGTGGATTGACGCAGGCCCGGAATTGGGGTGAAACGGTCGGATAGAGAACAAGGATTGGTTGAGAGGGCGGTTTTTGTGTTGGGACTAGAGATTTTGGTGCATTCGGTGAAGATGGTTCTAAGGAACCTTAAACAAGCGCTGCAGATTTCAGTTGTGCCTGCGCTCATCGGCGGGCTTCTGGTCATCGGATTGTTTTTTCTGTTCGGCATCCCTTTTGAAGAATTCGACAGTGAAACGAACGGCTTCCCTGAAGGCGTAACAGCGGTTTCCTTCGCGGGGTTTCTGTTGTGTTTAGTGGTGGTTATCTTTGGGGTTATGCTCTGGATTGTCGTGTCGTGGCACCGGTTTGTTCTGCTTGAAGAATACCCGACCGGGTTGGTTCCACCTTTCCGGTTCGACCGAGTTCTCGCCTATTTCGGGCGTCTTCTCATGCTTTGCCTCATAGCTTTTGTAATCATGATACCGGCGGTGCTGATCATGGGTATGATGGCGCAAGCTTCAGCAGCGTTGGGAATTTTGGTCTGGGTGGCTTTGGTAATCTTTCTCACCATCGGGTTTTATCGGGCATCCCCTATTTTGCCCGGCGCAGCCATCGGAAAACCACTAAAACTTTCTGAGGCTTGGCAGGCAACTTCGGGTGCCAACGGTGCAATTGTGCTTCTGGTCATTTTATCCATTCTCCTCCAGTTGTTGCTTCAACTGCTGGCGTCGCTGTTGCTCTTTGTTCCGGTAGTCGGCGTCCTGATCGTGTTGTTTGCCAGCATGCTGGTTGTCCCATTGATCAATGTCAGCATCCTGACCACGATCTACGGCGTCTTTATCGAAAGACGCCAGCTCTCGTGAGCCGTACACATATGTATTCCTTGCCCTTTTGGTCGGGATAGGCCACTGAACGGGTCATGTGTGATTTCGTGACCCGCGCCCGCGCTGCCGAACAGGCGATGCGCTCTGTGTTTCCAGCGACGCCGCTGCAACGGAATGCCCATCTGTCCGACCGCTACGGTGCGGACATCTGGCTCAAGCGCGAAGACCTAAGTCCGGTGCGGTCCTACAAGATCCGTGGCGCATTCAATGCCATGCGCAAGCAGCAGGGGCAGGACCTGTTCGTCTGTGCCAGCGCGGGCAATCACGCGCAGGGTGTAGCCTATATGTGCAAGCATCTGGGTGTGAAGGGGGTGATCTTTATGCCGGTGACGACGCCGCAGCAGAAAATCCAGAAGACCCGGATTTTCGGCGGCGACAATATCGAGATCCACCTGACCGGAGACTATTTTGACGATACTCTGTCTGCGGCGCAGGACTGGTGTGCCCAGCAAGGTGGATATTTCCTGTCGCCGTTCGACGATGAAGATGTGATCGAAGGGCAGGCTTCCTTAGCGGTTGAGATTGAGGAACAGCTTGGACAGGTTCCCGATCATGTCATCTTGCCAGTGGGTGGTGGTGGCATGTCGTCTGGCGTGGCCACGTGGTTCGGGGATCGCACCCATTGTCTATTTGTGGAGCCGGCGGGTGGCGCCTGTCTGCGTGCTGCATTGGCGGCGGGTCATCCGGTGGCTCTTGATCACGTGGACACGTTTGTCGACGGTGCGGCCGTGGGTCGGATTGGGGAAAAGCCATTTGAGCTGTTGAAATCCCGCCACCTGTCTGACGTTCTCGTGCTGTCCGAAGATCGCATCTGTACCACCATGATCGAAATGCTGAACGTCGAGGGCATCGTACTGGAACCTGCGGGTGCTCTGGCGGTCGAAGCCGTCGGTGACGTGCAAAGTTTCATTCGTGGTAAGACCGTGGTGTGCGTCACCTCGGGCGGCAATTTCGATTTCGAACGCTTGCCCGAGGTTAAGGAACGGGCGCAGAGGTATTCGGGCGTCAAAAAATACTTCATCCTCCGCCTGCCACAACGTCCAGGCGCGTTGAAGGAATTTCTGGGCATTCTAGGTCCTGAGGACGATATTGCCCGCTTTGAGTACATGAAAAAATCGGCCCGCAATTTCGGATCTGTCCTGATCGGGATCGAAACGCGAAAGCCTGAGAATTTTGTGCGCCTGTTCGCGCATCTTGATGATGCGGGCTTTACCTATACCGACATTACCGAAGACGAAACGCTGGCGCAGTTCGTGATCTGACGGGCGCAAACGCCACGGCGGCTGGATCACGGGCCGGATTGTGGTGTCGTCGTTCGCTTGGCAGCGTGGGTGCAGGTCAACCGAATGGGAACGCTTCTGTCCAAATTCCCTCTAGAGACAACTCCGGTTGCCGGATAGTGTGCAGCCACCAACACCCTCAGATAGCTTGATCAAAATGACATACGTACAAGATGCCGAACACAACATTTGGGTTCGCAACGATTCCGCAGACATCCTCTATTCGGATGGTGTCGCGAAGGAGGATAGACTCTTTAATGGTGTATCAAGCTGTAAGGACCGATCCGTAAATTCATCCGAGATCGACGCATTGATCACGGATTGGGCTTCCGAATACCATTTCTCGGCCAAGCGCCACTTTGTTCTGAAAGGCTTGGACTTCAAGAAAAACCAGTCGGTACTGGAACTAGGTTGCGGTTGTGGTGCCATTTCCAGGTATCTGGCAGAGCAGGGCGTGGATCTAACATCCGTCGAAGGAACGGTCTCGCGTGCACGAACCGCATCAAAACGATGCGAAGACCTGCCGAACGCCGAGTTTTATGTCGACAATTTCACCAAGTTTCAGTCCGACAAAAAATTCGATTGGGTCCTCTTTATTGGCGTGCTGGAGTATGCGCCGTTGTTTGGTGACCAGAATGACCCGTTCGGTTCTTATTTGGAAGTGGCCAAGCGGCACCTAAAGCCCGGCGGTAAAATGGTCATCGCGATCGAGAACAAGCTTGGTTTGAAGTACTGGAACGGGGCGTCAGAAGATCACGTGGGAAGCCCTTACTACGGAATCCACGATTTGTATGATGGGGGCTCAGCTGAAACATTCAGTAAGCGGGAAATAGCGAACCTACTGTCTGACAAAGGTTTTGAACATCAAGAATTCCAATACGCTTTTCCAGATTACAAAGTTTGTGAGACTTTGCTTACCGAGGCCGGCCTTATTGCTCCTGGCTTCAATTCCTCTGATCTGCTTCTGGGCACCCGCTCACGCGACTACAGCCGAAAGTGGGAGCCAGCATTCACAGACGGTCTTGCCATCTCTACTCTGAACAAGGCCGGGCTTCTTGGTGAGTTCGCCAACTCGTTTCTGATCGTTGCAAGCTCTCGGAAATTCAAACACGCCACGAAACTTGCGTTCACGCATAACATCGGAAAACGGCACCTGGCATTTACCTGCGAGACCGCATTTGTGCCCCGCAGAGGTCAGATATCCGTTCAAAAAACGACAGCAATCTCAGAGCCGGACAGGAGAATTGACGTCGGCCCCTACACCATTTGTCACGACACCTCTTCCGCGCCATACGTTTCAGGCGTCAGTGAGGGTGGCCAGATTATCCGCCAGATGCACCGAACCCCACGTCCCGTCCGTCTTTGGCAGAGTTTTGTGCCTTGGGCAGAGCATCTGAAAGCCCAGTGCACGCAAGCAGCGGACAGCAACTCAAGTGAAGACTGGACCATCGACGGTTCTTATGTCGACGCTACACCATTCAATTTCATCAGAACCCCCAGCGGGCTAAAGCAAATTGATGTCGAATGGCGGGCAGAACAAGACATTCCATTGGGGTGGGTGATCGCGCGCGGTGTCAGGCAGGTCATGATGCATGGATCGCCCAAGATTTCATACAATCAAGCAAGAATTTTTGGCACCGCAAGAATGGTTTTGGAAGGCATTGGTTTGACGCTGACGAATGACGAATATGATCGTTTCACACAGCTTGAGCGTTCTTTCATGCGTGCCGTCAAATCTGCCCCGGCAAAAAAAAAAGATCCTCTACATCGCGCAGAACTGACCCAGTCCTGATTGCTGTAAAATCACCCTATCAAGAAGGCAAGCAGCACAGTTGGGGGGAAAAAATATATGCACACAGCCTTGCTGACGCATTTTCCGACATTGGTCTTCCTGCGCGGGTAGATGACCACAACGAGTGGTCATCAAAATCTGACGCCGACGAAGCGGCCGTTTTGATTCGCGGTAAGTTGAAGTATCCGTATGAAGCAAAACAGGGCTCTGCCAGTTGGCTAATCAGCGAGATGATTCAGGGCGAGGTTTCAAAAGAGGCCGACAATCATACAGCCAACTTCTTTGCATCGCGTCTCTTTTTCGAGGGAATCAAAACTCGCCCTCAGGATTCCGTTCTTTTTCAGGCAACGGATCATCGCATTTTCTACCCGGGCGAGCGTGACTATGGTGGTCCTACGCTGTTTGTCGGAAACAATTACCGAAGATGGGAAGTTCGGCCGGTCATTCAAAAAGCATTAACCGAGGCATTGCCTGTCGAAGTCTACGGAGACAGGTGGGACAGGAAATTAACCTCGGATCGCCTTCGTGCTGCAAGCGTTCCGAACCTCCAGTTGGGTCAACTATATCGATCTGCGGGCGTCGTCCTGAACGATCACCGCCCCCCGATGCGTGAGAATGGTCTGATTTCCAACCGGGTCTTCGATGTGCTTGCCTGCGCAGTCCCGCTGATTTCAGATAGAATAAAAGGCCTGCCTGATGGGTTCGAGGAATTTATTTATATGTTTGATGATGATTTACCGCTGGCGGACTTAATCACACAGGCAAAAACGGAATCGGCTGCGAAACGCCGCAAGCGCGCAGACTTCGCGCACTATGTTGTGCAGGAGTACAGTTTTCTGGCGGCGGCAAAAACTATCGCTGCTAGCCTAGGGTTACCGCAGAAACCCTAACCGGAACTGACATGCATTATTTGAAAACCTTCAGCTGGGTTTCTTTCTTTGTTCGACACTGATCAAAGTATTAATACCCGGCAGAAAATGAACAGTCGCGCGCACGAATGAACGCCACGGTTCGCGCCAACTAGGACACACATGCAGAGGACTGCGGTATGAAGGACGGCGTGGAGTTGTGCCGACAGGGCGCGCTGCGGATCCTGAAAAAGATGGGCGTTGGGTATTTCACTCAGGATTGAGGATTGGAGTTCAGCTTCAAGAAATCCCCTTCTTTGGACGGGTTTGCCCTGAAAATCTTGCGCCTGAATGTTCCGAAAATGGCCTTGGGCGTTAAAGATCGCCCAACCCAGTCTTGAATTCACTGGCAGAGCGTTCGAATACACTGAGGATATTGGCAAGGTCGACCACCTGGCTGTTCCCTTGCGCCGATTGTCGTTCCCCATCCTGACACAGCTTGGCCAAAGCTTCGAACCCAAGGCTCAGTGCGCTGCCTTTTACGAAATGCAGGTTTTGTTCAAACTCTGTGCGGGCGGTGTCGTTCCGAAGCCGGGTAAGGGCTTCGTTCACCTCATCAAGAAAGATGTTCACCACCTCTTCAAATTCGCTGGCGCCAACCTCGTCCCTTAGTTGCCGGACCCTGGAGCAGTTGATCATGCCATCCTCGCTTTATCTGCCAGGGGATTTGGTACCGCAGAACCGGTAAAGAGCAGGTTAAGCGGAATGAACTTCGGCTTTCACCCATTGTTAAACTGCGGCGCGATAGGGTCTTCCTATTCTGATAAGAGCCGCTGGGCAGAGGGTTAAGGTGACAAGGTTCAGTCAGGCAGACAGTGGATCAGATCTGGATTTTGGTGTGATCCAAAAGGTGCTTGTCGTCGATGACAGCCGCCTGCAGCGTCGTATTCTGGTCGCATCGCTCAAGAAATGGGGATTTGACGTGCTTGAGGCCGATAGTGGTGATGTTGCGATTGAAATGTGCGCAACGGACCCGCCGGATCTTGTCCTCAGCGATTGGGTAATGCCGGGGATGAGCGGGCTGGATTTCTGCAAGGCGTTCCGCGCCTTGGACAACAGGCAGTATAGCTATTTCATCCTGCTGACGTCCAAAAGCGAAAAGCAAGAGGTGGCGCGCGGTCTGGATGCCGGCGCGGATGATTTTCTGATCAAACCGCTTGAGGCAGATGAGCTGCGCGCGCGTATATCAGCTGGTGCGCGTATTTTGGATATGCAGCGCGAATTGTCCAAGAAAAATCAGATGATCGAATCCGCGCTTGAGGAGCTGCGCGTCGCCCATGACGCGATCGACAAGGATCTGATCCAGGCACGCAAGATACAGGAATCGCTAGTGCCCGAATTGACGCGCGAATTCGGTAAGTCCCGAGTCAGCATGTTGCTGAAACCCTGCGGCCATATCGGCGGCGATCTGGTGGGGATGTTCTCTCCGGGTGTGAACAGGCTTGGGTTTTACAGTATCGATGTGTCCGGGCACGGCATCACATCTGCGATGATGACCGCGCGTTTGGGGGGCTATCTGTCCAGCAATCATTTTGATCAGAACGTGGCGATGGCGCGGCGTTTCGACAAGTTTTATGCTCTGCTGCCGCCGGAAGAAGTTGCCGAAACCCTGAACTCGCGGCTGATGGCGGATACGGGAATCGAAGAGTATTTCACAATGGTCTATGCCATCGTAGACCTGCGCAATGGGCATGTGAAAATGGTGCAGGCCGGGCACCCTCATCCGCTGTTGCTATGTCAGGACGGCAGAACTGAATTTCTGGGCGAGGGCGGGTTGCCTATCGGATTGCTGCCGGACGTCACCTTTCAGCGGACCGAATCCTACATGCAACCCGGCGACCGGCTACTGCTTTATTCCGATGGGTTCACAGAATGCAGTCTCGCCGACGGTGGCCTGCTGGACGAGGATGGCTTACGACAGATGGCGCTGGATTGCGGGCCCGATCGAAACGGAACGGAGTTCCTTGACGATATGTTCTGGCGGCTGACACAGGCGATGGCACCTGGCCGGGGTATGGATGATGATGTTTCGGCTGTTTTCTTTGAATACAACGGTCACTAAAGCCGCTTTTCATGCAGCGCGGCAAAGTGGCGATCTCCGTCATTGCCCAGCAATTGGACCGCATCGGCGGTGTCCATCCATATGGCTTCATGGAACGGCTCAGACGGTGGACCCATGCGCTGGATGGGACGCGCGCGATAGATATGGCACAGCTTTTCGGCCCACAAATCGTATTCGGGCATATAAGTGAACCGACGAAAAGCGCCGATGCGGCGGGGCGACGCGATCAACCAGCCGGTTTCTTCGAACACTTCTCGGTGCAGGGCTGTGATGGGTGATTCGCCCGGATCAATTCCGCCGCCGGGCAATTGCAGATCGGGCCCGGGTTCTGTCTGACAGGTCAGTAAAAGGCTTCGACCTCGGGGCAGCAATGCATAAACACCCACCCGGCGTGTATATGTTCGCCCAGCTTGAGGGGTTTCACCAAACCGTCTGATCATGTATGGCCCCTTAAAACCCGAATAGTTCGACCTATATGCTGGCGGTATGCCAACCTGTGGCGTGTAAGGAAACCCCATGTCTCTTGGAACAAAAATCGCGTGGGACGATACCGTCCTGCCCTTTCAACTCGATGTATCGGATATCCGCGGCCGTGTGGCCCGTCTGGATGGTGTGCTTGATGGCATCCTGAGCCAGCATGACTATCCCGAAAAGGTCGAGGCGCTGGTGGCCGAGATGGCCCTGCTGACCGCATTGATCGGCCAGACTGTTGCGCTGCGCTGGAAGCTGTCGCTGCAGGTTCAATCCAAAGGTCCGGTGCGCATGATTGCGACCGACTATTATGCGCCTCAGCATGAGGGGGAGCCGGCCCGCATTCGCGCCTATGCCAGCTTTGACCGTGATCGCCTGACCGATGGTGCGCCGTTCGATCAGGTGGGCGAGGGGTATTTTGCCATCATGATTGATCAGGGTGAGGGAACCCAACCTTATCAAGGCATCACACCCCTGGACGGTGGATCGCTTAGCGCTTGTGCCGAGGCATATTTCGCCCAGTCGGAGCAGTTACCGACGCGGTTTTCGCTGAGCTTTGGCAAATCGACCGAGCCGGGCGTTGGCGAACATTGGCGTGCAGGTGGGGTCATGTTGCAGCACATGCCCAAAGCCTCGCCTTTTGTGGCCTCCGGTGAGGGCGAAGGGAACATCCTGACTGCAAATGATCTTGTTGATGGTGAAGAAGGCGAAAACTGGGGTCGCGTCAACGTGTTGTTGGACACGGTTGATGACCTGGAGCTGATCGGCCCGTCAATTGCACCGACGGATTTGTTGATCCGTCTGTTTCATGAGGAACAGCCGCGGGTCTACGATGCGCAGTCGGTGCAATTTGGGTGCACATGTTCCGAAGATCGTGTGCGGCAAAGTCTGTCGATTTATTCGGCTAAGGACATCGAGAAGATGACTACGCCCGAGGGTGACGTGACCGCCGATTGCCAGTTCTGCGGTGCGCATTACGTGCTTGATCCTTCCACGGTTGGTTTTGATGCGGACAACGCCTGATCCAACTGATCAGCTGCGGGCGGCCTTGCGCCGCCCCGGCGAAGGTTCAAGCGATTTCGACCTGAACCCTGATTTTGTTCTTCCCGAAGGTCGTAAACTCCGTCCCGCCGGAGTTTTGGTTCCGATTTCACTGGTGGGTGGTGTGCCCCGCCTGATCCTTACAAAACGATCTTCGGCTCTTAAACATCACCCCGGTCAGATTGCTTTTCCGGGTGGCAAACAGGATAAAGGCGATGCGGATGTAACCGCCACCGCTTTGCGCGAAGCCCAGGAAGAAATCGGGCTGCCACAGGAGTTGCCGGAAATTCTTGGCCACTTACCGACACATGAAACGGTGACCTCCTTCACGGTCACACCTGTGGTGGCGATCCTGCGGGAACCCTTCCAACCGGTACCGGAACCGGGCGAAGTGGCAGAAGTGTTTCCGGTTCCGCTTGCACATGTGCTCAACCCCGCGAATTATATCGTTGAATCGCGTCGCTGGCGCGGACAAAGGCGGTATTATTTCACGGTACCTTTCGGCCCCTACTACATCTGGGGTGCAACCGCCCGAATTTTGCGGGGATTGGCAGCACGGATTAACGAATGACACACATCATAGAAGACTGGGTGTCCGAACCTGCAACGCAAAGGTTCTGCGCCGCCCTGACCGATGCCGGTTTCCAGGCTCTGTTTGTCGGCGGATGCGTGCGCAACGCGCTATTAGGATCTCCGGTATCAGATATCGACATCGCCACCGACGCGCGGCCTGAAAAAGTGGTCGAGCTGGCGCAGAAAGCAGGGCTTAAGGCCATTCCCACCGGGATTGATCACGGCACAATCACCGTGGTTAGCCAGGGTATCCCGCATGAGATCACTACCTTTCGCCGTGATGTTGAAACGGATGGCCGGCGCGCCGTCGTCGCTTTTTCAGACAAAGTCGAAGAGGATGCCGCACGTCGCGATTTCACGATGAATGCGATCTACGCGAGGCCTGACGGTATCGTTCTGGACCCTTTGAATGGCTTGCCTGATCTGAAGGCGCGTCGCGTCCGGTTTATCGGCACTGCTGCGAACCGAATTCGTGAGGATTACCTGCGGTCGCTACGCTATTTCCGCTTTCACGCCTGGTATGGGGATGCCGAGGCTGGGTTTGATCCCGACGCTCTGGCGGCCATTGCGTCCAACCTGGATGGTCTGGCGGGATTATCCCGCGAACGCGTGGGGGCCGAGCTATTGAAACTGTTGGGGGCACCTGATCCCGCGCCCTCCGTTGCCGCGATGCGCAGTGCCGGAGTTATGGTGCAGCTATTGCCGGGCGCAGATGATCGTGCATTGGCACCGTTGATCGCGTTGGAACAGCAGGCTGGCGCCGATCCGGAACCGGTGCGGCGACTGGCGGCCATTGCGCCACCCGAGGTCGCGAAATCGTTGCGTCTGAGTCGTGCACAATTGCAGCGCCTGACCCGTATGCGGGATGAGGCATCCAGCCCGGCCAGCTTTGCCGAATTGGGATTTCGGTACGGTGAAACAGACGGGCTGCATGAATCGCTTTTGCGCTGTGCCTTTCTGGAACAGCCCTGGTCAGACACTATCAAACGCGATCTTCACGCAGGTGCCGCTGCGATCTTTCCAATCAAGGCAACCGATCTGATCCCTGAATTCACCGGCCCTGCGCTGGGCAAGAAACTGGCTGAGCTTGAGGCGCAGTGGATTGCTTCGGGCTTCACGCTGCGTCGCGAAGACCTGCTGGGTGAATGAAGGAAGTCTCAAAAGGGGATGACAAGCAAATAAGTTTATGGTTACTTGCCCCTGTCACATGAATGGAGGGATGCGAATGTATTACGGGATCTGGGACAGCTAAGGCTGGAACACTTTGACCCGTAAGGGTGGTGTTCTGACGCCATCTTTCTTCGCATGACTTACTTTTTGCTCAACCGGAGCACCCTCCATGTTTCGCTATTTCGAAAACCTCGTTGACCCTTTTATTGCCTACAAAGAAACCGACACGCCGCCGACGCGGTTGTGGCCATTCATGCTGGACTACTCGCAGCCGTTCATGCGGGTGTTCTTCTGGGCTGGTTTAATCTCTGTCGTTGTTGCGGCAGTTGAAGTTGGCCTGATTTACTACATGGGCCGAGTGGTTGACCTGCTGTCGGGCTCTCCGGCCGAGGTCTGGCAGAACCACGGCACCGAATTTATCCTGGTCGCGGCGTTTGTGCTGCTGCTGCGCCCGATGCTGCATGTCGTGGATGTGCTGTTGTTAAACAACACGATCCTGCCGAACTTTGGCACCCTGATCCGCTGGCGTGCCCACAAACATGTTCTGCGACAATCGGTGGGGTGGTTCGAAAATGACTTTGCCGGACGCATTGCCAATCGGATCATGCAGACGCCACCTGCCGCAGGCGAGGCCGTGTTTCAGGTGTTTGACGCCATCTCATTTTCGATCGCCTATCTGATTGGCGCGGCGATCCTGTTGATGGCGGCGGATCCACGGTTGCTGTTGCCGCTGCTGATCTGGTTTGCGCTTTACGCCATTCTGGTGCGCTGGACGGTGAAAAGGGTCGGTCCGGCTTCGCAGGCTGCGTCCGATGCGCGCTCGGCTGTGACGGGTCGGGTGGTGGACAGCTATACCAACATCCATTCGGTCAAGATGTTCGCCCATAACGAACAAGAGTTGGACTATGCCCGCGAAGCCATTGAAGAAACGCGTCGTACCTTTCAGGTCGAAATGCGGATTTTCACCATAATGGATGCGGTACTGGTCGCTCTGAACGGTTTGCTGATCGTCGGCGTGGTTGGTTGGGCCATTTCCCTTTGGATGCAAGGGAGCGCATCTGTGGGTGTCGTTGCGGCGGCGACTGCCTTGACCCTGCGACTGAACGCGATGACTGGATGGATCATGTGGGCGTTGACCAGCTTCTTCCGCCAGCTTGGTGTCGTGGCAGAGGGCATGCAAACAATTGCCCAGCCCGTTGACCTGCTGGATATGCCGGACGCTAAGTCCTTGCAGCTGAACAAGGGCCAGATCGAAATTCGCGATCTGTCGCACCATTATGGCCGTAAAACCGGTGGGCTGGATCACATCAATCTGACCCTCCATCCAGGCGAAAAGATTGGCCTAATCGGGCGGTCTGGTGCGGGGAAATCGACCCTAGTTAAGCTGCTTTTGCGGTTTTACGACGTTGAACAGGGCGCGATCCTGATTGACGATCAAGATATCGCCAGCGTCACGCAGGACAGTTTGCGCAGCCATATCGGTATGGTTCAACAGGACAGCGCTCTGCTGCATCGTTCGGTGCGCGACAACATCCTCTATGGCCGTCCCGAAGCCACAGAAGAGCAGATGATTGCTGCCGCCAAGCAGGCCGAAGCCCATGAGTTCATTCTTGATCTGCAAGATCCCGAGGGGCGCACCGGCTACGACGCGCATGTGGGTGAGCGGGGCGTGAAGCTGTCTGGCGGTCAGCGGCAGCGCGTAACACTGGCGCGGGTGATCCTGAAAGATGCACCAATCTTGCTGTTGGACGAGGCGACATCCGCTCTAGATTCCGAGGTCGAAGCGTCAATTCAGGAAACTCTTTACGGCATGATGCAAGGTAAAACCGTGATCGCAATTGCCCACCGGCTGAGCACCATCGCGCAGATGGACCGTATTCTGGTCATGGATGGCGGTCGGATCGTCGAAGAAGGCGGCCATTCCGAACTGTTGGCGCAAGGTGGGCTTTACGCGCAGTTCTGGGCACGGCAATCTGGGGGCTTCCTGAATCCGGAGGCCGCTGAATGAGGATTGCCGACCTCATAAACCCGTTCAAGAACACCGAAACGCCCCCGCCGCAAATGCTGGGGGCGTTCATTCGCTGGTGCCTGTCCGGCGCATGGCCAATGATCTTCGTTGCAGCGTTTTTCTCGGCTACCGCGGGTGCGATGGAGGCGGGCACTGCGTGGATGCTGGGCCTGGTCATTGACGCAGCAACCACAAGCGGGCCTGAGAACTTTCTGACCGCCAACAACGTCTGGATGATCCTTGGGGTCGTTGCGTTTTTCATGCTACTGCGCCCGGCACTGTTCGGACTTTCGTCGCTGACCAACAACTATATCGTCATGCCCAATATCACGCCGTTGGTTCTGGCCAAGCTGAACCGGTGGACGTTGGGCCAGTCGGTCACATATTTCGACGACGATTTTGCCGGGCGGATCGCGCAGAAGCAGATGCAAACATCCAACGCGATGGCGTCGGTGGTGTCCGAGACGATCAGTGCGATCGTGTTTGCCTTGGCCTCGCTGGCGGGCTCATTACTTTTGTTAGGGTCTATTCATCCGCTGGTTATGCTGCCATTTGCGGCTTGGCTGGTCGTGTATTTCTTGCTTGTCCGTTGGTATCTGCCGCGCATCCGTAAACGCTCAGCGGCGCGGGCAGGCGCTCGCGCGATGGTGTCCGGGCAAGTTGTCGACACGATCACCAATATCAAGACCGTTAAACTGTTCGCCCATTCGGAATTCGAAGATCACGCCGCGCGAAATTCCATGGTTGATCTGCGTGAAAAGATGTTGGCGTTCGGAAGCCTGTCGGCCAGTTTCCGCTTTATCTTGATGCTGTTGGCCGGGGTTCTGCCGGTTTTGCTGATAGGTGCAACGCTGTGGCTGTGGCAAGCGGGGTCTGCGACAGCCGGTGACGTTGTGGCCGCAGGTGCCATTTCCATCCGCATTGCCCAGATGACCGGCTGGGTAAGTTTCACCCTCATGGGTCTTTACGCAAATGTTGGCGAGATCGAGAACGGCATGAATACGCTGGCCAAGCGTGAACGGGTTGAGGATCAAACGGGCGCGGCGGAGTTGTCCGTACCCGAAGGCCAGATCACCTTTGACCATGTCAGCTTTGCCTATGGTCGGGATGTCGGTGGTGTATCAGGCCTGAACATGACCGTGCACCCCGGCGAGAAACTGGGCATTGTCGGCGCTTCGGGGGCAGGGAAATCAACCTTGGTTTCGCTGCTGTTGCGCCTGTACGACGGTGAAAAGGGCACGATCTTGATAGATGGTCAGGACGTATCCGGAATAACGCAGAACAGCTTGCGCCGTCAGATCGGCATGGTCACGCAGGAAACCGCGATGTTCAATCGGTCGGCGCGGGAGAATATTCTTTACGGCCGCCCTGACGCCTCGGAAGAGGAAATGATCGAGGCGGCCAAAAAGGCCGAGGCGCATGAATTCATCCTCAGCCTTCAGGATGCCCACGGACGCACCGGCTATGAAGCACATCTGGGCGAGCGCGGAGTGAAACTTAGCGGTGGCCAGCGACAGCGGATTGCGCTGGCGCGCGCCATTTTGAAGGATGCGCCTATATTGGTGCTGGATGAGGCAACCTCGGCGCTGGATTCCGAGGTTGAGGCCTCGATTCAGACGGCGTTGCATCGGGTGATGCAAGGCAAGACGGTTCTGGCTATCGCGCATCGGTTGTCCACACTCAGCGAGATGGACCGGATTATTGTCCTGGACCAAGGGCGTATCGTGGAAACCGGCACACATGACGCGTTGTTGGACCAGGGTGGGCTATATGCCCGGTTCTGGCATCGTCAGTCAGGCGGGTTCATTCAGGCCGAGGCTGCGGAATAAGGGTTTTGTTGCCGGCCAAGCCCCGGTATCAGGCCCTCATGACGCAAACCTACACCATTACCCGCCTTGGTCATCAAGGCGACGGCATCGCTGATGGCCCCGTTTACGCTCCGCGTACCTTGCCGGGTGAGGTCGTCAGCGGCACGCTGCTGGATCAATTTCTGACAGATATCCGTGTCGAGACGCCCTCGGATCAGCGGGTCAAGGCACCGTGTCGTCACTACAAATCCTGTGGTGGATGCCAGTTGCAGCACGCGGCAGATAGATTCGTTGCGGATTGGAAGGTCGAAGTGGTGCGCACCGCGCTGGCCGCTCAGGGGTTGGAGGCGTCGATGCGCCCGATCCATACGTCACCAGAACGGTCCCGCCGTCGCGCGACGATCGCGGTACGACGGACCAAAAAGGGCACTCTGGCCGGGTTCCATGGCCGCGCGTCAGACACGATCACCGAGATCCCGGATTGCCATTTGCTCGACCCGGCCCTGATCGCGGCCATTCCGGTGGCCGAAGCACTGGCGATTCTGGGTGGCAGCCGTAAAGGCGTGTTGGCGGTGACGCTAACCTTGTCCGAAGCCGGGCTTGATGTGGCGGTCAAAGGCGGCAAACCGCTAGACGGCCCGCTTGAGTTGGCTTTGGCACAAGCGACCGAGAAACACGGTCTTGCCCGGCTCAGCTGGGATGGTGAAGTAATTGCCATGCGCCAGCCACCCGTTCAGCGTTTTGGTCAGGCAAATGTTGTTCCGCCGCCCGGTGCGTTTCTGCAGGCGACAAAGGACGGAGAACAGGCTCTGTTAAAGGCCGTTTCCGAAGCTGTGTGTGGTTCCAAACGCATTGTGGATCTGTTTGCTGGCAGCGGCACATTCTCTTTGCCGCTAGCCGAGGGGGCTGAGGTTCACGCCGTCGAGGGCGAAGCAGCGATGACGCAAGCGCTGGATCAGGGGTGGCGCAGGGCGCAGGGCCTCAAACGGATAACGACCGAGGCACGGGACCTGTTTCGGCGACCGCTGATGCCGGATGAGCTAAAGTCTTTTGATGCTGTGGTGATCGACCCGCCACGCGCCGGGGCCGAGGCGCAAGTGACCGAACTGGCGCAGGCCCTGCGCCCGGTGATTGCCTATGTGTCCTGCAACCCTGTGACCTTCGCCCGTGATGCGAAAATTCTTGTTAATGCGGGCTACACCCTTGAATGGGTACAGGTTGTTGACCAATTTCGATGGTCGTCACACACCGAACTCGCGGCACGGTTCACCCTGAACCCTTAAGACTTACAGGAGACTACCCGAATGGGGATCACCCAACGCCTGCTGACCCTTGTCGAAGCACCAGCTTTCGGGAAGTTCATTACCGGTGTCATAATCTTCAACGCCGTGCTGCTGGGGATGGAGACATCACCCACCCTTATGGAAGTTGCAGGTCCATTGATCGTAACACTGGACAGCCTTTGCCTGACCATTTTCGTTGTTGAAATTTCGATTAAACTTCTGGCCACTGGGCGCAGGTTTTTCACCAACGGCTGGAATGTCTTTGACTTTGTGATTGTCGGCATCGCTCTTGTACCGGGTGGGTCCGGCCTTTCGGTGCTGCGGGCATTGCGGATTTTGCGGGTGCTGCGCGTTATCTCGGTCGCGCCACGCCTGCGCCGCGTGGTTGAGGGTTTTATTTCGGCCTTGCCCGGCATGGCCAGCGTGTTCCTTCTTATGGCGATCCTGTTTTACATCGGTGCGGTGATTTCAACCAAACTGTTCTCACAGACCTTCCCAGACTGGTTCGGCGATCTGGGCCTTTCAGCCTATACGCTGTTCCAGATCATGACGCTGGAAAGCTGGTCCATGGGGATCGTGCGCCCGGTGATGGAGATCTATCCTTACGCTTGGCTGTTCTTTGTGCCGTTCATCATGGTGACCACTTTTGCGGTGGTAAACCTGCTGGTCGGTCTGATCGTGAATTCGATGCAGGATGCGCACCATGCCGAGGACGAAGTCAAAACCGATGCCTATCGTGACGAAGTGCTAGAGCGGCTTGAAAGCATCGAGCGTCGCCTGACAGAGCAGCAAAACATCAAAAAGTGATTTCAGTTTTCACATTTTCTGGCATAATACAGAAAAAAAAGCAGCAGGCAGTGAACATGGATCGTCGAGCATTTGGATTGGGTGCAATGGCAACGCTGAGCCTCTCAGCTTGTGCCTCGGCCAACCCCAGAATTCTAACTTACAACGGACCCGAAGTGACCTCTCTGGTCATCAACAAGGGCTCGCGGAAACTATATCTTCTGCACAATGATAAGATCCTGAAAGAATACAATGTTGATCTTGGATTTGCGCCCAACGGCACCAAAGCCAAGCGCGGTGATGGGCGTACGCCGGAAGGCAGCTACCTGATTGATCGGCACAATCCAAATAGCCGCTATCATCTGTCGCTGGGGATCTCGTACCCGAATTCTGAAGATGTCGCGAAAGCGAAGGCCATGGGTGTCGATCCGGGCGGCGATATCTTCATCCACGGACAACCGAACCGTCGCAAAGAGCGTAAGCGCGCTAAAAAGACGTCGGATTGGACCGCGGGCTGCATCGCCGTCAAGAATGACGAGATCGAAGAGATCTATTCGATGGTAAACCGGGGCACGCTGATTACTCTGCGTCCCTAATCGGTTTCCAGGGCCCAAATCCGAACTGCATATAGTCACGCTGGTACGCCTGGGCGGCCAGCGTTTCCAGTTTGTCGTCATAAATCTCGGCCAAGGTAAACGGTGTATCCGGTTCGCTGAGTTCGGGTAGGGGCGGTGTGCTGTGCCCCATCCGGCGCGCCAGGTCGGGCAGGGCTGTCGTGACCTCATCCTCCCTCAGGATCAGGTCGGGCAATGCGAAGGGCGCCATCCCCTCAAGGGCCTGCGACTGACTGCACCATGCTGCATCCACGCGTATGGCGGTCTGTAGGGCAAGGTTCTGACGCAGGAATGTCAGGAACGCCGAAAACGCCTCGTAGTGCTGCTCAACCGGGTAATTGCCGTCGCGCAATTGCCCGGGGATCGGAATCTTTAACCGGTTGCGCAGGACGTGTCGGATTTTCGGATAGGCGCCGGAACCTGTGTTGAGGATATGTCTGCAAAAGGCCCGATGCGCGCGCGCCATTGGGTGTTGCAGTACGGCGAACTTTCGATGCCCGGGATTGGACAAAAACCACTGACGCGTCTGCTTTCTGTTCTGGTTGGTGAGCAATTGTTCGACATCAACTTGGTCCAGTGCGGCCATCCACCTTGTTACCGGGCTTTCCATTCCCCCGCGGATGGGCATGTACATCAGTGGTGTCTTTGGTGCGGCAACGTAGTTCGCCACCAAGGGGCGTCGGCGTGGTTCGAAATTCGGAGTGCTGTGCAGATTAAAGCTGTCGATCTGTGACAACGCCTGCTCCATTTCGTCGGGGTTCGTCACCTTTGCCAGCGCAGGCTCGGGGTTTTGTGGTTTGAGTGTTTCGTCGATCGCCGACAGCCTGCCGGACACACCCAGCCAGGCGGCAAGACCATTCAACAGGTGCACCTGGTTCAGGTCTTCATAGGCAATGTAAAATGGGGTCTGGCCGCTTTGCTGCAAACGCTGCGCCAGCATCAGGTGGTATTCATGCTGCCGGTTCAGGTATTTCATGAACGCTTCGGCATCGAACTCAACCTGTGCTTCGCGACGACGCTTGATGTTCTTCAGCTGCCACTGCTTGGTTTCGCGCGCAATCTTCAATGAGATGAAACTGTCCAGAGGGTTTCGGGTCAGAATGATCTTGGCGCAACGCGGATCGTCCAAAGCAGGCTCTAACACACGAGAATCATGCCCCTGAAAAAGGCGAAACCCGTTTAGTTCCCCTGGTGCCTGCCGGATCGCTTCAAGCAATGCGGAAGGATCACGATCCCGCTCTTCCACCGAGATGCCCAGCAGAGTGTCGGATTTTAAGCGCCCGATGAAATGGGGATTGAACGCCTCGCCATGGCTGGTGACTCCTTCGATGGCATTCAGGTTCGCCTCAAGCAGGTTGGAACCGGTCCGCATGGCCGCAAGAATGATAAAATAGTCAAATTGGGGCGTCATTTAGCTTTACTGCACCAGATAGGGTTTTCGATATGGCCGGACCCGGTCGGCAAAACTGTCATCCGGCGGGAAATCGCCCATCAGATAGGGGTGCATGCCCTGGTTCTTTAGGTTTTGCAGGAACTGGCCGAACCCGGACAGATCCACCATTTTCGGTGCTTCGGTCAGGTGGCTGGTTTGGGTGGTTCCGGTATCCTCGACCGCGGTCTGCAAAGGCTCGACCGGAGATTCAACGAATTCTGCCAGTGTCCACCTGCGAACCCGCGCCTTGGTCCAGACAGAAGACAGGATTTCCAGTTGCTTGGTTTCGATCTGCTGCAGCCGCGCGGCCTCGGCCCGGATATCGGCAAAGTTTAAGTTTGATCGAAACAGCGGGATCGCCCAGGCCCCGGTTATGACGGAAATCAGCGCATTCTTGTCCCGAGCCAAGAGCCAGTTGATCTCTTGCGTGTCGGCGGGGCCGAACTGAAAACACTGTTTTTCGCCGCGTGTGTTCCAGATCAGGTTCGAAAGGAAAGCCGTTGGGTTGTAGTCCCGCAGCTTTGCGCAGTCGCTGAGGCCGCCGTTGACGATGGTTTCTCCTCCAGCGAATTCAGCGCGCTTCGGGTCAAACAGGTGCCCGTGGACACGCGCGCCGGTGATGTTGCTCAACCAGGGTTCAAAATCTTCGAACACTTCGGTAAAGCCCTGAAAAACTGAATACGGAGAGGACGTCAGCCCGTTTTCGTTGCCGTGCCGTGGAAACCGGCTTTGCATGTACAACCCGTCCCGCCCACGTGTGCGCCGTTCGACTGCTTTGGAAAACACCCGGTCAATTTTGCTCGGGTTGGGCTCTGTGGGTTTCATGGCTCCGGCCTGATCGGTCAGAAAGGCCTGATACAGGCGATCCGCGTCGGGCCAGGCTTTGCGGGCAACAAAACAGTCGGATCTGCGCAGCAGCTGCAGGTGATCGTCATAGAAAATATGCGGACGACCCTGATAGTCGAATTTGGACAGGGTCAGAGACCGACTTTCGATATGGGTCGAATACAGGCGCGCCAGCGTCTGGAAGTAACTTTCGTCGGGAATCCAGACGCGCCGGAAATACCGGTCATAGGTCTCGCGTTTTGGATCCTGCAATATGGCTGACAGGGTTTGGCGGGTAAGGCACCACCACTGACTACCCATATGCGGCACCAACCCTTCGGGTATGTGGCGTCGAATGCGCAATGCGCGCTGCAGTTTCACATAGGCATCGAACAGTTTGCGGTTCTTGCGCCACGAGAACGGAAATCTCAGGGTAAAGCGTTCCTGATCCAAGCCCCCCATAGTCCAGCTCACATCAGAGGTTGTGGCGCTTTCGATAAAATCCACGCGCGGCCGGTCCGAGAGGTAATTGACCAGTTCATCCACTGGTCGCAACGGAAGACAAGACCCCGAAGTCAGGAAAACATGGCGGACATCGGGGAATGTCTCAAGCATCAGCGTGGCGGCAGATTGCGAGGCGGCAACGATGCCCCACCCACCCCAGTTGCAGACATGACGGTCAGAAAACCGGATAAGCGGGTCATTCGCACAGGCGTCAACGAATTCCGCATAGACCTTGTTTGGCACCTTGCGATCCACATGGATCACCACCGGGCACCCCGAAGAGGTCCAGTGTCGGGCCACTTGCCCGGCCCGGTTCAGCGCGGTGTGAACCAGCATAATGATGCCAAGGTCGCTCATGCCCAGTTTCCTTTCGACATGAGGCCCAGAATCTCAAGTTGTCGCCAGTTGATGTAGGCTTCGGACCTATCGCACCAGAACTCGGGCATATCCGCCAAATGTTCGGCATAGGCGCGATATTCGTCAGAGCTGCGGTAATGCTGGCCGCGCTCCATCTCTTCCTGGGCCTTCTCGCCCAGTGTGCTGATGAGTTTGGCGTGCAACAACGCGCCGCTTGCTTTTTCGCCACCCCATTCATCAAACACCTGGTTCAACCCGCGTGGCAGCAGCGCATGGGTCGAGCTGACATAGACATAGCGCTTGTCCCATTTCACCAATGGTATCTTGTTTAGCGCAGGCGCTTTTTTCGGCGTGTCCTTAAAGAACACACGCGTGCGGGGTCCGCCTTGAATCCAGAGATTCCCGTAGGTCGGGTTCTTTGTGATCGTATAATTGCCTGCATCAAACCATTTGGCGATTTCGAACGGGTTTTGTCCCTCAGAATAGATGGCGTCTTCGACTGGTCCTTCGGGATACATGTCGATCAGCATTGCACTGAAGCTGCGCACGGCGCAGCCGTCCAGCCAGTCGGTCAGGGCACGGATCGGCCGGGTATCGCAGAATGGATAGATGAAGAATTCGTCCGGATCGACGGTCAGAACCCAGTGGCGGTGTGCATATTTGCGCAGCAGGTAGTTTGTCCAGTCCACCCCAAACGACGCACGCTTATAGCTTGCATCGGCTCGCCAGACCGAGACGTCGGGTTGACCCGCCAGATATTCAAGTGACCCGTCATTGCTGGCGTTATCAACGAACAGAAAATGGTTGATGCCCAGCTGCCGGTAGTAGGCCAGAAAATATGGCAGGCGGATTTTCTCATTCCGTATGACGCTGACCAGCAGGACGTCTTTCCGTTTTATCGAATTTGTATTTACGGAAACGGGAATAAGGTCGCGCCGCTTTCGAAGACAGCGCAGGATACGGCGCTTGCGCCGCAATCTCATTCGGTATGAATCCAATAGGCCCACGCGACTGCCCAACCTTTGTTATTTACGCGAGCGTGCCCGGAGGCTGTACAAGCCAGAGTGGTACCGGACAATTGCCGTTTTATGCCATTTTTCCATCTTTCGAAGCAACGACTTTAAAAACCGTTAGTTCGAGTTGTGACTTTACCAGTCAATTATTCCCATCAGGCCCAGCTGCTGCAAAGATTCCCAACCAGTGTATCGCTTGGAATCAGGCGTCCACATGACAGGGTGTTCCATGATGCCGTCATAGTAGTCTGCAAACTGTTCAGGATCGTGAAAGTGTTGCCGGCGCTCTTTCTCGATCTTTGATTTTTCCACAACTTCGGGCAGGAATTTTGTGTGTAACAAGACACCAGATGACGCTGTGTCGCCGGGCCCTCCGTAACTGGCGTTCAAGTAGCGTGGCAATGCGGAATGGCACGAATTCACATAGGCGTAGCGCCGCGACCACCGGACCAGTGGGATTTTGTTCAGCGTCGGAGATCGGCGCGGGGTGTCGGCAAAAAACATGCGCTCGCGCGCGCCGCCCTGTACCCAAAGGTTGCCCAGCGGGCTTTGCCTTTGTGCCCGGTAGGGGGCGGCATCAAACCACCTCACCACGTCGGTCGGGTCGGTTTCAGGATCGTAGCCTTGTTCCCCCAGCGGGCCATTGGGATAAAGATCCAGCATCAGCGCGCCGAATGCCACACGTCCCTGATCATCCAGCCATTTCGTCAGGTCGGGTAGGGGCCGGGTGCCATGATCGGGGTAGATCAGCAACTCATCCGCGTCGACCATCAGGGTCCAGTGGTCGTGCCCATAGCGCATTTGCAGCCAGGTCAGCCAATCCAGCCCATAGCGCGACATGCGATAGCTGTCCCGGGTCTGCCACAGAGAAACGTCCGGCTGTTCCTTGAGAAAGGGCACCGAGCCATCGTCGCTGTCGTTGTCGACGATCAGAAAGTGATTGACGCCCAATGCGCGATAATGGCGCAGGAACCAGGGCAGGCGGGTGATTTCATTGCGCAGCGTGGTGAAGGCCAGAATACCACCGGGTATGATGTTCGCCGTGCGATCGCTCAGACAGGACAATTGATGGCGGCTGCGAAAGGACCGCCACAACAACCGCTGTCGTTTTAGCCGCAACTTGTACATTTGCACCCATGAGATGGACGGAAGCGTATCTTCCCCTGTACCAGTCACAATAAGCTCATTTTTCGTAATGGCCGTTCTGATGCCAGCGCCATGCATCGGCAATCATTGTCTCTAACGTTGATCTTTCCGGGGACCAGCCAAGCTCGTTACCCGCAAGAACAGAACCGGATACCAGCTTGGTGCAATCGCCCGCTCGACGCGGTCCGATCGCGAAAGGCACGTCGCGGTTGGTGACGGCCTTGGAATGGCTGATCACATCCATCACCGAAAACCCCGACCCGGTGCCAAGGTTGAACACGCGGCTGCCCTTGTCTTGCTCCAGCCAGTTCAGCCCCAAGACATGGGCGTCGACCAGATCGCAAACGTGTACATAATCGCGGATGCAGGTGCCGTCTGGTGTGTCGTAGTCCGTCCCGAATACCGTCAATCCGTCGCGCTTGCCGTCGATGGCATCCAGCATCAGAGGCACAAGGTGGGTTTCCGGGCGGTGGAACTCACCCACCTCGCCATCAGGGTCGGCACCGGCCACGTTGAAATACCGGAAGATCACGTGGTTCAGCCCGTGCGCGGTCTCGAAATCGCGCAGGATATCTTCGATGGCACGTTTTGAGGCGCCGTATGCGTTCAGCGGCAGTTGCGGCGTGTCTTCGTCCAGCACCACATTGTCATGCTCGCCATAGGTGGCGCAGGTGGACGAGAATACAAAGTTCTCACATCCGGCGGCCACCGTGGCTTCGATCAAATTCAGCGAACCGGTCACGTTGTTGGACCAGTATTTGCCAGGCTCGGACATGGCCTCACCCACTTGGCTGAGGGCGGCAAAATGCATCACGGCCAAGGGTTCGTATTTGGCGAAGACCTCATCCAGCCGGGCACGATCCAACAGATCGCCCTGTTCGAACGGACCGAACTTCACCGCATCCTGCCAGCCAGTGACCAGATTGTCGAAGGTCACAGGCGTGTAACCAGCTTGAGAAAGCGCCTTACAGGCATGCGATCCAATGTACCCGGCACCGCCAGTGACAAGAATGTTCTTCATATTCGTTCCAAATTGCGGTGTGACGCCCGGTTAGACGTCGTCTCGACAGGAGTTCAGGTGAAAATAGGTCAATCCAACCCCATAGCGGCCATCATCTCTTCGAGCTTCGGCACATCTTGCGGGTTATTCAATTCCCAGAATTGGCGGCCCTTGGCCTCAACCTCAACGCACAGAACCTTGCGGCCATTTTCCATAAAGCGTAGCTGTTCCAGCCCTTCCAATTGCTCCAAAGGTCCTACTGGCCAGGTTGGATAGGCTGACAGCGCATCGGGGCGATAGGCGTAGACGCCGACATGGTGGAACACCGGTGTCGGTTCGGTGCCGGCAAAAGTTTCGGCGGTAAAAGGCACAACCTCTTTCGAGAAGTACATTGCGCTGTGATCGGTCGCAAATACGGCAGTTGTGCCGCCGACCCGCCCGTTTTTGCGATCGTTCAGCAAGCTGTTCAAAGCATCTCCGTCACAGCGCAGAACCGGCGTCGCGACCCCGGCGTAGGGCGCGGCGCGCAGACCGGCGATCAGGTCTTCGACAAACCAATGTGGTGTCAGTGGTGCATCCCCTTGCAGGTTGACCACGATCTCATAGCCTGCGCCCAGAGCAGTATGGGCCTCGGCGCATCGCTCAGTGCCATTGCCGCAGGTCTCGGATGTCATCACCACCTCAGCCCCGAACCCTTCGGCCACGTCGCGGATGCGGTCGTCATCGGTGGCGACAACCACCTTGTCCACGCCCGACACAGAACATGCAGCGCGCCAGGATCGTTCGATCAGGGTCATCGCATTGCCGCTTGCCCCGGTCAGCAAAACCAGCGGCTTGCCGGGGTAGCGGGTTGAGGCATAGCGGGCGGGGATGGCAATCAGAACAGACATCAGGCCTCCTTCAGGTCAACGCCCGGAGCGTAGGCGATAAAGAACGGGTTTGCATAGCCGTCCTTGCCATAGGTCAATGACGAGTGATCATCGAAACGAACAACCTTGCCGCCCGCGCCAGCCAACACGGCATGACCTGCGGCGGTGTCCCACTCCATCGTGCGCCCGACGCGGGGATAGAGGTCCGCTTCCCCTGTTGCGACCAGACAGAATTTCAGGGACGAGCCCGCGCTTTTGCTGTCCTTGACCTGATATTTGTTGATGTAATCTTCGGTCGCCTGATCGCGGTGTGATTTTGACGCGACGATCATAAGTGCCGAATTGTCCGGTTCTGACACCGAAATCGGGGTCACGTCGCCGGCCTGTGCCTTGTTCAGCGCGCCGGTTTCCTCAACCGATTGACCGTCAGCTTGCGTGTAGAACATGCGCCCCTTGGCCGGTGCATACACAACGCCCCGAGTTGGCACTCCGTTTTCGACCAATGCGATGTTCACCGTGAAATCACCGCGCCGGTTGATGAATTCCTTGGTGCCGTCCAGCGGATCGACGATCAGAAATGTGTCGCCTTTTTCGGAATGTGATGCGGCCTGTTCTTCGGTCACCAGCAGAATATCCGGGAATGCCGCGCGCAAGCCCGCCGAAATCAAGGCATCGGCTGCCTCATCAGCCTCGGTCACCGGGCTGGCGTCGGATTTGACTTTGACGTCGAAATCATCCGCCTCGTAAATCTGCATGATTGTGTCCCCGGCTTCCAGCGCCAGACGTCTGATTACGGGAATAAGGGCGTCATAGGTCACAAAAATGCTCCGTTGCTGTAGTTTGTTGATCGAAATCCTTGTGGGTCTTATGCTGTGCCGGTTACGGAACGGCAAGAATTTCGTGGCAGTTTGCAGGTAATTCAGCGGGAAAGAGTGCACTGAGTGTTTTATTTTAAGCGGAATCAGACCCTTCTGGGCGGCGCTTTCACGACTTCCGAGCTTATCTTCCATGCGGTGGCGCATGGAATACGGTCCAGACATTCGAATGCTGTGATCGCGATCATTGTGAATATCTTGCAAATTCTCGCACTTGTGACCGTGTTTTACCTGATCATGTCGATGCTGGGCACGCGGGTCGCCAAGATCAGGGGTAACATTATCCTATTTCTGTTGTCAGGTGTCTTTCTGTTCCTGACCCATATCAAAGCCGTCTCGTCCGTCTCTGGCGTGGCAACAGGAAACAACCCGATGATGCTGCACTCTCCGATGAACATGATGGTTGCGCTGTTGGCAACCGCATTTGGGTCGCTTTACACGCAGTTGGTCTCGATCCTTGTGATCCTTTTCATCTACACTGTCGCAGTTGAGCCATTGGAGATCCAAGAACCGGGTGGCGCGTTCTATATGTTGATATTGGCCTGGTTTACCGGATGCGCGGTGGGCGTCGTGTTTATGGCAATCTCGCCATGGTTTCCCACCACCACGGGAATTCTCAGTACAATCTATCGACGCCTGAACATGATTTTTTCTGGCAAAATGGTTGTAGGGAACGCGCTGGGTGGCTTCATGCTGAGCTTCTTTGCCTGGAACCCGTTGTTTCACATAATCGACCAGTGCCGCGGCTTTGTCTTTCGCAATTACTTTCCGCGAAACACCAGTTGGGAATATGCGATTTGGGTTGGAATGGCCTTGTTGATGATTGGGTTGCTGGGTATCTTTTTCACCCGTCAGCATGTGTCGGCCAGTTGGGGCGCGCGCCGCTAGTTTGCCACCCGTAAGGTCAGGTTGATCCGTCCACCTTTGGGCAACAGTTTGGATGAACCGAAACGGATGCGGTCTACCCCGTGATAGGTCAGGCGGGCGGGGCCGCCCATGACTACGACGTCGCCGGAGTTCAGCCAGATCGACTCGGTCTTGCCGCCCCGGGTTTCGTTTCCGATGCGAAAAAGGGCATCGTCGCCCAGCGAAATGGACAGGACAGGCCATGAAAAATCTGCCTCGTCCTTGTCTTGATGCAGCCCCATACGCGCACCTTCGCCGTAATAGTTGATCAGACAGCAATCCGGATCGCGTTGGGTGCTGGCAAGCTTGCGCCATATGCTCAGTATCGTATCGGGAATGTCAGGCCACACCGTTCCTTTAGGGTGTTGCGCCTGATATCGGTAACCCCCTTTGTCGGTGACCCAGCCAAGCGCCCCGGCCGAGGTCATACGCACCGACATTTCCTTGCCCGAAGGCGTAACCGGCCGGAACAGCGGCGCAGATTTCAGAATCGGGCGCAATGCCTCAATCAGTTGCGTTTGTGCCGCAACGTCCAGATAGGTTTTTCTGATGTCAAATCCGCGCAAAAGCAGCCGCGCCATTGAAGATTCCCCAATCCTTGCCAAAACCTTGCCAAAAAGGCCGCAGATTCCCGAAAACCTGCCTTTTACACCGCTTGCAGGCCTCTGATCTCGCCCTTATATACGCCGGGACGCGCGATGGTGTAGTGCTGTTGCGCAAACCAGATCGGGGCCGGATGCCATAACGGGTCCGGACCTCGAGACATCGCCTTGAAGAGAAAGGGATTGAACATATGGGAAAAGTAATCGGTATTGACCTCGGGACCACCAACTCGTGTGTGGCCATCATGGACGGCTCTCAGCCGAAGGTCATCGAAAACGCAGAAGGGGCGCGGACCACGCCCTCGATCGTCGCCTTCACCGAAGATGAGCGTCTGGTTGGTCAGCCTGCAAAACGTCAGGCGGTCACCAACCCCGACAACACGATCTTTGGCGTCAAGCGTCTGATCGGTCGTCGTGTGGATGATGCAGAAGTCCAGAAAGACAAGAAAATGGTGCCGTACGCCATCGTGGATGGCGGCAACGGTGACGCGTGGGTGGAAGCCCGCGGTGAAAAATACTCCCCAAGCCAGATTTCGGCCTTCACTCTGGGCAAGATGAAGGAAACTGCCGAGAGCTATCTGGGTGAAGAAGTCACGCAGGCGGTCATCACCGTTCCCGCGTATTTCAATGACGCACAGCGTCAGGCCACCAAAGACGCAGGCAAAATCGCCGGTCTGGAAGTGCTGCGGATCATCAACGAACCGACAGCCGCCGCGCTGGCCTATGGCCTGGACAAAGAAGAAACCCAAACCATCGCGGTTTATGACCTTGGTGGTGGTACGTTCGACGTGACCATTCTGGAAATCGACGACGGGCTGTTCGAGGTCAAATCGACCAATGGTGACACCTTCCTGGGTGGTGAAGACTTTGACATGCGCATCGTCAACTACCTGGCGGACGAGTTCAAAAAGGAACACGGTGTCGACCTGTCGCAAGACAAGATGGCCCTTCAGCGCCTGAAAGAAGCTGCTGAAAAAGCCAAGATCGAGCTGTCCTCGACCTCGCAGACCGAAATTAACCAGCCGTTCATCTCGATGGGCGCTAATGGTCAGCCGCTGCACATGGTCATGAAACTGACCCGTGCCAAGCTGGAATCGCTGGTTGGTGACCTGATCAAGAAGTCGATGAAACCCTGTCAGGCCGCATTGAAAGACGCCGGTTTGTCGGCGGGCGACATTGACGAGGTTGTTCTGGTCGGTGGTATGACCCGCATGCCGAAGGTGATCGAAGAGGTCACCAAATTCTTCGGTAAAGAACCGCACAAGGGTGTGAACCCGGACGAAGTTGTTGCCATGGGCGCCGCCATTCAGGCCGGTGTTCTGCAGGGTGACGTCAAAGATGTGGTTCTGCTGGACGTAACCCCGCTTTCGCTGGGGATTGAGACGCTGGGTGGCGTGTTCACCCGTCTGATCGACCGCAACACCACGATCCCGACCAAAAAGTCTCAGGTCTTCTCGACTGCCGAGGACAACCAGAACGCTGTGACCATCCGCTGCTTCCAGGGGGAACGCGAAATGGCTGCGGACAACAAGATCCTGGGTCAGTTCAATCTTGAAGATATTCCGCCCGCACCGCGTGGCATGCCTCAGATCGAGGTGACTTTTGACATCGACGCCAACGGCATTGTCTCGGTTTCGGCCAAAGACAAAGGCACCGGCAAAGAGCAGAAGATCACCATCCAGGCATCGGGTGGTCTGTCGGATGAAGATATCGACAAGATGGTCAAGGACGCCGAAGAGAACGCCGAGGCGGACAAGGAACGCCGCGAGCTGATCGAGGCGAAGAACCAGGCGGAAAGCCTCATCCACTCGACCGAGAAGTCGATGGAAGAGCATGCCGACAAGGTCGACCCGACCACCATCGAAGCTATCGAGCTGGCGATTGTCGCGCTGAAGGACGAGCTGGAAACCGAGAATGCCGACAAGATCAAGTCAGGCATTCAGAACGTGACCGAAGCCGCCATGAAGCTGGGCGAAGCCATCTACAAGGCGCAGTCTGAAGAGACCGAGGATGAGCCTGCGGCGGCGGATGCCGCTCCGGCTGGTGAAGACGATATCGTCGATGCCGAATTCGAAGATCTTGACGACGAAAAGCGTAAGTAACGGGAAACCGGGCCAATTCGGGCCGGTCCGGTCACCGGGCCGGCCCGATTACGTTGCGGCAGAAGGAAATACTGATGTCAAAACGCGACTACTATGATGTGCTCGGCGTGTCCAAGGGCGCATCAGCGGACGAGATCAAGAAGGGCTTTCGCACGAAAGCCAAGGAATTGCATCCCGACCGCAACAAGGACAACCCGGATTCCGAGGCTCAGTTCAAAGAAGCGAACGAAGCTTACGACGTCTTGCGCGATGCCGAAAAAAAGGCCGCGTATGACCGTTTTGGTCATGCCGCGTTTGAAAACGGTATGGGCGGCGGTGGCCGTCCCGGCGGCGGATTTGGCGGACAGGGCGATTTCTCCAGTGCCTTCTCGGACGTGTTCGATGACCTGTTCGGCGATTTTATGGGTGGTCAGCGCGGTGCTACCGGGGGTGGTCGACGGGCCGCGCGCGGGTCAGACCTGCGTTACAACCTGCGTGTAAGCCTGGAAGAAGCATTCTCTGGCCTGCAAAAGACGATCAACGTGCCTGCTGCCGTGGCCTGCTCGGCCTGTGACGGCTCGGGTGCGGAAGGCGGGGTTGAGCCCACAACCTGCCCGACCTGTTCGGGCATGGGGAAAGTGCGGGCGCAACAGGGCTTTTTCACAGTTGAACGGTCGTGCCCGACTTGTTCGGGTCTGGGTCAAATTATCAAGAACCCCTGTAAATCATGCGGCGGCGCCGGGCGCGTCGAAAAAGAACGCGCGCTGTCGGTCAACATTCCGGCCGGTGTCGAAACCGGCACACGCATCCGTCTTGCGGGCGAAGGTGAGGCCGGGATGCGCGGTGGCCCCCCGGGCGACCTGTATATTTTTGTCGAAGTTTCGGACCACAAGCTGTTCGAGCGCGACAGCGTAAACCTGTATTGCCGTGTTCCGGTCAGCATGGCCAAGGCAGCGCTGGGCGGTTCGATCGAAGTGCCCACTATCGACGGTGGCCGGGGTCGCGTGCAAATTCCGGCTGGCAGCCAGTCAGGACGTCAGATGCGCTTGCGCAGCAAAGGCATGCCCGCCCTTCGCGGCGGTGGCGTTGGCGATATGTTCATCGAACTGGCCGTCGAAACCCCGGTCAATCTGACCAGCCGTCAAAAAGAGCTGCTGCGTGAGTTCGACGATCTGGGCGAAGATAACCATCCGGAATCAAAAAGCTTTTTCTCGTCCGTCAAGTCATTTTGGGACGGTATGAAGGGCTGAACCTGCACACCTGAACATCAAACAGAAGCCGGTCCGTTGAGGCCGGCTTTTGCATTTCATAAGTCCAGATTGACCGTAATCTGCACCAAAATTGGCCCTTGATTCCCCCGCCATCCCCTGAGAGTGTCGCCCCAACCGTTGGGGTGCCCTGTTTGGGGGCTGAGAGGCGTGAATGCGCTAACCCATCGAACCTGATCCGGGCAATACCGGCGTAGGGAACGGTCTTTTAGTGTTTAGACGTTTTCCATGCCCGTTGCCCATTTTGAACCGGAGCAACGACATGGCACCCATTGCCTTAACAATCGCAGGATCTGACAGCGGCGGAGGGGCTGGAATTCAGGCTGACCTCAAGGCGATGTCCGCGCTTGGCGTTTACGGGGCCAGCGTGATTACCGCAGTGACGGCGCAGAATACTCGCGCAGTTACGGCGGTGCATGGCATCCCTCTGGACGTAATTGTAGCCCAGATCGAGGCTGTTCTGACCGACCTGGATGTTGGTGCGATCAAGATCGGAATGCTGGCGACCCCTCAGATCATCCAACGTGTCGCAGATAGTATCGCCGAATTTGATGGGCCGGTAGTTTTGGATCCGGTCATGATCGCGAAATCCGGCGATGCCTTGCTGGCAGAAGAGGCGGTGCAAACCCTGCGCGACGTATTGTTGCCGCGCGCGACGGTGTTAACGCCAAACCTGCCCGAAGCAGCCTGCCTGCTGGGCTCTGAGTCTGAGGACAGCCTCGAACAGATGATCGCACAAGGGCAAGATCTGTGTGCACTTGGCGCTGGTGCGGTTCTGATGAAGGGCGGTCACGGCAAGGGTGACATCTGCCATGACATATTGATCTCACATTCGGGCGTGATTGCTCAGTTTCAAGCGCCGCGCCAACAGACCCGCAACACCCACGGAACCGGGTGCACGCTGTCCTCATCCATAGCGGCCGGGTTGGCTAAGGGCCTTTCGCTGCCCCAGGCCGTGGCGCAAGCACATGACTATCTGCAAGGCGCTATCGCTCAGGCTGATGCTCTAAAAATCGGACAAGGTCACGGGCCTGTTCATCACTTCCATCAGGTTTGGCCCGCGTGACCGTCTGGTCGATCATAGGGGCAGGTGTGGCCGGGTTGGCCGTTGCTTCCGAACTTGTCGCGCGCGGGGCCAAGGTTCAGGTGTTTGATCCCGGTGGTGCACCTGGGCCGCATGGCTGCTCCTGGTGGGCGGGCGGAATGTTGGCACCTTGGTGCGAGTATGAAAACGCCGAGGAACCTGTCCTGCGTCTGGGGCAATTGGCAATCGACTGGTGGGCCAAACGCACTCAGGTCCACAGGCGCGGCACACTGGTTGTTGCTAACCCACGGGATCTGCCGGATCTGCGTCGTTTCGCCCGCAGAACTGAGGGGTTTTCTGAAGTTGATGACAGAGAAATAACCTTATTAGAGCCTGATCTGTATGGTTTCAAAAAAGGTCTCTACTTTGCTGCGGAAGCCCATTTGGATCCGCGTCAGGCCTTGCTGGATCTGTCGCACCAGCTTCAGGATCACGGTGTTGAATTCCATCATGCGTGCGCTCCGACGGGATTGGACAACGCCATTGATTGCAGAGGTCTGCACGCGCGCGAATACCTGCAGGACTTGCGCGGCGTGAAGGGTGAGATGCTGGTGATACGGTGCCCAGACGTGACACTGACCCGGCCTATACGCCTGCTTCATCCACGCGTGCCGCTGTATATCGTTCCACGCGGCGACGGCGTCTACATGCTGGGCGCGACAATGATCGAATCCGAGGATAGCAGCCGAATTACCGCACGCTCGATGCTTGAGTTGCTGAGCGCAGCCTACGCCCTGAACCCCGCCTTTGGTGAGGCTGAAGTGTTGGAAACCGGCGTCGATCTGCGCCCCGCTTTCCCCGACAACCTGCCGCGTATTCGGCGGCTGGGACCGACAATCTATGCCAACGGCCTCTACCGCCACGGCTACTTGCTGGCCCCTGCACTGGCCAAGGGCGTGGCTGACCTAGCGTTGGACAACAAACATTCGGAGATGGTCGATGAAGATCGTACTTAACGGCGAGATGCGCGACGTGCAGGCCGAAACTCTTTCCGGCCTTTTGCAGGAATGCGGGTTTTCGGGCCGGGTGGCGACGGCTGTGAACGAGGGTTTTGTGCCTTCGAGCCTGCGCAAGGCCCGTAAAATCAAGGATGGCGATCGGATCGAAGTCGTCGCCCCGATGCAGGGGGGGTGAGCGATGAAGACCGTCTACGGCACATCACTGCCGAACCCGCTGATGCTGGGCACCGCGCAATATCCAAGCCCTGCAATCTTGGAACAGGCATTTCGGGACAGCGGGGCCGGGGTGGCCACCGTATCTTTGCGACGCGAAGCAGGCGCAGGACAAACCTTTTGGCAGATGATCCGCGATCTGAGCGTTCTTATCCTGCCCAACACAGCGGGTTGCCATACGGTGAAAGAGGCTGTGACCACCGCCCATATGGCACGTGAGGTGTTTGACACCAAATGGATCAAGCTGGAACTAATCGGGCATACCGACAGCCTCCAGCCCGACGTGTTCCAACTGGTCGAGGCCGCGCGCATTCTGACCGAAGACGGGTTCGAGGTGTTTCCCTATACCACGGACGACCTGATCGTGGGTGAGCGCCTTTTGGCGGTAGGGTGTGAGGTTCTGATGCCTTGGGGCGCTCCGATAGGCTCGGGCCGTGGTTTGAACAACGAATACGCCTTGCGCGCAATGCGGGCTGAGTTTCCCGAAGTACCACTGGTGATTGACGCAGGTATCGGCCTGCCCAGCCACGCCGCTCATGCGATGGAGCTTGGGTATGATGCTGTTCTGCTGAACACTGCGGTGGCACGGGCCGGTGATCCCGCAGCAATGGCCAAGGCGATGAAGCTGGGCATCGAGGCCGGGCAATTGGCCTATCAGGCCGACCCGATCGAAGCGCGCGATATGGCCGAACCCTCGACCCCCGTTATCGGAAAGGCGTTTTTGTCATGAAACTCGACCGGTTTTACCCAATCTTCGACCATTCCGACTGGCTGCGCCGGATGCTGCCTCTGGGCGTGAAACTGGTGCAGTTGCGGATCAAGGACCAACCGGATGCGGTCGTGCGTGAACAGATCGCGGTTTCGCGGGATCTGTGCCGTGCGCATGGGGCTGTTCTGGTGGTGAATGACCATTGGCAGGTTGCCATCGACGCAGGCTGCGACTGGATTCATTTGGGACAAGAGGATCTGGATGACGCAGATCTGAAGGCGATCCGACGCGCAGGGCTGAAACTGGGTGTCTCGACCCATGACGATGACGAGCTTGAGCGTGTTCTGGCCATGACCCCCGATTATGTCGCGCTTGGTCCCGTCTACCCAACGATCCTGAAAAAGATGAAATGGGAACAACAAGGCCTGCCGCGTGTCACTGAATGGAAAGCGCGCGTGGGGGAAGTCCCTTTGGTCGGTATAGGCGGGATGAGTGTGGAGCGCGCGCCGGGGGTGTTGCAGGCCGGGGCGGACATTGTCTCAGTCGTGACAGACATCACCTTGAATGCAGACCCAGAAGCCCGCGTACGTGCGTGGATCGAGGTCACTAAATGAGCCGCTACGCCCGTCAGATGATCCTGCCGGAGGTCGGCGCCCGTGGACAGGCCCGCCTATCCGGCGCGCGGGTTCTTGTGGTGGGGGCCGGGGGGCTGGCAGCGCCGGTTTTGCCTTTGCTGGCTGGTGCTGGGGTTGGATATTTGACCATCGTAGACCCCGATGAAGTCGCCCTGTCGAACCTCCCTCGCCAGACCTTGTTTGGCGAGGGGGACTGTGGCCGTCCCAAAACCGAAGTCGCGGCTGAGCGGTGTCAGGCCTTAAACTCTGAAATTACGATCTCCACGAAAAATCAGGCTCTAACCAATCTAAATTCGCAACGATTTGCCTCACAAGTCGATGTCATCCTCGATTGCGCAGACAGTTATGCGGCAAGCTATACGCTGTCGGATACGTGTCGCGCGCTTGGCAAACCGCTGATAAGCGCCTCGGTCCTAGGGTTGTCCGGCTATGTCGGCGGTTTCTGCGGTGGTGCCCCATCTTTGCGGGCGGTTTTTCCCGACGCGCCGGGCAGTGGTGCAAGCTGTGCCACGGCTGGTGTGTTGGGTCCGGTCGTCGGAATGATTGGCGCGATGCAAGCGCAAATGGCGCTGAGTGTTGTTCTCGGGATGGACCCTTCGCCACTTGGGCAGATGGTTCAGTTCAATGCTCGCACGATGCGAAGTAGCACGTTCCGCTTTGACGGCGCGCCTGAGCCCAGCCATCACTTCCCGTTTGTGTCGGTCTGCCAACTGACCACGGATGATTTGATCATCGAGTTGCGGAGCCCGGATGAGGCCCCTGAACCCATTCATCCCAAAGCACTCCGCGGGTCTACTGAATTGGCAAAAATAGTGCCTAACAAAAGCAAAAGACTGGCATTTTGCTGTTCCACCGGCCTGCGTGCGTGGCGTGCTGCCGAAAAATTGCAACCGGATTGGCCGGGCGAGATCGTTCTCGTCGCGGCCTCAACCTCGTGAACGAAAAGGATACGCGAGATATGAAAAAGTTGATGACAGCAATTGCCCTACTGGCCGCCGCGCCGGCCTGGGCCGAAGACAAGATGACCGTTCTGCTGGACTGGTTCGTTAACCCCGACCACGGGCCCATCATCGTGGCGCAAGAGAACGGATACTTTGCCGACGAGGGGCTGAATATTGAGATTGTGCCACCCGCGGATCCATCGGCCCCTCCGCGTCTGGTTGCCGCCGGGCAAGCTGATCTGGCGGTCTCCTACCAGCCGCAACTTCACCTGCAAATCCATGAGGGCCTGCCGCTGAAGCGCGTCGGCACCTTGGTCGCGACGCCGTTGAACTGCCTGCTGGTGCTACAGGACGGTCCGATCAAAACGCTCGCCGACCTCAAGGGCAAAAAAATCGGCTTCTCGGTCGCGGGCGTTGAAGAGGCCGTTCTGGGCGCCATGCTGAACGCCCATGATGTCGCGCTAGACGATATTGAGATGGTCAACGTCAACTTCTCGCTGTCGCCATCGCTGATGACGGGACAGGTGGATGCGGTGATCGGTGCCTTCCGGAACTTTGAATTGAACCAGATGGATATCGAAGGCGTCGCGGGCCGCTGTTTCTACATCGAGGAAGAAGGCGTGCCGTCTTATGATGAGCTGATCTATGTCGCCAACCCCGACACGATGGATGCGGATAAGGTCGCCCGTTTCCTGGCTGCGACCGAAAAGGCGACCCAGTTCATCGTCAACAACCCGGAAAAAAGCTGGGAAATCTTTGCCGCCACCTCACCCGAATTGCAGGATGAGCTGAACGCGCGCGCATGGGTTGATACACTGCCCCGTTTCGCGCTGCGCCCGGCAGGTTTTGATGCAGGTCGCTATGCCCGTTTCGAGGCTTTCCTCAAAGACAGCGGTATGATCGACAGCATCAATCCGGTCAGCGACATCTCAGTAGATGTGACCGTGCAATGAGCGACTATGGCAAAGCATTCGCGCTGATGCGTGAGGCGGCGCAGGGGCCGTGGCAGGATTACACCTGCCACGCTTTTGTCGAAGGGATGAAGGACGGCTCGCTGCCGCGCGCGGCGTTTCTGCACTATCTGCGGCAAGACTATGTGTTCCTGATTCATTTCTCGCGCGCCTGGGCGCTGGCAGTCGTGAAATCTGAAACGCATGCGGAAATGTTGGCAGCCTCGCGCACCGTGAACGGGTTGATCAGCGAAGAGATGAAGCTGCATATCGGGATCTGCGAGGCCGAAGGCATCCCGCAGGACCAGCTGTTTGCCACGCCGGAACGTGCCGGGAACTTGGCATATACGCGTTTCGTGCTAGAGGCTGGGTACAGCGGCGATCTACTTGATCTGCTGGCGGCTTTGGTACCTTGTGTGATGGGCTATGGTGAGATTGGCACAAGACTGGCGACCGAGGCGACGTCTGACACCTATCGCGATTGGATCGCCACCTATGCCAGCGATGACTACCAAGATGCCTGCGTGGCGGTTGGGGAATTGTTGGATATGGCTCTAACGAGGCGTATTGGAGAGAATTTCGAAGCATCCCCGCGTTGGACTCGTCTGTGCCACACCTTCCGTACCGCGACCGAGTTAGAGGTCAATTTCTGGCAAATGGGCCTGACTCCATGACCCCAGCCCCCGATCTGACCGTCCGTGGTTCGGCTGCGATTGGCGACTCGTTATTGTTCGCGCCGTTGACCCTGACGCTTGCAGCAGGGCGGTGGACGTGTCTGCTGGGTGGATCGGGGGTCGGCAAAACCACCATTCTGCGCCTGATTGCTGGCTTGGACACTGGCGCAGAGTTCACCGGTCAGATTACCGCCAGTGACGGACAATCTGTGCGGGAGCGGGTAGCCTACATGGCGCAGGACGATCTGTTGTTGCCTTGGGCGACTGTGGCGCAGAACGTCCTGCTGGGTGCGCGGTTGCGCGGAGAAAAGCCAGATTTGCGCCGCTGTGATCAGCTGATCGAACGGATGCGCCTGCAGGATCATATGACCAGGAAGCCCGCCGAACTCTCTGGTGGGCAACGTCAACGCGTGGCCTTGGCCCGCACGTTGATGGAAGATCGGCCCATCGTTCTACTGGACGAGCCGTTCTCGGCCCTGGACGCCCGCACCCGCGCGGATATGCAGGACCTTGCGGCCGAAGCGTTACAGGACCGAACCGTGCTGCTGGTCACCCATGATCCGGGCGAGGCTGCCCGGTTGGGGCAATCCATCGTGGTCATGACGCAGAACGGCATAACGCCCTGCCAACCCCCGCATGCACCGGCCCCACGCAGCGTCGATGATCTGGAGACGCTTGAGGCGCAGGGCGCCTTACTGCGTATGCTTCGTGAGGAAGCGGCATGAAATTGTTGTCAGCTCTAGCTGCGACGCTATTTGCGTTGGCGATCTGGCAGGGGATCGTTTCCCTGACCGGCCTGCCGAAATTCATTCTTCCCGGCCCGGCTTTGGTGGCCGAGACCTGGTGGCAGAACCGCTGGGTTATCGCGGAACACACATGGGTTACGGCGGTCGAGGTCGTTATCGGCTTGGCTTGTGGAACGGTTCTTGGCGTTTTGACAGCATTGCAATTGGCCAATTCCCGCGCCGCGCGAGTGCTGGTACAGCCGATGCTGGTGTTCACGCAGGCATTGCCGGTCTTCGCACTGGCGCCGTTGCTGACCCTTTGGCTGGGCTATGGTCTGTGGTCCAAGGTCGCAATGGCGGTGTTGATCATCTATTTCCCGATCACCTCTTCCTTTTTTGACGGGTTGATGCGCACGCCGCCCGGATATCTTGATCTGGCGCGGACCATGCAGGCCAGCCGGCACGCCGTGTTGTGGCACATTCGTATCCCTGCAGCTTTGCCCTCATTGGCGTCCGGAATGCGGCTGGCGGCCGTCTATGCCCCGATCGGAGCGGTGATCGGAGAATGGGTCGGGTCGTCGCAAGGGTTGGGGTACCTAATGCTGCTGGCCAATGGGCGGGCCAAAACCGATTTGATGTTTGCGGCGATGCTGACTCTGGGGTTTTTTTCGATCCTGCTGCACCTGACCGTTCGACGGGCAACTGCAGGCATTGCGGGTGAGACGCGTTAACCATTCAGAAACCGATTCTGCGGCACGGTGGTCCCATGACACAGGACGCCTTTGCCGAAGCACCGATGCTGTTTGAAACCGACGAAGCCCCCGTGCAGCCGCTGCCGACGGGTCGCTTGCCGTCGTATATCAAAGATCACCGCAAACGATTGCGCGAACGGTTTATGTCTGGTGGGTCGGCGGCAATGCCGGATTACGAATTGTTGGAGCTTGCCCTGTTCCGCTCGATCCCACGGCAGGATGTCAAACCCCTGGCCCGAGCGCTGATGGATACGTTTGGCGACTTTAACCGCGTTTTGACTGCGCCCGAAGAACGGCTGCGGCAAATCAAAGGCGTAGGCGATACGGTGATCACCGACCTGAAAATCCTTGAGGCGTGTGCGCATCGGATGACCCGTGCGCGGGTCATGCAACGGCACGTCGTATCAGGCTGGGACGCATTGCTGGACTATTGTCATACGACGATGGCGCATCGCGAGACTGAGCAGTTCCGCGTGTTCTACCTAGACCGAAAGAACGTTCTGATTGCGGATGAAGAACAGGCCAAAGGCACTGTCGACCACGTTCCCGTCTATCCGCGCGAGGTTGCCAAACGCGCGCTTGAGCTGAATGCCTCGGCACTAATCTTGGTACACAATCACCCATCGGGCGATCCGACACCGTCGCAATCGGATATCGATATGACCAACCGAATTCAGGATGCCTGCGTCGCGCTGGGCCTGACGCTGCATGACCATCTGATTATTGGCAAATCGAATGAGTTGAGCTTTCGGTCCGAGGGCTATTTGTGAGGGTTACTGAACCCAGACCTCGACCCTGCGATTGACTTTGCGGCCCCAGTCCGTGTCATCACAGGCCATGGGCATTGCTTCGCCAAATGCGTCCACGGCGATCTCGACACTCTCCGGAATGGCTGTTTCTACCGCCGACAGCACTGCGTTGCGCACGGTCTTTGCCCGCAGCAATGCGATCCTTGCATTGGCTGTGGCCGCGCCTTCGCCGTCGCTAAAGCCCACAAAGGTCAGTTTACGAGCGTCGATGGTCCCGGTTTCGAGGGCGTGGGCCAACTGCCGGATGTTGGAACGTGACTGCGCGTCGGGTCTGGAGGAACCTGCCTCGAACCGGAACGACAGAGACAGGCGCGATTGTGGGCGCAGCGTGTCGATCATGCGCAGTAACTCTTCCAACCCGACCTCGGCACCACCTGAAACCACTGCGTTGGCCAGACGATCCCCTTGCAACCCGATCCGCATGGTTTCGGGTTCTTGATCCACAAATCCGGCATCGCGGATCGCCATCTGTGCCTCGGCGCTTTGCGAATAGGCCAGGAATTGCCGCGCGATGCGGGGCAGGCGGATTTCCGGCAGATACAAGAACATCGGCGATGTCAGCGGATAATCTTCGGTCTTGATGGATTGCCGCGTGGCGGTCAGCGCGTGACCGCAACCGCCGGTCAGAGGCAGGCCCCGGGCAGGCCCGACCTCGGCATGGCTGGCGATACCGATGGCAAAGGGGTCATCAGCGACAGCGCGAACCAGATCGCTGCTACGGGTGTGACGGACGATTCCCTCGGCCAGCGTGGATTGAGCGGGGGCCAGCAACCGGTCCTCAACCCCTTGCGCCAAACCGGAACCCGCGTCTGGTAAGTGCAGGGAAACCGGCGCATCAGGTCCTCCTAATTCAGACCAGTTTTGGATCTCGCCGGAAAACACGCGCACCAGTTCTGCGGGCGAAATTTGCCGCGCCGGGTTTTCCCGGGCCACAATTGGGACAAGCGCGTCCAGCGCGATGACCCGGGATCGCCTTGCATCTGCCAGATCACCCAGACCAGCGGTCTGCGCGGCCTCCTGTTCCGATGGGCGAATTTCACGCAGTGCCATGACGATATCTGTCTCATCGGCGATCAGATCCGCAAAGCCGCCACCTGTGTTGTTAGGGGCGAAATAGAACCGCGCCAAAGGGGCATCGCGCCCGGTCTGGTAAAGCTCATAGGTGAATGCGCCCGAATCCAAACGCTGCGGCGTCGCCGACATCCCCTCTTGCTGGGCGAAACCAACGATCAGGGCCGGCAGTACCTTTTCCGCCATGACGGAAGAACCTGAGAACCGAACCTCGGCCACGAAATCCGTAAGGCTGGGGCAGGCGGGTCCTTCGCAGGTCACACCCGACCCATCCACGGTCAGCTCACCGAACTGCGTATCCACGCGATAAAACTCGCCATCAAAGCTCAGCAGGTTGCCTGTGACCTCGACCTTGCCGTCTTGCGAGGTCAGCGTGATATCCTGTGCGTGTACATAGGACGCCAGAGTCACCGAAATCAGTGTGGCCACTGCCACACGAAAAAATGTCATAAGAAAGTCGAGCCTGCCTGCGGTTTAATTTGCCGCGATTGTCAGGTCTTGGAGCAGATTATTCAACACCAGAAAATCACCGGCTTGTGCGCAATCCGGCATGGGCAGCGTCAAATCGCGCGACCGCAGGCGGCGATCGCCACGCAGCTCGAGCGATTGCACGGCCAAATCCCGGCCGCAATTTGCCTCGGTCACTTCGGCCTCGACCGTCAGTTCGATCGAACCGGTCTGGCTGGTTTCGCCTGCAGGGAAGGAATAGATTTCGATATTCTGCGCGTCACCGAACGCCTGTTGGCCCAGATGCACGACTTTACCCGCACCTTTTGCGTCAGAGTTCGAAGATACATGTCCGGCGGTTCCATAGCTGGCCCCAAATTCCAGCGCATGGATCTGCAGGTCTGTCTCACCCTGCCATTGCAGGGCGATGCGGTTGTAGTTGGACAAGTCGGGGATGTGAGTGGTGGCTACGGTCCCGGTCTGATCATCTACCGAGATCAGAAAGATCGCATATTCCGACAGGGCCGGGATCGTCAGATCCAAAGCGCCGTTTTTGTCCGTTCGTTGGGTAACTGTTAGTCCGCTGTGGTGGATTTCGATCCGTTCATTGCCGTGGCAGGGGGCTTTGACGGTCAGGCGTGCCGCAGCGCCGGGAACGGCTTTAGCACGGGCACTGAGAGTGCAGTTTTCCTGATCAGAGGGGGTCGATCGAGTGGGTTGCAGGGCGCGCCGCGATGCCTTGATGTCGGTGGTTGCATCAGCGGCCGGAAGCGAGGAGGTCAGAACAATTCCTTCCAGCCCGGCAATCACAGAGGATTGATTGGCGGCAGCCACATTTACAGGAGCCTGCGCGCCATCCGATTGCGCTGGCGATCCATTTTGCATCAGGTAACCAATGGCTAAGGCACAAGCGACGGTGCCGCCAGTGGTCACGTAATTCTTTATTACAAACAAAACACCCTCCCCAGTTGAAGGAGCGAGTCGCATCCTGAAGTTGAATCACGGCCAATATGTGGCCGTGAAACGGACTCAATGTGTTTTGATCAAGGTGACGTTAGGTCAGCCGGCCGTGGCAGTGTTTGAATTTCTTGCCAGATCCACAAGGGCAGAGATCGTTGCGCGACGGGTTCCCCCAAGTCGAGGGATCGTCTTCGACAAAGCCAGGGCGCGCATCGCCTGAAGCCTGGGCTTCGGCCAGTGCTTCCGCCTTGTCGGTGGCTTGATCCACCGCCCGTTGTGCCTGAGCTTGCTGAGCTTGCATCTGGGCCAGCATTTCGCGCTGTTCCTCTTCGGTCAGCGGACGGACGCGCGACAATTGCTGAGTCACTGTTTCGCGCAGACTGTCCAGCATCCCTTCGAACAGCTGGAAGCTTTCGTTCTTGTATTCATTCAGCGGGTCGCGCTGGGCGTAACCGCGGAATCCAACGACCGAGCGCAGATGTTCCAGCGTCAGCAAGTGCTCGCGCCATTTGCTGTCGATCGTCTGCAGCAGAACCTGCTTTTCGATGTTGCGCATATTTTCGGGACCGAAGGCTGCCGCCTTTTGCGCCATCATCTCATCGGCAGCATTGACCAGACGCTCGCGCACCTGTTCATCATCGACGCCTTCCTCGGCGGCCCAGTCCTGTACAGGCGCGTCGATGGTCAGCTTTTCCTTGATTGCCGCGTGCAGGCCATCGGTATCCCACTGATCGGCATAGGTTTTTGGCGGCATGTATTCGTCGATCAAATCGTCAATCACCTGTTCGCGCATGTCCGAGACGATCTCGGACAGGTCATCGGTCGACATGATTTCGCGCCGCTGGCTGAACACCACTTTACGCTGGTCATTCATCACGTCGTCGAATTTCAGAACGTTCTTGCGCATGTCAAAGTTTCGGCCTTCGACCTTGGACTGTGCGCGTTCCAGCGACTTGTTCACCCAAGGATGAACAATTGCCTCGCCCTCTTTCATGCCCAGCGTAGTCAGAACCTTGTCGAGCCGTTCCGAGCCAAAGATGCGCATCAGGTCGTCTTCGAGGCTCAGGTAGAACACGGTGCGGCCCGGGTCACCCTGACGGCCCGAACGACCGCGCAGCTGGTTGTCGATCCGACGGCTTTCGTGACGTTCGGATGCCATGACGTAAAGACCACCGGCCGCCAGAACCTTTTCCTTTTCCTCGGCGTGGCGGGCCTCTTCCTTGGCGCGCAACTCGGCAGGATCGGCCTCGGGGTTTTCGGCCAGCGCCTGGAGCACATTCATCTCGACATTGCCGCCCAGCTGAATGTCGGTGCCGCGGCCAGCCATGTTGGTGGCAATGGTCACCGCACCATATCGGCCAGCATCGGCCACGATTTGTGCCTCTTGCTCGTGCTGGCGGGCGTTCAGAACGTTATGTTCGATGCCTTCCTTTTGCAGCAGCTGGCTTAGCAGTTCGGATTTCTCGATCGAGGTTGTGCCCAAAAGAACCGGCTGGCCCTTTTCCTGCGCTTCCTTGGTCTCGTCAATCATCGCGCCGTATTTCTCACCGGCGGTGCGATAGACCTGATCGTCTTCGTCAAGACGGGCAATCGGCCTGTTGGTCGGAACCTCGACCACGCCCAGACCGTAGATTTCGGCGAATTCTTCGGCTTCGGTCAGCGCGGTGCCGGTCATGCCACCCAGCTTGTCATACAGACGGAAGTAGTTCTGGAAGGTCACACTGGCCAGCGTCACGTTTTCAGGCTGAATTTGGACGCCTTCCTTGGCTTCGATGGCCTGATGCAGACCTTCGGACAGACGGCGACCTGGCATCATCCGGCCTGTAAACTCGTCAATCAGAACGACGTTTCCGTCACGGACGATGTAGTCTTTGTCACGTGTAAACAGCTTGTGTGCGCGCAGACCCTGGTTGACGTGGTGTACCACCGTGGTGCTTTCGGGGTCATACAGAGAATGGCCTTCGGGGATCAGACCGTTGGCAATCAGCTGTTGTTCCAGGAACTCGTTGCCCTCATCGGTGAAGGTCACGTTCCGGGACTTTTCATCCAACGTAAAGTGATCATCGCTTAGCGAGGGGATCAGGGCGTCGATGCTGGTATACAGGTCCGAGCGGTCCTCGGACGGGCCCGAGATGATCAATGGCGTCCGCGCTTCGTCGATCAGGATCGAGTCGACCTCGTCCACAATCGCGAAATTGTGGTACTTTTGGTAAATCTGATCCAGCTCCGCCTTCATGTTATCGCGCAGATAGTCAAAACCCAACTCGTTGTTGGTGGCATAGGTGACGTCACAGGCGTACGCGGCTTTTTTGTCGGCATCCGGCTGACCCGACCAGATTACGCCGGTGGTCATGCCAAGGGCACCAAAGACTTTGCCCATCCACTCGGCGTCACGCTTGGCCAGGTATTCGTTTACCGTAACCACGTGCACGCCCTTGCCGGTCAATGCGTTCAGGTAGGCGGGGAAGGTGGCAACCAGCGTCTTGCCCTCACCCGTCTTCATTTCCGAGATATTGCCCTGATGCAGGAACGCGCCGCCCATCAGCTGTACGTCAAAGGCGCGCAGACCCAGCGCGCGTCTGGCACCTTCGCGAACGTTGGCAAAGGCTTCTGGCAGCAAGTCGTCCAGCGCCTCACCATCAAGTGCGCGTTTGCGCAGTTCGGCGGTCTTTTCGATCAGGCCCTCATCGGACAGCTTTTCGAACTCAGGTTCCAGCGCATTGATCTTTTCGACCAGCGGACGGGTCGCCTTGATCTTGCGGTCGTTCGGTGTTCCGAACACCTTTTTGGCGAGCGTTCCGAGTCCCAGCATGTTCACTCCAGCGGATCTGTTCTTGTCTTGGTTGCGACAGGCTTGCCCACCTTGCTTGCAACCCATAGATACGGGGGATGAAAGGCGGCCCTGTCCAAGGCTTCAAAGCGATGTAAGCGGCAGGTCCCAGAGTGTCAACGCCACGCCCCGTCGCGGCAAAGAAATAGGATGATTCCATGCCCAAAGGCCTCACTTTTCTGCCATCGCTGGCTCTGGCTGCCGTGATGGCGATGCCGCTTGCCGCCGAAACCAAGCCGGACGCGGATACGGTTGTCGCCAATGTGAACGGGGATGAAATCACATTGGGTCACGTTATCGCATCCGTTGCAGCCCTGCCGCCGAATTACGCCGAGGTCGAAGATGATGTTCTGTACGAATTCGTAATCGAGCAATTGATCCAGCAGCAATTGCTGGCGCAGCAGCAGGACGATCTGAACCGGCTGAACCAGTTGGGATTGGAAAACGAAGGCCGTTCCATGCGGGCGGTGCAGACAGTAAATGCGTTGCTGGGCGATGTCGTGACCGAAGAGTCAATTCAGGCAGCCTATGATGCGGAATTTGGCAACTTCGAAGGCGAAGATGAGTTCGACGCCAGCCATATTCTTGTAGCCACCGAAGAAGAAGCCAAGGAAATTAAAACTCTGCTGGATGACGGCGGCGATTTTGCCGAAACGGCCAAGGAAAAGTCGACCGGCCCATCGGGTCCGAATGGCGGGTCATTGGGATGGTTTGGCAAGGGCCAGATGGTGCCGGAATTCGAAAACGCCGTTGTTGCGTTGGAAAAGGGTCAGATTTCGGATCCGGTGCAAACACAGTTCGGCTGGCACCTGATCATTCTCAACGACACGCGAAAATCCGAAGCGCCGGAACTTGATGCCGTCCGTGAACAGCTGGCACAGTCCCTTCAGCAGGACGCGATTCAAGCCAAAATCGACGAGCTGACGCAGCAGTCGCAGATCGAACGCCCTGCTTTGGACGGTGTTGGCCCCGAGGTCATCCGTCAGATCGACCTGATTCAGGAGTAACCCCAGTGGCCGCGATCACCAAGGTTTCGCCGCTGGCTCCAGCGGCCTTCCCCGAATTGCCTGCGATTGACGGTGTGCGTTTTGCCACCGTCGAGGCTGGCGTGCGTTATCAGGGCCGTACCGACGTGATGTTGGCGGTTCTGGATCCGGGCACATCTGTGGCTGGGGTGTTTACCCGGTCCGCCACACGCGCAGCCCCCGTGCTGGACTGTCAGGACAAGATCGGCGGGTCCAGCGATGGGCCTGCGGCGATTTTGGTGAACTCCGGCAATGCCAATGCCTTTACCGGTCACTATGGCCAGACTTCAGTGGCCGAGGTGACGCAGGCCGTCTCCAAAGCCACCGGTGTCGCGGTAGAGCGGGTCTTTACCTCATCAACCGGCGTGATTGGTGAGCCGCTGCCGCATGACCGCATCGTAGCACAGCTTGAGGCGTTGAAGATGGGCCTCAGCCGTCATGCCATCGAGGATGCGGCGCGGGCGATCATGACCACGGATACGTTCCCCAAAGGGGCCAGCGCAAAGGTCGAGATTGACGGAAAAACAGTCTCTATTGCAGGGATTACCAAGGGGTCAGGCATGATCGCGCCGGATATGGCGACGATGCTGGTCTACATCTTTACCGATGCACAGGTCGAACAGTCCGCGCTGCAGGCGATGCTGAGCGCCCAAACCGACCGGACGTTCAACTGCATCACCGTCGACAGCGACACATCGACCTCGGACAGTCTGTTGCTCTGTGCAACCGGGGCCTCAGGCGTGGACGCAACCGGCGATGCGGCGTTTGCCGAGGCGTTGGAGGGCGTGATGCTTGACTTGGCGCAACAGGTTGTGCGTGACGGCGAAGGTGCTACGAAATTCGTGGAAATTTGTGTAACCGGTGCCGCCTCGGATGCGGACGCCAAGGTGCACGGACTGGCGATTGCCAACTCACCTTTGGTGAAAACGGCCATTGCTGGAGAAGACCCGAACTGGGGCCGCATCGTCATGGCCATCGGTAAATCCGGTGCCGCCGCTGACCGCGACCTGCTGAGCATTTCCTTCGGGGATATTCTGGTTGCCGAAAAGGGCTGGGTCAGCCCGGATTACCGTGAGGATGACGCCGCCGCCTATATGAAAGGTCAAGACCTTGTGATTGCGGTCGATCTTGGGCTGGGCGAAGGCAAATCCACCGTTTGGACCTGCGATCTGACCCACGGCTATATCGAGATCAACGCGGATTATCGCTCGTGAAGACCTTACTGGTGTCTGCTGTCGCCCTGATCGACATTGAGGGCCGGGTGCTACTGGCCCAACGACCCGAGGGCAAATCCATGGCCGGTCTCTGGGAGTTCCCCGGTGGCAAAATCGAACCCGGCGAAACCCCCGAGGCTGCCCTGATCCGCGAATTGCACGAGGAACTGGGCATCGACACCTGGGCCTCATGCCTCGCCCCGCTGACCTTTGCCAGCCACAGCTATGACGATTTTCACCTGCTGATGCCGTTGTTTGCTTGTCGCAAGTGGGAAGGTATTCCGCAGTCGAAAGAAGGTCAGGCGTTGAAATGGGTGCGTGCGAATGAGTTGCGGAACTATCCGATGCCTGCGGCGGATGTGCCTTTGATTCCGATTTTGCGGGATTGGTTGTAACTTGCTGATTTTCCGTCTTGAAAAAGAGACTTTAATGGAAAGTACGATAACGACCTCTGTTGGAAGCAGTGAATGGGAAATCGCCCCTGCAAACACTATTGCAGTTATCTTGCTGTTTGTACTGTTTATCTATTTGTTCTTTAGACACTTTATGTTTGTTCTAATGGTCATGGACGTGGGTATTGGTTGGCTTAGGAAATTTGAGTGGTTCCCCAAAGAAAAGCGGCGGCTCAAAGCTCTGTTCCACTGGATGGTCGCAAATGCGCTATTTTTTGGGTACTTATTGGTTGCGGATAAGCTCGGGTATCTTGAGTTTATCCCCACTTGAAAAATTCTCCAGCCAAGAAGCTCTTTTGACTTACGTCTGTCAGGCGGTCCGATTTCTGTACTACCACTGTTACAATTCGTAAGAATTGAGAAAACATCAGGTAAAAGTTGACGCTGATCTTTCCTGCGTCCCTTAGTGGGGCGTTGGCGTCCGGGGTTGATCCCTGGTCCGCCGTTTCCGGCCCGGAGGAGGGGTCGGATGGGGAGGAGAAAGAGATTGGCTCAGACGCAGTCGGGCGCTGAAGGGATGCACTCTCTTCCGGCGCTGCTACACCGCAATGCGACCCAGTTCGGGGACGCCCCGGCCTACCGGGAAAAGGAATTCGGAATCTGGCAATGCTGGACCTGGGCCGAAACGGCCAGGGAAATCCGTTCGATTGCCCTGGGCTTTCTGGAACTTGGCGTTGAAAAAGGCGACCACATCGCAGTGATCGGGCGCAATCGTCCGGCGCATTACTGGTCGATGGTTGCGGCTCAGATGGTGGGTGCTGTGCCAGTTCCGCTGTATCAGGATGCAGTCGCTGAGGAGATGGCCTATGTGCTGGATCATTGCGGCGCAAAATACGTCGTCTGCGGTGATCAGGAGCAGGTCGACAAGGTCATCGAGATTCAGGAGAACCTGCATCAGGTCAAACACATCCTCTACACCGACAAACGGGGGATGCGGAAATACGATCACAGCCAGATGAACGCATTGGACGATCTGATGGCCGAAGGCAGTGCCGGTCATGCGCGTTTTGATGCGGAACTGGATCGTCGGATTGCCGAGATCGATTACGACGGCACCTGCGTCATGCTGTATACGTCGGGCACCACGGGTAAACCCAAGGGCGTGGTGCTGTCGAACCGGAATGTGATCGAAAGCGCCAAGAATTCCGCCGAGTTCGATCATTTGAACCGGAACGAAGACATCCTGTCTTACCTGCCGATGGCTTGGGTAGGCGATTTCATCTTTTCCATCGGTCAGGCCTATTGGTGCGGCTTCTGCGTGAACTGCCCTGAAAGCGCCGACACGATGATGACGGACCTGCGCGAGATCGGGCCGACTTATTTCTTCGCCCCACCACGAGTGTTTGAAACTCAGCTGACCAATGTGATGATCCGGATGGAGGACGCTGGCAAGCTGAAGCAGCGTATGTTTCATCACTTCATGGCGCATGCCAAGAAAGTTGGCGGGCTGCTGCTGGACGGTAAGCCGGTTGGGTTCGGCGACCGCGTGAAATACGCGCTGGGCAACCTGCTGGTTTACGGGCCACTCAAGGATACACTGGGTTATGGCCGCTTTCGCGTAGGTTATACTGCGGGTGAAGCAATCGGTCCGGAGATTTTTGATTTCTACCGCTCTTTGGGCATCAACCTGAAACAGCTTTATGGTCAGACCGAAGCGACCGTATTTATCACGGTTCAACCCGATGGAGAGGTGCGCGCCGATACCGTTGGTGTGCCCGCCCCGGACGTTGAGCTGAAGATCGACGACAAGGGCGAAATCCACTACCGCTCGCCCGGTGTGTTTGTCGAGTACTATAACAACCCGGATTCCACGGCCTCGACCAAGGACGCCGAGGGATGGGTTGCCACTGGCGATGCCGGTTTCATCGAAGAAAACTCAGGACATTTGCGGATAATTGACCGCGCCAAGGACGTTGGCAAGATGGCCGACGGGTCGATGTTTGCGCCGAAATACGTCGAGAACAAGTTGAAATTCTATCCCGACATCCTTGAGGTTGTTTTGTTCGGAAACGGCAAAGACCGCTGCGTGGCCTTTATCAATATTGACCTCACAGCAGTGGGCAACTGGGCGGAACGCAACAACGTAGCCTATGCGTCTTATCAGGAACTGACTGCAAATCCCCGTGTGTTAGAGACGATTCGTAGCCATGTCGAAGAGGTGAACAAGTCTGTAGCCGCTGATGAGATGTTGTCGGGCTGTCAGGTGCATCGCTTTGTGGTTCTGCACAAAGAACTGGACGCGGATGACGGTGAGATGACCCGTACGCGGAAGGTGCGCCGCGGATTTGTCGAGGACAAGTTCAGTGACATCATCGATGCGCTTTATGACGGGTCCAAGCAGGTCTCAACCACGACCGAAGTGACCTATGAAGACGGCCGCAAGGGGTCGATCAGTGCCACGCTTGAAATCGTGGATGCGCCGGTCGTACCGGTTGCGCAGCACAAGGTGGCGGCGGAATGAGGGCCGGTCATGCGCCGCTCGACCTGCGGTCATCGCCCCGCCCGCCGTCCCGTTTTTCCGCAAGTCAGGGAGTGACTGATGCTGGATAACTCCGAAGGATATGTCACCGAAGATGGCCGCAAGATCGGCGGCGTGGTGATGGAGATGAAGAACATCACCCTGCGTTTTGGCGGTGTGGTGGCGATCAAGGATATCTCATTCGACATTCGTGAAGGCGAGATCCGCGCCATCATCGGTCCGAACGGCGCCGGTAAATCCTCGATGCTGAACGTGATTTCAGGGTTCTATATCCCGCAGGAGGGCGAGGTCTGGTTCCATGGGGCCAAGCGTCCGCAGATGCGCCCTTATGAAGTTGCGCGGCAAGGTATTGCCCGGACGTTCCAGAACATTGCCCTTTTCGAAGGCATGAGCGTGCTGGACAACGTCATGACCGGGCGGCTGAACTATATGAAAACCAACCTCTTTCAGCAGGCCCTGTGGAAGGGCAAGGCTGAGGCGGAAGAGGTTGAAAACCGCGAAGCGGTCGAGAAAATCATCGACTTTCTCGAAATTCAGCACATCCGTAAAACTCCGGTATCCCGTCTGCCATACGGTCTGAAAAAGCGGGTCGAACTGGCCCGTGCGCTGGCGGCGGAACCCAAACTGTTGCTGCTGGATGAACCTATGGCCGGCATGAACGTTGAAGAGAAAGAGGACATGAGCCGCTTTATCCTCGACGTGAATGACGAGTTTGGCACCACCATCGCGCTAATCGAGCATGACATGGGTGTTGTGATGGACCTGAGCGATCGGGTGGTCGTGATGGATTACGGCAAGAAGATCGGCGACGGCACCCCGGATGAGGTGCGCAGCAATCAGGAAGTCATCGACGCCTATCTGGGGGTAAGTCATGACTGAGCAACTGACAGACATGAGAGGGGGCACACATGCCTGATCAGCTGATTTTCGCGATGGAGGTTTTCCTCAACGGTCTTATGGCCGGTGTGCTGTACGCTCTGGTCGCGCTGGGCTTTGTATTGATCTACAAAGCGTCCGGAATCTTCAACTACGCCCAAGGGGTTATGGCCCTGTTTGCCGCCATGACGCTTGTGGGGATCATGAACGGGCAGGTCCCGTTTGCCCACCTGATCAACGCTACTTTCGGGACTCATATCCACAAGTTCGGATGGAATGTGCCAGCGTTTGTGGCGATTATCCTGACGATGGGTGTCATGGTTCTGCTGGCCTGGGCGGTACAGCGCTTTGTGATGCGGCATTTGGTCGGTCAAGAGCCGATCATCCTGTTCATGGCGACCATCGGTCTGGCTTATTTCCTTGAGGGCGTGGCTGACCTGATGTGGGGATCCGAGATCAAGACATTGGATGTCGGCCTGCCGCAGGGTATCAACTTGTGGATCGATGAGACCACGTTCAACATCTTTGGCTACGGCTTCTTTATCGACAATCTGGACCTTGTGGCGACGGTGATAGCCGCGCTGCTGGTGACCGCACTGGTCGCGTTCAGCCAATACACCAAGCAGGGCCGGGCGATGCGCGCCGTGGCGGATGACCACCAGGCGGCTCTGTCGGTCGGCATCTCGCTGAACTTCATCTGGATCATGGTGTGGTCGGTTGCGGGTTTTGTCGCGCTGGTTGCAGGCATCATGTGGGGTACCAAGTCGGGCGTGCAGTTCTCACTGTCACTGATTGCGCTCAAGGCGCTGCCGGTGCTGATGCTGGGCGGGTTCACCTCGATCCCCGGTGCCATCGTCGGCGGGTTGATCATTGGTGTGGGCGAGAAACTGTTCGAGTTTGCCATTGGCCCGCTGGTCGGCGGAGCGACCGAAAACTGGTTTGCGTACGTACTGGCGCTGATCTTCCTCGTGTTCCGGCCGCAAGGTCTGTTCGGTGAGAAGATCATCGAGAGGGTCTAGCGGCATGACCAAGCTGATCGCCATCATCAACGTGATCGCATGGGCCGGGTTCTGGGCTTTTGGCTACATCGCGCTCACTTCGGAGGATTTGACCGAAGGCCAGTTGGTGATTGCAGCAATTCTGGCTTTTGCCGGGCTCGCCATGGGCATCTTGGCCTACATGAAACTGGTGCGCGCCTCAGAGGCGAGCGGATATGCAAAAGGCTCCAAGCAGCTGGACGCCGAGGCCCGCAACCGGGCGCAGGAAGAATGGGGAAAGTAAGACATGTTTTATCGTGAGGCCGGGGATTTCAAAACCTCCTACACAGATGACAGCCAAACCTTTCCGATCAAGTTCGACCGGTATCGGTATTATGTGGTTCTGGCGGTGGCTTTCGGGATAATTCCCCTCGTCATCAATGACTACTGGGCCAATGCGCTGTTACTGCCCTTTTTGATTTATGCCATTGCGGCAATCGGGTTGAACATCCTTGTGGGCTATTGCGGGCAGGTATCCTTGGGTACCGGTGGTTTCATGGCTGTGGGCGCCTATGCCTGCTACAAGCTGATGACCTCGTTCCCTGATGTCAGCATGTTCATTCATGTCATTCTGGCTGGCGGCATAACGGCCATTGTCGGGGTGCTGTTTGGCCTGCCCAGCCTTCGGATCAAGGGATTTTATCTCGCGGTGGCCACACTGGCCGCGCAGTTCTTCCTTGTGTGGCTGTTTAACCGGGTGCCGTGGTTCTACAACTATTCGGCTTCGGGTCAGATCAATGCGCCGGAACGGGATGTGTTTGGCATCATCATCACCGGTCCGAATGCACCGGCATGGGCCACCTATATGTTCTGCCTGATTTTCTTGGCCGTCAGCGCCCTTATCGCGCGCAACCTGACGCGCGGCACGACTGGCCGGACATGGATGGCGATCCGTGACATGGACATCGCGGCCGAGATCATCGGGGTAAACCCATTGAAGGCCAAGATGAGCGCCTTTGCCGTCAGCTCGTTCTTCATCGGCATCGCAGGAGCGCTGTTCTTTGCAGTCTATCTTGGCGCGGTCGAGGTCGGCGAAGTATTCGGTATCCAGAAATCGTTCCTAGTCCTGTTCATGATTATTATCGGAGGGTTAGGGTCTATTTTCGGATCGTTCGCCGGTGCCGCTTTCCTTGTTCTGCTGCCGGTGGTCCTGAAAGTGGTGGGCGTCGACGTTCTGGGCTGGCCCACGGATATCGTAGCACATCTGCAGCTGGTGATCGTCGGCGCGCTGATCATCATGTTCCTGATCTTGGAACCGCACGGGCTGGCACAACTGTGGCGCGTGGCGAAAGAGAAACTCAGACTATGGCCGTTCCCGCACTAAGGGGTCGGCCCAATGAAAAAACGGGCGGCACAAGCCTGAACGCAACATCGGACTAACCAAGGGAGGAGACACCCGATGAAATTGAAACTGGCAACCGCGGCGCTAAGCGCCCTGATGGCTGCAGGACCCGCTCTGGCGGATCTTGTGATCCCCGATCTGAGCTATCGTACCGGGCCTTACGCCGCCGGCGGCATTCCGTTCTCGGATGGCTATAACGACTATTTCACCCTGCTAAATGAGCGCGATGGCGGCATCGGCGGTGTTCCGATCCGGATGGTCGAATGCGAAACCGGCTACAACACCGAAAAAGGTGTGGAATGCTATGAAGCCACCAAGGGCGAAGGTGCTTTGGTGTATCAACCGCTGTCGACTGGCATCACCTATCAGCTGATCCCAAAGGTCACCGCAGACGACATTCCGCTGCACACGATGGGTTATGGCCGGACCTCGGCCAAGAACGGCGACGTGTTCAGCCATACCTTCAACTATCCAGCCAACTACTGGGACGGGGCCTCGGGCGCGGTCAATTACCTGCTTGAGGAAAACGGTGGTGACCTGAGCGGCAAGAAAATCGCGCTGGTCTACCACAACTCGGCCTATGGCAAGGAACCGATCCGCACCCTGGAAGAGCTGTCCAAAAAGCACGGCTTTGAACTGGTCGCCCTGCCGGTCGATCACCCGGGTCAGGAACAGAAGTCGCAGTGGCTGCAAATCCGTCGTGATCGTCCTGACTATGTCCTGATGTGGGGCTGGGGCGTGATGAACCAGGTTGCAGTGCAAGAGGCTGCAAACATCCGGTTCCCGATGGAGAACTTCATCGGCATCTGGTGGTCCGGTTCTGAAAACGATGTGCTGCCAGCGGGCGAAGCCGCCAACGGGTACAAGGCGCTGACCTTCCACAATGTTGGCACGGACTTCCCGGTCTTTGACGATCTGCAGAAACACGTTGTCGACGCAGGTAAGGCTGCAGGCGCGGGTGATCAGGTTGGCACGGTTCTGTATAACCGTGGTCTCTATGCGGCTGTTCTGGCTGCCGAAGCCATCAAGAAAGCTCAGGAAATCTCAGGCAATGCGGAAATCACTCCGGCCGAGATGCGCGCTGGCATGGAAGCGTTGGAGATGACCGAAGAGAAGATGGCCGAACTGGGCCTGGCGAACTTTGGTCCGACCTTCTCGGTCTCATGCGAAAACCACGGCGGTGACGCCCTTGTGGGTGTGACGCAGTGGGATGCAGCAAACAAGACCTGGACGCTGATCTCGGACTTCAAGCAGACCGATGGTGAAGTGATCGGCGCGCTGATCGATGAAGATTCTGCGGCCTATGCAGCAGAAAACAACATTGAAGGGCGTTGCTGATCCAGCGCTTTGAACAAACCGGGGCGGCGGCAGACCGCCGTCCCGAACCCCACACTCGCTTAAGGACACGCGCAGATGCTGGATGCGGCACAAACCACTGACACCAAGTCGGAAACCCTGCTTGAGGTCAACAATATCGAGGTGATCTACAATCACGTGATCCTCGTTCTGAAAGGCGTCAGCCTGACTGTGCCCAAGGGCGGTATCACGGCCCTGCTGGGCGGCAACGGCGCAGGAAAAACGACGACGCTCAAGGCTGTGTCGAACCTGCTGCATTCCGAGCGCGGTGAAGTCACCAAGGGAACGATCGAATATCGCGGCACCAGCGTGCATGAAAGCGACCCTGCCGATCTGGTGGAAAAAGGCGTCATCCAGGTGATGGAAGGCCGCCATTGTTTCGAACACCTGACGGTCGAGGAAAACTTGCTGACGGGCGCCTATACCCGCAAGGATGGCAAGGCCGCCATCCAGCAGGACCTTGAACTGGTCTACACATATTTTCCCCGTCTGAAAGAACGCCGCCGGTCGCAGGCAGGCTACACTTCAGGTGGTGAGCAACAGATGGTTGCAATGGGCCGAGCTTTGATGTCCCGACCCGAAACGATCCTGCTGGACGAACCCTCGATGGGACTTGCGCCGCAGCTGGTCGAAGAGATTTTCGGTATCGTGAAGGACCTGAACGAGAAAGAAGGTGTTTCTTTCCTGTTGGCCGAACAGAACACCAATGTGGCTCTAAGGTTTGCCCATTACGGCTATATTCTGGAATCCGGGCGCGTCGTGATGGACGGTCCGGCAGCAGATTTGCGCGAAAACCCGGACGTGAAAGAGTTCTATCTGGGCATGTCCGACGAAGGCCGCAAAAGCTTCCGTGACGTGCGATCTTACCGCCGCCGCAAGAGGTGGTTGTAAGCGAATGGAGGATCTGGCGATGACCTACTACGACGCTCTTGAAACCCGATCAGCCGATGAACGCTCCGCCGATCAGGCACAGGCGCTGCGTACTCAGATTGACCGCGCCCTGTCCGCTCCGGGCTTTGCTGCGCATCTGGCGGATGCGGATGCCAGCGCGGTGATTTCAGCCGACGATCTGGTGAAACTGCCGGTATTGCGGAAATCCGATCTGGCGCAAGCACAGGCGTCGCGTCCGCCATTCGGCGGATTTACCGTCAAACCAGCCCGACATTTCCATCATGTGTTCCAGTCTCCCGGTCCGATCTATGAGCCCGGCAGTACGGATCATGACTGGTGGCGCATGGGGCGTTTCCTGAACGCCGCCGGCGTCGGACCCGGAGATATCGTGCAAAACTGTTTCGGCTATCACCTCACGCCAGCTGGTATGATTTTTGAGAGCGGCGCGCGCGCGGTAGGGGCCGCTGTGCTGCCAGCGGGTACCGGTCAGACCGAATTGCAGGTGACAGCAGCGCGCGATGTGGGCTGCACGTCCTATGCGGGCACACCGGACTATCTGAAGGTCATTCTGGACAAGGCAGATGAGATGGGCGTGGCCCTGAACTTCTCGAAGGCTGTTGTGGGCGGCGGCGCGCTGTTCCCATCTTTGCGTCAGGATTATGCTGATCGGGGTATTTCCTGCCTGCAATGCTATGCCACGGCCGATCTGGGCAACATCGCCTATGAAAGCGCCGCGATGGAAGGGATGATCATCGACGAACATGTCATCATCGAGGTTGTCACCCCTGGCACCGGAACACCGGTAGAGCCGGGTGAGGTGGGTGAGGTTGTGGTGACCTCTTTGAACCCCGATTACCCGCTGATCCGCTTTGCCACGGGTGATCTGTCCGCGATCATGCCGGGTGTTTCACCCTGTGGGCGGACCAACCTTCGGATCAAGGGTTGGATGGGTCGCGCGGACCAGACCACCAAGATCAAGGGCATGTTTGTGCGTCCTGAACAGGTGGCAGCATTGGTCGATAAGCACGAGGAAATCGTCAAAGCCCGTGTCATCGCTGCCCGACAGGGTGAGATGGACACGATGACCGTTCAGATCGAAAGCGCAGGCGGAGACGACATGGCCTATGCCAAATCCGTGGTCGAGGTGCTGAAACTGAAAGGCGCAATCGAGGTTGTAACCCCCGGATCACTGCCGAAGGACGGGTTGGTGATCGAGGATCAGCGCGTTTACGAATAACCCCGAGCCATGTCTGCGGCAGTATGTGCCGCAGATTTGTTTTTCCTGCACTGGTGTTTCTTAGCATTTTGGTCGATTAAAGGCTGATCAATAGCCAACGCCAGTCACAATCCGGGTCCATGGCCGAAATCGACTATTCAGAACACGGGAAACGCAATCGCGGCGCGCTGGGCACCCGGTTGGTGGCCACTGTGGCTTATATGGTAGCAGCCGCTTGTCTTCTGCCCATGGTTGCGGTTGTTCTGGCGGCAGTGACGGGCGGTACGGATACGGTCTCACATCTGTTTGAGACGGTTTTACCCGGTTATGCGCTAACAACCGTGATCCTTGTCGTTTTGGTGGCTATCGGCACGTTCTCTATCGGGGTCGGCGCGGCGTGGCTGGTCACGATGACGCGCTTCCCTGGGGTGCGCTTTCTGGAAATTGCACTGGTCTTGCCGCTGGCCTTTCCAGCCTATGTTCTGGCTTATGCCTATACTTTCATTCTGGATCATCCTGGTATCGTGCAGACCACGCTGCGCGACGTGACGGGTTGGGGGCCGCGCGACTATTGGTTCCCGGAAATCCGATCGACCGAGGGCGCGGCGGCGATGCTGATCCTTGTGCTCTACCCTTATGTATACCTGCTGGCGCGAGCCGCGTTTTTGCAACAAAGCGCCACCGCTTTTCTGGCCGCCCGTGCGCTGGGCAAAAGCCCGTGGTTGGCATTCTGGCATGTCTCGCTGCCGATGGCTCGTCCAGCCATTGCCGGGGGTGTCCTGCTGGCCATCATGGAAACCATCGCTGATTTCGGCACGGTCGCCTATTTCGGTGTTCAGACCTTTGCCACCGGTATCTACACAAGCTGGTTCTCGATCGGCGACCGAGCGGCTGCGGCGCAGTTGGCTTTGTGCCTGCTGGGTTTTGCGCTGGTCATGGCCGTGGCCGAGCGGACGCAGCGCGGCAAGGCAAAGTACTATCAAGCAGGCAAAAGCCATGCGTCCCTGCCTTCGGCGCAGCTTAAGGGCTGGCAATCCGCAGCAGCCATAACCTTGTGCGCTATTCCAGTGGTACTGGGGTTCTTGCTGCCGGTATTTATCTTGATCCAGATGGGCCTGACCTCGGAACAAAACCTGCTGTCTCGGCGATATATCGGGTTCATTCAAAACTCGCTGACACTTGCAGGAGTGGCCGCCGTGGTTACGGTCTGCGCCGCGATCTGTGTTGGGTTCTTTCAGCGCCTTCGTCCGGGTCGAGGATCATCGACCACAGGCTATCTGGCGCGGTTGGGCTATGCGGTGCCCGGCGGCGTGATCGCTGTTGGCCTGATGGTACCCTTCGCCAGATTCGACAACGCGCTGGATTCGTGGATGCGCCAGACGTTCGACGTCTCGACAGGTCTGCTGGTGACGGGTTCGATCTGGTTGCTGGTGGCAGCTTACATGGTGCGCTTTCTGGCGGCAGCGCTCAGCGCGTATGAGGGTGGGCAGAGCACAGTGCACGCCAATATGGATGCTGCGTCCCGGTCTTTGGGCCAATCGCCGCTGGGCACCTTGCGCCGTGTGCATTTGCCAATCCTGACACCCTCATTGCTGACGGCCTTGTTGATCGTGTTTGTGGACGTGATGAAAGAGCTGCCCGCGACCCTGATCATGCGCCCATTCAACTTTGATACGCTTGCGGTCCAGGCCTATCGTCTGGCCTCGGACGAACGGTTGGAGGGGGCAGCGGTACCCTCGCTTGTGATCCTGGCCGTTGGGCTTTTGCCGGTGATTCTAATCTGTCGACAAGTTGGGCGACGGTAAGGCGAAACGATTCAAAATTACCACACCTGTTGGCACCGGACTTGATTCAAATGCGTTTTCCGGCAAGGCTGAGGGTATGAACATGCAGCCTCCCAGCCGGTTTTCTGCAAACTCGGCCCAGATGCCCGTCGCGTTCGACCGGCGCGAGATGTCACATATCCTGTCCGTCTATGGCAAGATGGTCGCCGCCGGAGAATGGCGCGACTATGGTATTTCCAACCTGCGCGACATGGCGGTTTTTTCCATTTTCAGACGCACGGCAGAGCATCCGATCTACCGGGTTGAAAAACACCCTCGTCTGCGATCCAAACAGGGGATGTATTCAGTGATCGGCATGGACGGGCGGATCCTGAAGCGAGGCCATGACCTGCGCAACGTGCTGCGCGTGTTGGAACGCAAGCTGATCCGGTCTGTCGACCTTGATTAGAGCCTTTTGTGGGAAGTTACTGGCCCGTCGCCCTGCTCCAGAATCCGTGTGATTGCTTGATCCATCGGCTCGAACGTCACATCCATGTGGTAGGCGTTGGCGTGAAGCAGCATGTTCTCACCATAGACCCATGCCACGTGACCTTTCCAGAACAATAGATCCCCGCGCTTTGGTTCAGTTCCGGCAGGCAGCGCCGTACCCAGTTCGCGTTCCTGATCACTGCTATCACCGGGGCAGGGTATGCCGCAGGCCAGTAAACCGGCCTGAACCAACCCAGAACAATCAATACCGAAGCAACTGTTTCCCCCCCAAAGATAGGGCGTGCCCAGAAATAGCTCGGCCACCGCTACGGGGTCGGTCAGGTGCGTTGCTCTGAGTTTGGCGTGAATCGCCGGAATGAACCCCAGTTCAGTTTCCAGAAATCTATTCTGTTCCGACAGCACGCATAATTTGCTGCCAAAACTCAGCGATACGCGGTCCGGGCTTTTCATGTCGGGCCGTTGATAGGCATGTGTCGCGGGCGCGGTGACCCAGTGGGTCTGTTGCGCCTCAGGCCCCAGTTGATCGGACCTGACCCAACCGGGATAGCCATCCTTGACCGAGGTGATCCAGCTCCACCCATCGGTATCGTCAACAACATCTACCGGGTCGCCAAACAACAGCTGCCGATCCCTTGGGCCATTCGGGCTGCGCAACAAATCAACAACCGGCTTTATGACGCGCAGGCGGGTCATAGGTTCAGAATCTCGGGCAGGGCGGTCAGCACGGCACGCGGCCCTTGGCCCAGACCGCCCTTGCTGCGTCCGGGGGCTTTGCTGGGCTGCCAGGAATAGATGTCGAAATGCATATAGCGGCTGTCACCCACAAAGCGGCGCAGGAACAGGGCCGCGGTGATCGAGCCTGCGAACCCACCTAATGGAGCATTGTCCAAATCAGCAATGCCGGGTTCGATCATCGCCTCATAGGGTTCATGGAAAGGCATCCGCCAGACAGGGTCGGCCGATTGCCGACCAGCGTTGGCCAGCGCGTCTGCCGCGCCATCGTCATCGGTGTAAAAGGGCGCCAGATCGGGACCAACCGCCACGCGCGCGGCACCGGTCAACGTCGCCATCGAGATGATCAGGTCAGGTTCACCCTCATCCGCCAGCGCCAATGCGTCGGCCAGAACCAACCGCCCTTCGGCGTCGGTGTTGTTGATCTCCACCGTCAGACCTTTGCGCGAGGTCAGGATATCCCCCGGACGGAAGGCATTCCCTGCGACCGAGTTCTCGACTGCCGGGATCAGCACGCGCAGTTGTACAGGTAGCTTTAGTGCCATGATCATCCGTGCCAGACCCAGCACATTGGCCGCACCGCCCATGTCCTTTTTCATCAGGGACATCGAATTCCCTGGTTTCAGATTCAGTCCGCCAGTGTCAAAGCACACACCTTTGCCGACAAGGGTCAGTTTGGGCCCGGTGTTGCCCCATGTCATCTCGATCAGGCGCGGTGTTTGCGCGGCGGCGCGTCCGACCGTGTGAATCAGTGGGAAATTCTGGTCCAGCAGGGCGTCGCCTTGAATCGTCGAACATGTCGCGCCGAATTCCTGCGTCAAATCCTCGGCCGCGGCCTGCAGCTGATCCGGTCCCATGTCCGAGGCCGGTGTGTTGACCAAATCGCGGGTCAGCGCCTCGGCACTGGCCAGCGCCTCAATCCGCGCGGCATCAACACCTTCCGGTGCGACGAGGCGCGCCTTGGCGGGTGATTGATTGGCGTAACGGTTAAAGGCATATCCTGTGAACAACCAACCAAGGCACTCGTTGCTTATCGCATCAGCGGGCACACCTGATGCGATGTGATAGGTTCCCTTCCGCAAGGCTTCGGCCGCCGCTGCCAACGGGAACCGTTTGCGCGCGCGCTTGCTGCTATTGCCATAACCCGCCAAGGCCATTTGGGGCGCACCATCTGATTGAGGGATCAGCAGAGCCTGTCCCATGGCCCCGGTGAATCCATTGGCCTCGACCCACGATGCGATGTGGCTTGGCTGGTCTTGCAGCCAATTGTCGAGATCGGGTTGCGAAATGACATGCAGCGGAACAGAGGGTTCGGACGGCGAAGCGAAGGACAGGGTCATGTGTATCTCGGCTGGTTCGAATTGCGCCCAGCCTAGCCGCCCACGATCCGTCCGCAAGCCCCGTCAGAGGGAAAGATCCTGCTGATCCCAGATCACGGTCAGTGATTTCTCACCTACGCGGATCAGGCGCGACAGGGTGGCCCCCGTCGCGACCGCATCCCCAACATCCACCGATTGCGCCACATCACCGGCGACTCGGGCCAGCGCCGTCATGCCAATCTGTTCGGCAATGGCCACCAGTGACCGCGCACATTTGCGCAGCCCGGCCCAGTCGCGTTGACGCCAAAACTGCTCGCAGTTTGACAGGCGCACGGCCAATTCCTCTACCGTACGGCACAAAACATCCAATGCGTTCTTGTCGCCCAATTGGTGATACAGCCCGTTCAAGCGGTCCGTATCCAGCCAAACGGTTTCTTTTTGTTCAAGCGTGACTATTTTATCCACCACATCTACCCCAATTTTCTTCGCCCCCACGGCATAGCTGGACATTGACGGTAGAATCCTTTGCAAAACCTTGCGTCGATGCTGGAAAATGGGTCGAATTTTCTGCGAATTCAGGTTACAGCAGCCGGCAGATACAAGAACGGGGACATGAGAATGGACTTAGCCAAACCTCTGCCGACCTACCTGGTCAAGCGGTATCACGGATGGAAAGCCACCACCTATTCAGAAAATCAGGTCTGGTATCGCCGCCTGGCGACCGAGGGACAGCGCCCGCGCGCGATGGTGATTTCATGCTGTGACAGCCGGGTTCACGTAACATCGATCTTCGGCGCTGATCAGGGCGAGTTCTTTATTCACCGCAACATCGCCAACCTTGTGCCGCCTTACGCCCCTGATGGCGATCACCACGGCACCAGTGCGGCAATCGAATACGCGGTTACGGCGCTGAAAGTTGCGCACCTGATCGTTCTGGGCCACTCGCAATGCGGAGGTGTTCAGGGCTGCATCGACATGTGCAAGGGCAAAGCCCCGCAACTGGAAGCAAAAGAAAGCTTCGTTGGCCGCTGGATGGATATCCTGAAACCGAAATATGAATTGGTTGCCGATGTTGAAGACAGCGTCGATCAGGCACGGCAGTTTGAACGGCAGGCAGTCGTGGCATCGCTGGAGAACCTGATGACCTTTCCCTTCGTTTCTTCTGCGGTAGATGACGGCTCGCTGAGCTTGCATGGGCTGTGGACTGACATCGGTGAAGGTGGGTTGCAATGTTATGACCCTGCCGAGAAGAAATTCGTGGTTGTCTAAGCGACCCGACATCTGAAGAATTCGAATGGCGTGGATCAGGTCTCTGATTTCGCGCCATTTTTTGATATGATCGGAACCACACTCTTTCGATCAGGAGCGCGTCATGCGATTCATTAAACGTATTTTCATCACTCTGCTTGTTCTTATTCTGGTTCTGGTTGGTGTGTCTTACCTTTTGCCGGGCAAAGCCGAACTGTCCCGCAGCATCACGATCAACGCACCCGCCAGCGCTATCTTTCCTTACGTGAATTCGATGCAGGAAACTGAAAAATGGTCACCTTGGTTGACGCGCGATCCCGAAACCCAGCTGTCCTACAGCGGCCCCGAGGCGGGCGTTGGCAACACCTTGAATTGGGCATCTGAACACCCGCAGGTTGGTACTGGGTCACAGGAAATCGTCGAAAGCGTTCCGGATCAAACCGTCATAACGGCGCTTGATTTCGGTCCGATGGGGTCCGCATCGGCCTCCTTCGATCTGACGCCCGAGGGTGAACAGACTCAGGTGACTTGGGGGTTCGAATCCGATCTAGGCATGAACCCCATGTCGCGCTGGATGGGCCTGATGATGGATAAGTGGGTCGGCGGAGATTACGAGCGCGGTCTGACAAACCTCAAGGCATTGGTTGAGCAGCAGGGGTGATTGGCAGAAGCTCTCATTTTTGTTCGAGTCGATTCTGCCGGATACTGCGATTTAACCGAACGGCTTTTAGATGCCGTTCGGAAGGAGATCATGGTGACTAATTTGACGTTTACTATTGGGCAGTGTCCATCATCTGGATCAATTGAATGAGGTTCCCACAGGTATCGTCAAAGATCGCCATGCGAACCGGTCCGGCATCCATTGGCTCAACAGTGAACCCTACGCCAAGATCGCCCAGCCTTTTCCTTTCTTCATCCAGGTCTTTCACCTGAAACGAATGTGCAGGGATACCGTCAGAGACAAGTGCTTCTTTATAAGGTTTCACAGCAGGGTGGTCGCTTGGTTCAAGCAACAACTCTTTTCCTTCGGGTTCTTCGCTTGACACCACTGTCAGCCAACGATTTTCACCCAACGGGATATTGTTCTTAACTGTGAAGCCGAGAGTATCAGTATAGAATTTTTCTGCCTTGTCTTGGTCGTCGACAAAAACGTTGGTCACATAGATTTTCATTTTTCTATCCCTTCTGTTTGTATTTCATGAGCCATGATGCCGCGGCGATATGATCTTCGTTGACGATTAGCGAATGGGCTTTCGTCCGCCCCCTCCATGTGGTCTCGATCAAACCAGCCTTCTCCAAAACGGTGAGATGCTGGGAAACCGTCTGGCGGGACAAAGCGATGCCATCCTCTGCAACCGATGCCGCGCATACCTCGAACAATGACTGAGCCGTTTGTTTGCTCAGATGGTCGATGATGCGGCGGCGCGTGCTGTCGGAGAGAGCTTTGAAAATAAGATCGAGGTGATCATCTGTCATCGAAATCAATATGCAGTAAACTTACTGCATATCAAGTTTGATTGCAAAGCGGGCTGAACATTTGGCCAAGAAAACAGCAAAAAGGCTGCAGAAAGCAGGCAAACAATTGTCGCGCTACACCAGACAAAAAAAGCCCCGCCGGGAAAGGCGAGGCTTAAATTCTCTGTTCGCTAAATGCTGAAAAGGAACTTAGCCCTTTTTCAGAACCTCACGGCCCAGCAATTCGGCGATTTGTACTGCGTTCAGGGCTGCACCTTTGCGCAGGTTGTCCGAAACGCACCACAGGTTGATGCCGTTCTCAATGGTCGAGTCCTGACGAATGCGGCTGATGAATGTTGCGAAATCGCCCGCGCATTCGATCGGCGAGACGTAGCCACCGGGTTCGCGCTTGTCGATCACCATGATACCCGGTGCCTCGCGCAGGATGTCGCGTGCTTCGTCTTCGTCCAGAAATTCTTCGAACTCGATGTTCACGGCCTCAGAGTGGCCAACAAAGACCGGAACGCGGACGCAGGTGGCTGTGACCTTGATCGACGGATCGACGATCTTTTTGGTTTCCACAACCATCTTCCACTCTTCCTTGGTCGAGCCGTCTTCCATGAAGACGTCAATCTGGGGAATGACGTTGAAGGCGATCTGCTTCTGGAACTTGTTCGGCGGCACGTCCGTGGTTGGGTTGTAGACCGCTTTGGTCTGATCCCACAGCTCATCCATACCTTCCTTACCGGCGCCAGACACCGACTGATAGGTCGACACGACGACGCGCTTGATGCGCGCGCGGTCATGCAGCGGCTTCAGCGCGACAACCATCTGCGCGGTCGAGCAGTTGGGGTTGGCGATGATGTTCTTGTTTTTGTAGTCGTGGATCGCCTGCGGGTTACATTCCGGTACGATCAGCGGAATGTCCGGGTCATAGCGATACAGCGACGAGTTATCGATCACCACGCAGCCTGCGGCCGCCGCCTTGGGGGCGTAGACCTTGGTCGCTTCGGACCCCACGGCGAACAGCGCCATGTCCCAGCCTGTGAAATCGAACGTGTCCAGATCCTTGGTAGTGAGTGTCGTGTCGCCAAAGCTTACTTCAGTGCCCAGCGAACGACGGCTTGCCAGAACAGCAAGTTCATCGACGGGGAACTGGCGTTCAGCCAGAATGTTCAGCATTTCGCGGCCCACGTTACCCGTGGCGCCGACGACTACGACGCGATAGCCCATTTCATGTCTCCAATGTTAAGGACGCGCGTTCATAGCTGCGTTGCGGCAAAGAAAAAAGAGTTTTCGGGGCATTATTCCCGTAATGACGCCGATTTTACGCAGTCCGGCGCGTCAGGTGTCGCTCAGGAGCCGTTCATAGAGCGCCACGAGCGTCTTTGCCTCACCACTGATGTCGAAATTCTGCTCGACATGGGTGCGGGCTGCGATACCGGAATGGGCAAGGGATTCGCAGTCGGACAACATCTCGGCGGCGGCTTCGGCCAGCGCGGGGATATCACCAGGTTCGACCACTCGGCCCAGCGACGGGTCGGTGACGATCTCGGAGAACGCGCCTACGTCGGTCGCAACAACCGGCACGCCGCAGGCCATTGCTTCCAGCGGCGTCAGGCCGAACCCTTCCCACCGTTGCGGGGCGATGAACAGGTCCAGCACCTGATACCATTCGGCGATCTGATCGACGGTCACCTCGGGCATGAACAGAACGCGGTCGGACAGGCCCGCCTCGGCGACCTTGTCTTTCAGTTCGGTCAGGAAGCTGGTGTGCTTTTCCGTGGCGCGGCCCATGACGATGCCATGGACGTCGTCAAAGCGGCCGCACAGTTCGATCATTGCATCGACAAAGGCATCGGTGCCCTTCTGGTGACGAATGCGGCCGTAGCAGCCCAGCAATAGACCATCTGGCAAACCCAGTCGCGCCCGAACAGCTGCTTTGTCTTCGGGCGGTGTGAAATCCTGCAAGTTGATGCCATGCATGATGACCTGCGCATCTCTCTCCAGATACTCGGCGGTTTTGCGCGAAGTCGCGACGACCGCGTCCATTTTGTCGATCAGCCATTTGGTGTAGCCGCTATGCGCGCGTTGCGAGGCGCTGGTGAACAGCAGCTTCAACCGCAGCCGCAGCACATTGCGCAGGATCAGGCCCAGCAGCATCTCGGTATTGCGGCGCGCGTGCCAGACGCGCAGTGTTTTGCGCGACAAAAAGGGCAGGCGGCCCAGCGGGATATGTGGGATGTCTTCCGGCAAGCCCGGCCCGGTGGCGGCGATGTCGATCCATTGCACCTGCAGCGGCACCAACCGGGCAATCGTCGCGGTCACACCCGAAAGTCTGCGTTTGAGGTTGGGGGCAATGACGCGCGGGTCGGACATGGACACTCCTGGCAGTTCCAGCGTCAGTCGACGCTGTCGCGGCTGAACAGATAGATCACGCAACCGATGGCCAGCGTGACCGCAAAAAAGCCGAATATCGCTGTGTAGGGCGCGGTCGGGCTGATGTCCACCGTGGCAGCGTGGATGCGGCCGGTAACAAATTGCGCCAGTCCTACACCGCCAATGCCAAAGAGGTTCAGCAGGGTCATGCCGCGCCCAACCAGATGCGGTGGCACAAAGGCCCGTCCATGAGCCATGATGACCGGAAAGCTGGCCCCCAGAAACCCGATCGCTGCCATCAAAACAACTGACAGCCAAACCGCGTTGTCCACCCAAAGGCACATCAGAACCACCTCCACTGTGCCCAGCGCGTTGCCGCCAAAGATCACCCACTTTCGCGTGCCTAGCATTCGATCGAGCGGCCCATAAGCAAAGGTACCTGCAATCATCGCCGCCCCCATAATCAGGGTCGCTGTCCCGATCTGGGTGGTGCTAAGGCCGAAGGTATCGCTGAGGTATGGCCCGGCCCAAAGGCCGCGCGTCGCCGCCGACGGGGCATAGGCCACCAGCATCAGCGGCAGGATCGCCCACAGGGCGGGTTCTTTCAGCAGGTCCAGCACCGATCCCCTGTGTTCGGTCTCGACACGTTTGGGATCATGCACGCTGAACCAGATGCCCAACGCGATCGCGGCAGAAAAAACAGCTAGCGTCCCCATCGTGGCGCGCCATCCCATCAGCTCGACCGCCAGCGCAGTAGGGTACGAGGCAACCAGATTGCCGACCGATCCGACGCCCAGCATGACAGCCGCCAAAGTGGCGAAGCGGGCAGGTGGGAATTCGCGGGCGAAGATATAGTAAGATGCCATCAACACCGGTGAGCAGCCGACCCCGATCAACCCCATGGCGATGGCGATGTGAAAAGGGGAGCTGGATAGGGCAAACAATGCCGCTCCGCCGGCACCACCGACCAGCAGCAAGACCGCCGCCGTCAGGCGCGGTCCAACCCGGTCCAGTGCCCAGCCTACGGGCAACTGCATGGCGGCAAAGATCAGAAACCAAAGACCTGACGCAAAGGCCAGATCCTCTGGCGTGGCCCCGATATCGCGCCCCAGATCAACACTGAGAACCGCGAGAAAGGCGCGAAAGAACTGGCTGAGCACATAGCCCAGGCACAACACCACCAGACCTGCCTTCATGAAAACCCTCTCCCCCAAACCGGCGAAGAAATGCTTGGCACGTCACGGTGCCACACACAAGCGCGTGTGCTATACTGATTTTGCCGGACAGTGATCACATTCGGGCTATCCTTATCCTTACCGAATATCCGAGGTGCCAATGAAAGACGCCCAGGCCGCGTTCTATGACAGTCTTCCCCTGTTGCGGGACTTTACCCGTTTGGTGGACCCGGCGCGTTTCTCTGCTGTTCCGGGCGATTGGGCATTGGGCGTGGCAGATATCGTAGATTCCACCGGTGAGATCGCAAAAGGGCGATACAAGACGGTCAACATGGTCGGCGCGGCGGTGATCTCGGCCATGATCAACGCGCTTCACGGCAAGGAGTTCCCTTATGTTTTTGGCGGCGACGGTGCCGGATTCGCCGTGCCCGCAAGTGAGATCGACACCGCCAAAGCGGTATTGGCGGACCTCAGGTGCTGGGCGGAAGAAGAATTCTCGATCTCGCTACGCGCGGCGTTGGTTCCGGTTGCCGAAATTCGTAAGGCAGGAAAGGACCTGCGGGTCGCGCGTTATGCGCCGTCTGATGGGGTGGATTACGCCATGTTTTCGGGTGGCGGGTTGGCCTGGGCCGAAGCGCAGATGAAGGCTGGTACCTTTACGGTGCCGCCTGCCAAACCTGGTGCGCAGCCCGACCTGACCGGATTGTCCTGTCGGTGGTCCAACAGCAAAGCACGCAACGGTCAGATCGTCTCGGTCGTGGTTCAGCCCACAGCAAATGCGACCGAGAGTGACTTTGCGGATTTGGCCCGCTCGGTTCTGTCAGCTTCGGAGGGGTTGGAGCGTTCGGGTCATCCAGTACCAGAAGATGGCCCGCCGATCAGCTGGCCACCTCCGGATGTTGGCCTGGATGCCCGCGTATCACGAGCTGGGAACAATTTGTTGCTGCAGCGGATCAAATTGCTGGGCCAGAACTTTTTGATCGCCCTGTTGTTCACATCGGGCAAACGGTTGGGCAATTTCGAACCCGGCCATTACAAGCGCATGGTCAGCCGCAACGCCGACTACCGTAAATTCGATGATGGGTTGAAAATGACGCTGGATTGTGACGCTGCCACGTTGACGCAAATCCGGATGATGCTTGAACAGGCACGCGGACAGGGCAAGATCCGCTATGGGCTGCATGCGCAAGACGAGGCAATGATGACCTGTATCGTCCCCTCGGCGACGCGCGACGATCATGTTCACTTTGTGGATGGGGCATCGGGTGGTTATGCGCAGGCCGCGGCCACCATGTACGCCTGACGCGCTATTTCGCCTTCCATTTCGCCGCCAACGCCCGGGATGCCTGCGCCAGCAACATCACATCAATGCCGACCGCAAGAAACTGTGCGCCCATTTCATAATAGGCTTGGCTGGCCTCGTCATTGGTGCCCAGAATGCCGGGCGCTTTGCCCGCGGCCCTGATCCTTGTGATGGCATCCGCAATGACAGCGCGCACTTCCGGCGCTGCGCTGTTTCCTTGATATCCCATGTCGGTGGACAGATCCGCTGGGCCGATAAACACCCCGTCGACGCCTTCGACCTTCAAGATATCATCCAGCGCAGCCATTCCGGCGCGGTTTTCCACTTGCACCAAAAGGCAGATTTGGTCGTCCGCAGATTGAATGTACTCGGGGATCGAGCCGTACATAGTCGCCCGGGCCGCACCGGCCCCAACGCCACGCACGCCAGTTGGGGGATAACGGCAGTCCCGAACCAACTGTCGCGCCTGATCGGCGGTTTCAACCATCGGTACCAGAACAGTTTGCGCCCCGGCATCCAGCACCATCTTGATCAAAGCGGTGTCGCCGACGGGAACCCGCACCACCGGGTGCGAGGCGCAGGCCGCCAACGCCATCAGCTGATCACGTATTGATCGGATATCGTTCGGCGCATGTTCACCGTCAATGACCAGCCAGTCAAACCCGGCGGTGCCCATGGTTTCTGCAGTGACGGATTCGGCAAAACTCATCCAGCAGCCGATCTGCAGTTCACCCTGTATTAGAGCCCGTTTGAAGCTGTTTTTTGGGACTGGCATGGCCGGACCTCCTGTTTATGTCAGTGTGCGGGCGATTTCGGTTATGACGTCATAGGCCATTCGAACATCGTCTTCGGTGGTTTCGAACTGACCGGCCTGAAACCGGATCACCAGATCGCCATCCACGCGGGTTTGCGTCAAATAGATGCAGCCGTCGTCATTGATGGCGTTCACCAGGCGCAGGTTCAAATCGTCCAGATCCGCATGACCTTCCGGCGCATAGCGGAACGTCCACAATGACCACATGGGCTGAGTGACGATTTGGAAATCCCCCTCGGCCGCCAGCCGATCATGCAGCGCCACAGACCAGTTCACGTGGTTGCGCAGGCGTTGGCGCAGCCCTTCCAGACCATAAGCCCGGATCACGAACCACAGTTTGAGCGCCCGGAATCGGCGGCCAAGTGGCACAGACCATTCCGAATAGTTGATGATGCCATCCTTGCCGTGGGTCTTGAGGAATTCGGGGCTGATCGCCAGCGTCTGCACCAGATCATCGGGGTCTTTCAGGAAATGCGCACAGCAATCGAACTGCACACCCAGCCATTTATGCGGGTTGAAAACGATGCTGTCGGCCTGATCCACTCCGGGCCAGTAGTGGCGGTATTCCGGGCAGATCATCGCCGATCCGGCCCAGGCCGCATCTACGTGGGAGTAAAGCCCGTATTTCTGGGCAATCTTCAAACATTCATCTACGGGATCCGTAGCCCCCGTTCCTGTACCGCCAACGCAAAGGATGACGCCCGCCGGATGCAAACCAGAGTCTAAATCGGCCTGGATCGCTGCCTCCAGTGCTGCGGGATCCATCCCGCGCCAATCTCCCTTGATCGGAATCCGCACCAGATTGTCTTGCCCGATCCCCGCAACCCAAATGGCACGATCGACTGACGTGTGCACTTCGGCCGAGCAATAGACGCGCAGGGGTTTTTGCCCAAAAAGACCCTGTTGATTTCCCTGCCACTTCAACGCCTTCTCGCGCATCGTTAGTACAGCAGCCAATGTCGCTGACGAGGCGGAGTCTTGAATAACGCCAGCGAATCCCTCGGGCAGGTCCAGCGCGTGGCGCAACCAGTCCATCATCAGTGTTTCCATCTCGGTCGCAGCCGGTGAGGTCTGCCACAACATACATTGCGGTGCGATGGCGCTGGCCAGAAATTCGGCCAGGACCGATGGGGCTGAAGCGTTCGAATTGAAATAGGCAAAGAACCTTGGATGTTGCCAATGAGTGATCCCCGGCATCACGATCTGTTCGAAATCCTGAAACACGTCCTCCAGTGGCTGCGCGTGTTCGGGTGGCCGCGCGGGCAGGGCGTTGAGGATATCCCCCGGCTCAGTCCGGGCGCGGACGGGTTTGTCACCTACAGTCAGGTGGTAATCCTGCGTCCACTCGGCAATTCGTTTGCCCCAATCCGAAAACTCATCCCACTTCATTTTAACCCTCAGATTTCTGCCAACCCCGGGATCGGACCGGGACTTAGTTTCTTTGCGCGTCCAGTGATCGTCATTCTGAAGAAAACGTCAATATTAATTGCTTTGTTTACTAATTTTGAGATGCGCCTAGATGCTGCGCTGTGCCGAAAAAGGTCGAATACTAAACAGTCAAATCTTTGATATCATATATAAAATGCTTGGCCAGTTGCAGTTTGATCCGATTTGGGCAAAAATTCCACTATGACCAGAGACCTGCCTAATACGTCCCGCTCATTGCCGATTGCACTGCTGCGGGCGCGCGAAAGGGTCATGGGGCCCATTCGAAATATGCTGGCTGATGCGGGTGTTACGGAACAGCAATGGCGCGTTCTACGTGTTCTGAAAGAAGAAGGCCCCCAAGAGCCAACGCATATCGCGGATCGATCGTGCCTTTTGCTGCCCAGTCTGACGCGCATTCTGCAAAAACTGGAAGCCAAGGATTTGATCCGGCGCCGGGTCCATCCCGAGGATAAGCGTCGTCAGATCATCGATATCACGGCCAAAGGCCAAAAGATCATCCAGGACAACATGCAGGTGACACTACGCCTGGCTGAAGAGATCAAGACCCAGCTAGGCCCGGATCGGCACGAAGCGCTGCTGGACCTGCTGAACGATCTGCATGATCTGAAGACCTGATCGCACGTCGCGTATGCAAATGCTTTTGTCCCCGCCAGAGAAGTATGGGTATCCTCCGGCGGGGTGGCCAGACTTTGACTGGACTGCGTGTCTGGCCTGTGGCCGGATGGCTTTATCCGGCTCACACCTCAGAGAAACAGCCACCTGAAAATAGGCGGACATCCGGACCCAAAGACCGTGTGGGGGTACAGGTCTTTGGCCATCGCTCTCTGATTCAGTAGCACCCGCCTGCAGGCAAATCGCCTGATCAGCGACGGGTGGATTTCGGTTCTCGCCAGGGAATGAGTGTCTAAACGATGTTGGCGTGATCCATGATACAACCAAAGGTAGCGCGTGCCCAAGGTTTTCCAAGGCGAAACTTTGAATTGTGAACAGCCAGCGACGAGGCCAGTTCGCATGATGGTGATGCCCGTCGTCCTGCATGGCTTGTTCAACGGGCCCTGCCAACTTAGAAACAAGCTGCCAGTTGCAGTTAGGGGGCTTTGATGCCGGACAACCTGTTTTCCTTACCCGACCCGATTTCGATCCCGGTTGAGGGTGAATTGTCGACGTATCCCGTGGGTCGCATATTCTGTGTCGGCCGCAATTATGCGGCCCATGCGGCCGAATTGGGAAATGAGGTCGATCGTGAGGCGCCTTTCTACTTTACAAAATCTGCCCCGAACGCGGTTCTGTCAGGTGCAACCGTGCCTTATCCGCCGGGAACTGAGAATTTTCACCATGAGATGGAGCTGGCGGTTGCGATCGGAAAACCCGTTTTCCGTGCAACGCGTGCCGAGGCGTTGGATGCGGTTTATGGCTACGGTTGTGCGCTGGACATGACGCGCCGTGACCTGCAAATCCGCGAACGGAATAAACAGCGCCCGTGGGATCTGGGCAAGGATCTGGAAAACGGCACCGTGCTGGCCCCGTTGACCCGCGCGGTAGATTGGTCGCCGGACGACAATAAACGCATTTATCTGAACGTGAACGGGGAAACGCGGCAGGACGCGACGCTGGAAGAGCTGATCTGGAAGATAGATGAGGTCATTTGCCATTTGTCCGGATACTACCACCTGCGAGCCGGTGATCTGATCTTGACTGGTACACCGGCTGGGGTTGGCCCGGTGTTGGCGGGCGATGTCCTGGAAGGCGGGATTGACGGATTACAGCCTATCAGCCTGAGTTTGATCTGAAAAAAGACCCTATTTAGGGTCTTTTAACCAATCACGGGCGAATTCTACGTTGTCCAACCCGGTGAATCGTCGGACTCGGTCGAGCTCTGATTGCAACCTTTTGGTTCTGGCATCGGACCAGCGCACGGATCGTTCCGGCCATAAGGCGCTGACTTGTAACACCCCGCGATCCCGGTTGGCTTTCATGTCAATCCGCCCGATCAATCGGTCGCCCTCAAGCAGCGGGAACACATAGTAACCGTAGGTTCGTTTTGCAGCGGGTACAAAAACCTCGATGCGATAGTGAAAGCCGAACAACCGTTCGGCCCGATTGCGGTCGCGCAGCATGGGATCAAATGGGCTAAGGACCCGAATGCGGCCCGAGGGACGGGGTGCAGCCTCTGCATCCTCGGAAATGGTTGGTCGGGCGATCACTTTGCGCAGCTTGCCGTCCACGCAGGTCACCTCGATCTCTTCCAATTTTCGCTGAATTAGACCCTGTTCACACCAGGATTTTGCCTCGCTAGTCGTGACAGTGTCCCAAAACGCAGCCAATTCGCCCGAGGTTGCAAACCCCAACCGGTCAAGCGCCGCGTTGCACAGCCAATCCACTGTCTCCTCGGCGTCACAGGGCATATCGCTTGGGCAAAGATGCGTTTCGATCACCCGTTCAGTCAGATCATAGCGCTTTTGAAATCCTTGCCGCCCTATGACCGTCAGTGCGCCCGAGCGCCAAAGAAACTCCAGCGCCGTTTTTGACGGGTGCCAGTCCCACCATCCGCCGGATCCCTTTTTCTCGTCCTTGCCAACATCGGACGAAGAGACCGGTCCGTGGTCCTGGATATGTTGCAGAACGGTTGCAAATCGCTGCTCGAACCCGTCGCGGCGCCAATTCTTCCATCGGGACTTCAGCAAATCTGCATCGCGTTGAAAACGCAAATGCCAGTGCGGATAAAATTCCATCGGAATGACAGCCGCGTCGTGGGTCCAGTGTTCGAACAGTGCGCGGTCGCGTTCATAAAGGCGTTTGAGATTGCCGGCGCGATAGGATGGACGGCGCGAAAACAGGATCATGTCATGGGCGCGCGCAACCGTGTTGATGCTGTCCAATTGCACAAAGCCAAGACGATGGATCAGGTCCAGCAATTCCGCGCCTTTTGCGCCGCCCGATGGCGGCTCGGCCAATGCATGACGATCCATGAACAGCGCGCGAGCTGTTCGGTTGTCCAGCCGTTGCAGCGCCACGTGTTCAGCGCCGCTTTAGGGTGTCGCCAAAGCTGATCTTGGGGGTCAGGGTCACACGCGTGTCGACCTCGGCATTGGGATCAGCCAATTGCGCCGCGATGATCTCTGCGGCTGTGCGTCCGATCTCCAACCTGCAGGCGTCCATTGTGGCCAGCTTGCGCGGCAGACCTTGCAGAAGCTCGACATTGTTGAACCCGGCGAGGCCGATCTGTCCCGGCACATCAATACCCTGATCCAGCAGATACAGCAGCCCACCTGCACCGATCATGTCATTGGAGTAATAGAGGAAATCCAGATCGGGGGACCGTTCCAGCATGGTCTGGGTCATCTCACGCCCTTTGGCCAGAGCCGATCCACCAGAGTAGAATTCGCGATCCTCGATCTCAACCCCGTGTTTGCCCAGAACTTCGGTGAAGCCTTCGAACCGTTTGCGCGCCCGGTGATCCAGCGGCATTTTCGTTCCCATGAACCCGATATGCTCATAGCCCGCCTTTAGGATCGCCTGCGCCATTTCGCGCCCGGCACGACGATGGGAAATCCCAACCATCGCGTCGACCGGTTTGCCGTCGGTATCCATGATCTCGACCACCGGAATACCAGATGAATCCAACATGGCGCGCGCGGCCTCGGTGTGTTCGAGGCCAGCAATGATTACTCCGGACGGCCGCCACGAGAGCATCTCGTACAGCACTTTTTCTTCTTTTTCCGGCATATAGTCGGTGACGCCCACAACCGGTTGCAGCTCGGTGTCTTCCAGCACCTGGTTAATGCCGGTCAGAACCTCAGGGAAGACCATGTTCGACAGCGAGGGAATGATCACCGCCACCAAATTCACCCGGCTGGAGGCCAATGCGCCCGCAATTTTGTTGGGCACATACCCCAGCTCTTTCGCGGCGGCCAAGACGCGGGTGCGCGTGGCGTCCGAAACATCGCCCCTGTTGCGCAGAACCCGACTGACCGTCATTTCCGACACTCCGGACGCTTCCGAGACATCACGAAGGGTAAGCGGGCGTTTGGTTTCTGTTGTCACTGAGGCACCTGCGATGTTGTTTTGCCTGATGGTAGCGTGAACAGCGCAAGTTTTACAACCGTCGCGCAAAGGTCATGACAAGGTTGAAAAACCGGGCTAAAGAGAGCGTCGCACGGCCCCGTGGCTCAACTGGATAGAGCAGCCCCCTCCTAAGGGGCAGGTTGCAGGTTCGAATCCTGCCGGGGTCGCCAATAAACTCAATGACATAACCTGATACGCACTTTGCTTGTTTTTCGATACGGAACGATATTTGGAACGAAACGTTCCATGATCTCTGTCTTCGATTCCAAGCAAGACAGTCTGGTCTCACGTCCTTCTTCCGAAGCAATGCTCGCAGGCTGAATGGAATCGACTCGATTGTTTTTTGTTGGGATAAAGCGAGCTTTGCAGTTTGTTCCGCAGTGGGGTCGCCCAGATTAAACTGCAATGCTTCCGCTTGACATACTAATCGTCTAAGTTGTGCTCAGCCAATCATTATTTTCTGCTGCCTGTTTGAGCCATTCTTTTCGGAAGTTGTATCAGCATGAAGCCATTACAGCCTGGAGCGTGGCTCCACGATCTTGTCACGATCTACAATGAGCTTGGAGGACAAGCTTCATACGGCGACGTTTACGAACTTGCCGAACGCCGCAGAAAGTCTCGAGGGGCAAGCTGGACGGCTAATGTCGAAGCAACTATTCGCAGGACTGTTGAAGACCATGCCGAAAGCTCTTCAAATTTTAGAGGCGATCCCGTCTTTTAAAGCGTCAGCGGACATGGAAAGGGAGTGTGGGCCTTGCTCCCCGAATACATCACTGCTTCAACGCCGCCCGCCAACTCTCCAGCATACCTCGAAGGCATTGAGGGAGTGGCTCAGGAGCGGCGGTATCCTCTTCGTTTCCGTAACTCAAAATTAGTCGAAGAACGAAAGAAACTCGAAGACTATTCATGCCAAGCCTGCGGTTTTCACTTGGAGATTTCCGCAGGTAAATTCGTTATTGAGGTCCATCACCTCAATCCATTGGGAGAATTGTCTGAAGCGACCCTACCGACGATAAGCGAGTTAGTCTGCTTGTGCCCAACTTGCCACCGAATTGCCCATATGAGAGCCAAAAAGCCCTATACCATTGCAGAAATCCGAGATTTGACAATGTAACATTCCATCCAAGGGACTGTGATTTATCATCTCCAAGGCTACCGCCAAAATCTTTTCCAGAGAAAGTCCACATGAGAACGACTTACGAGCACCGGTTTCCGTCCTGTGAGAAGGCACTTGAGTATATAAAGGCCTCCTATTGGGACTACGTTGGCCGCAGAGGTCTCCTCAGGAAACACGACCGCTACGAGGGTAGTATTTTTTACACAAGAGCGGGGGATTTGACTGGGCGCGAGTATGAAACCCGATATGCCCTCAAGTTGTATCAGGACGGATATGTTTCGCTACAAGCGATAAAAGATACGAGCGGCAATCCGCCTCACGTGAAAACTGCCCTTCCTGATGTTCTTTGGGCATCCGCAGGTGCCAGGAACTTCAGTATGAAGATGGTAGAGAAGGTGAACAATGTGCTGAAAGAGGACGGGTCCGATCTGTGGGTCGCGTTCCGCCATCACCCGTCAATGTTTCCTTTGCACAGAAAGAGTGAGACGAAGCCAATCACCACTCTAAAAAGCTCTCTGGAAGCGATTGACTACGATCCCAAACGGAACGGGCTGAGCACTCGCGCCGGAAAAATCTTGCATCGCGCCCTGAATGGACATTGGTGAGTATTCTCCGAGACACGTTGGGGAATGCAGGGTGCCAAAAAGCTCTGAAGACAATATGGGCCAAGGAAATTGCCTGCTACTCTGCTACCTCACGCGCCTTTCAGGCGCGGGGACATCTACTTGGTGGGCTTCTTCTATCAAATCAATTTCTCCGGTCGCGGCGAGCCGCCTTGGATTTGCAAAACGCGTTCGAAGTGTGTCCCGCAACATTACCAGCTTAAACCAGAGACGATTAGCCAATAAACTGGATTCCCAATGAAAATGATATTCTCCGTGTGGCAAATCCAACAGGCCCATCCGAAATACGCCCATCTATCGCCAGAAGCGAGCCGCTGCGTTTCGCCGCTGGAACGAGTGTGCCATCGAACTAGTCGCTTGAGCCGACGCGAACCGACTACGTCTTAGGAGATTGAAACAACGTGTCAATGCCCTCCTTCGCAATGGCGCACGTTGGCAGTTCAGAAACGAACGACAGAAGTTGGTTGCGTCTGAGCTGTTTGCGAAAAACCACTTCTCCTGTGGAACTGTACCCATGAAGTTGAAAGACATTCTTCGCCAGATCTATGCCGACAAGTTTCAAGTCCGCCAATTTTCTACCCCTGATAGTTTCCATCTCTAAAACCTACCAGATGAGAGATCAGGGGATGTCTATTCCATCAAAGCCCTTCAGCTTGAGGGTTTCTGAAACATTGCAACAATTTGGAATGTCTTCAACGCGTCTCGTTGATATGCTCTTAGCAAATCGCCAGGCGGTTCAATATCTACCTGATCCCGCTGTTCGCGGATCAAACGAAATCCAGCCGCCTCAAATCGGCTCAGCAAATCGTCAGCTGTGATTCTGTTCAAAGTATCAAACATGGCCAACAGCGCTTTTTTGTGGTCATTTTCCAAATTCGAGTTGTTAACGTCGGCGTGTACATCGCTAGTTTGTGCTAATAGATGTTCCCATCTTTCATATCCGATCGCCCAAAGATGACTCCCCTCTGGCGAAAAAAACAAAGGGGAAATCTGAACAAAAAAATAGCCACCAGGTTTTAGAATCTCATATAGATCTTGGAGCACAGAGTGATAGATTCTGTTGTTTACATGCTCGAAGACGGACCAACTGTATATGAGATCAAATGGGCCGCCCTTTGGAACTGCGCCCGGAGCAATCTCCTCGAAGGTTAGCCTGCTAGGGATTTCAATCCCAAAATTCTGCTTCAAAAATGGCACGCAGGCCTCAGCTTCGTTGTTAATGTCAACCCCGTGAACATTTGCATCGAACAACAATGCGACGCCAGCAGCAGACGTTCCGCCGCCGCACCCGAAATCAAGAACTTTCTTTCCTGCGAGCCCTTCTGCATCGGTCATCCATTGTTCAATAATCTGAGGAACATACAAGAATTTGGCACGATCATCATCGGATGGGAGCAATTTCGCAGAATCCAAAATCTGCGTTTTGAGGTCCAAGGTTGAATCTACCAAAAGAATGACCCTCTCTGTTTTCTCATATTTTTATACACAGTCTGACCTGATCGTTTACGCGGTTTAATAGCGGCGCTTGAATTGTTGAAAAATACTCATCAGTGGCCTTGCGGGAACCAGACCAGTGACCATAGTCATCAATTATCAACACACCACCCTTTGACAACCTTGGGTAAAGTACCTCCAACTCAAAACGGGTCGACTCGTACCAGTCGGTGTCGAGCCGCAATACAGAGATTTTCTCTGGAAAATTGTTTTTCAACGTTTCCATGACGTCGCCTTTTACAAAGCGTGAATTTTTTGTTGGTAGGCCGGCTGCTACGAAGTTTCGAGAAACCTGATCGGTAGAGGCATAGCACCAGCCCACTTCATCGCTGAACGTCTCCATCAATAAAGAAGCACTCTCACCATTGACGTCCACATCTGCCTCAGTTGGTGCTGTCATTCCTTCGAATGTATCGTACAGCCAAAGATCACGCGGTGCGCCAAGCGCTTCAAAGGTCAGCCCGGCAAGGATTGCACTTCCACCCATCCACGTGCCGCATTCAACGAAGTCGCCAGAAATGCCCGCGGAGTGTACATATTTACAAGCATTATGAAGCGAATACATCGCATCTTTACCCGTCATTGTGAAGTCACGAGACTTGAGGAACAAATTCGTAAAATGCTCATCTTCGTCGATATCACGGATCGGATAGTCAACTAATTCTGCATCGTGCGATTCGGAATATACAATCTTTCGGGGTGGAAGCGTCATCGGGGTACCATCGCGTTAGTAGGATGCGTTTCGAAATTACTCAGGTGTCGGGTCATTGTTTCATTTAAGAACTCAGCACAACTATCACTTGCACATCAGATCAGTGTTTTCTTGCAGCCAACGAAGATAGCCATCTTTGAATGGATCAGGGTAATTTTGCTGGAGATCTTCTCTGTCCCGATATAGTTCTCGAGCCTTCTTCGGGATTTTTGTGCCATCTTCAAATACACCATAATACCACCACCCTGAAGGTATCGCAGGATCCGTGAAGCGAACAACTTCACGCTCGTACCATGCCCAAAGTTCATAGATTTCTGAATTTCCCTGAGCATACCTCTCAGTCATTGTGTTACCGACAGGTCCAAGCTTTGTAAAATGGTAAAAGCGCAGCGGAACACCGTTGATCAGAAGACCTCCTTCGGAGGAAACTGACATCGTCCTTTTGCTCAGGTTCCAGCTGGCGACATTGTAACCAGGATCCCGCAGTACTTTGACGTTGTCAAAGTAGCAGGGAATCAAATTGCACCATTTCTGATCTACAAAAACCCCGATATCCAGTCGGTCGTAACACCATGTATTAAGGCGTTCAGTCCACCAATTGGCGAAGGCACGCGCTTCGTGGTCGTTACGAACCGCCAGAAACCCAAGGTTATAAGTTCCGTAGTGCAACGACGTGATCTCGTTGTCGCGTACAGCGATTTCCTCAGTTTCGGGGGTGGTTTGGTGCGGAGTAAGGACAATTGACCAATCGTCCAGCAATTCGACGACGGGCTGCATCGTTGAGAAAACGGCAATGTCCGGATCAAAATAGACAATCTTTTCAACTCCAGGTTGATCCATAATGTGCTTGAGAGCCTGTCCTTTTACAGCCGTACACGCCTCTACGATGTCATGTCGAAATAGCCAGGGATCGGTTGTTTCGCCAAATAAACCATCAGCCGTTACCAATCGATCAAAGTCCTCACCTTCCGTAGAATATTCAAATCCCTGAGGAGGATGATCCGTCAAAACCGCCCAAATAACCCAATCGGGATGCTGCCGCCTGAGTGAACTGGCCAAGACCCGCGCACGGTTAAGATAACTGAATGAAAAGCTTGTAAAAGCATGCACTGTCATTTTGCGCTCATGTTTTGAAGGTGAGGTATCGCCATGTCGCTGTATTCGGATGTCAACACTTCGGTGCGACGTCGTTGACGTGCTTGCTGAACAAGTTTTTTGCAAGCATCACTTTTCACCCAATCCGTGAGGTTTTGGCTGCTGTCCAACACAACTCCACGGCCCGTTGATTTGACCAAATGAGAAACGTTGCCAGATTGCCCATGTGTCACAACATAGGCCGAACTTGCCAGCGCCTCAGAAGTCGTCAACGAGAATGTTTCCGGCCATGGAGCAAAATGAACCACAAGATCAATGCCCGCAGCCGACAGAGCTCTTGTCATTGCATCAGGAACCTGGCTGGCTACGGTGTCCACGCGATGCTTGATGACATTCAAGCTCACATCACTCTTACCAAAATAGTGGAATTCTAATTCGGGATTAATAGCCTCGGCCTCAGTCAGTGCAGTGAAATGATCCCATCCTTTGTGGGGTAATGGTGCACCCACGAAGGCAATTTTAATGGTACCCCGAGCCCCATTGCCAACTTCAGGTAAGGGCGCTGGCCGCGGTTCGCTTTTTAGTACGGTATGAGATTGCACGATCAAATCGTGCAACTTATAGCCACAGGCTTTAACCCAAATGTCAGCCGCCACCCGAGATGGCGCCAAAGCGGTGACTTCAACTCGCTCGAAGAAGTCTCGAACACGCCGCATGTGGCGCGTTCTGTCGTCCCCGTAGACGCAAATGTTACAGCCCTGCGAGCCAACATCCGGTGCATTGCAATAGCTTAGGTTGTTTCGCAGTAGTGTGTAGCTTTGGCACGCAGCAAAGAAATCATGTAGCCAAAAGCACGCTCTTCGGTTACAACTCGCTTCAACCAATTGCGCAATCGCTTCCGGCGAGTGTCCTAGTAGATGGTGAATAACGCAATTAAAGATCTGCCCGGCAGCGACCCGGTCGCAAGTTGCGGCAATTAATTCAGCATAGCGCGCGATCCCGATGCATTCGCCATTCAGGATCAGACGAAAAACGGCAGCGTCTGTTTCTGCGTCTGGCAACAATGCGTTGCAAGTCCGGACGGGATGAATGTTTAGGTAGTCAATCTCAGCCTCGTTGGCGCGGGCTGCTTCGATTTGAATGCAAATTTGAGTGCCGCCGGTCACTTCGCGGTAGTTATCGTGGCCTATGCTAAGCACAACCTGATTGCGTCCTTCCGCCAGCCTGTCCGCAATTGCGGGCGCATCAAGCATAGGCTCGGTTATCTCGGGTAAGGGTGCCAGAACCGCATTTGAACTACCTGAAGCTATGGCATTTATAACTTTTGCTCGATATCCCTCGGACGGGATATTGACCTTAGGCGTAGAGGAAGGTGTGCCACTTAGAAAACCTTGCAAACCTTCCAACTTGGCAAGTGCGACCCGCGGCCCTCCGACCGACTTCATCAGCTTTCTGGTAGCGCGACGATGTTTAGTATTCGTCCTAAAATAAAGAGCAAAAGGCAACTTTCGGACACGCTTGGCCAATCTGACAGTGTAGTCGTTTTCTTCCTTCCACTGTTCCAGAAATGGCATCAGTTCCGAAACTTCGGATTGAATCTTGGCTTGCAACTCCGTCAATACCACCGAAACCTCTTTCTTGCTTTTTAATACCTGTTTCTCGAGGTCCCGTTCGAATTTCTGTTTCTCGAGGTCCCGTTCGAATTTCTGTTTCTCGAGGTCCCGTTCTAATCTCTGTTTCTCGAGGTCCCGTTCTAAAATCCTTTGCTCGAAATCCTCTTCTTGGCGAGAGACGTCATAGCGCGCCTTGGGTACCTCTAGGATGGCAGCAGAGCTTTGGCTGGCGAGCGTAGTCCGGCAATACTGAGGCTGTTGCAGTAGCAGCAACCCCAGATCATCCAATGTTTTGATCTCGGGTAGTAGGTGCTTCTCAATAGGCTCTGAAAACTCTCCTAACCTATCTGTTGGCAGAAAAAGTAAACCGCTCTCGGTACCACCACAAAAGATATCTGCGTCCGAATTTTTGAAATTATCAGATCGAAACGCTGGTGTGTTCAGACCGTAGCAAACATACCTTAGCCCTGACATGTATTGGAGTAACTGCGCCCCGCTGGACAGGTCCAATACTTCGCAAAACACAACAGGTCGGTCTTGAGAGAGAATTCTGTTCGCACCTTGCAATGCGTCCAGTTCGGCGCCCTCAAGGTCAAGTTTAATAAGTGAAACTTGTCTCAGAACCTCATCATCGAGGCGCGCTACGGTAAGTGTACCGCCTGTTTCGCAAACCCTTACTCTGGTGCCGCCCGCATTGTCCTCGAAAGTTTCGACAACTTGCCCATTGCCAGGTTGAGCGCCCAAAGCGGTCGCCCTCACATCGATGTTGGACACCGGAGATACGCCTGCATTCAGCTGCAGGAACCGGCGGTTTTCGGCAAAGGGTTCAAAGCTGATGACACGGCCGTTCGAACCAACGCTGTTCGAAAACGCGCGTGCATGTGTGCCATAACATGCCCCACCATCTACAGCTGTATCTCCATCCATCAAAAAGTCACAAAGAATATCCAGCTCAGATTGAGCCCACTCACCGTACTGGCGCAGCGAGTCCGATATAACATCGTCCCTATTTGGGACAAAAAACAGGCCATATCGCGTTTGGACCGACAAGCTCGATTGCTCGGATGCTTCCCGAGTTGGATCTTGCATCGTTTCCTCCTTGGCATCCGCTCAAAAAATTGTTTTCCCTCTATCCCGTTTTATTACCCACTTCAACACAAGTTGATCGGTTGTGCAGCAAACTTTAAGCAAAGGAATTCGGTAATGGGGGGGGGCACAGTCAAGCGCTTTTGAACAGAATAATCGATCCGCCAAGGCGGTTCCGTTGGCTCTTTTCGTGTTCACTCGCTAACAGTCGCGGCCTCGGGTTGAGATCCCTCGGGTACTTGCTTTGGCTGGCTTTGTTGCATTAACTGAATTGTCCGAAGAACTGGAACAATTTTCCCATTTTCAAACGGATTTCGAAAACTGGTTTTCTATGAGCGCGATTTCGTTGCGAACTCCAGTCGGGTTGCTCGGAAAGTGACCTTTCCGGTTGGCTCAGAAAGTTTCGATTCCGCGCAAGGTGTTCTTCGCGGAGTTGCCAGGGCTAGTCATAGCTTCTGGCGGCTGTCTTTCGGATAAGGCTATTTCGATCGGATTGAGGTCCAGGATGTACGGCGGGAGAAACAGGAACCAAGTGCCGATCTCGCGCAGGGCTTGCGCCGCGCCCGGGCGATTATGGCTCGACAGGTTGTCGAAGATCACGGTGCCCCCTTCGCGCAGCGTTGGGACGAGTTGGGTTTCGACATAGAGGTTGAACATCTCGCTGTTCATTGCGCCACCGATCACCCAAGGTGCCTCGAGCCCTTCTTGGCGTAGAGCCCTGGGTGCGCCGTTGCCCGAAAGGCGCTTAGACGCGGCCAGCCCGATATGGTCGTCTCTGACAATGGGACGAAAATGTCCTCTCACGCTGTTCTGTGGTGGCGCCAGGACACTGGCGTGAACCGGCACAACATTGCGCCCGGAAAGCCCATGCAAAATGCCTTTGTCGAGTCATTTTACGGAATGCTGCCGGATGAATGCCTGAATGAGCACATGTTCGGCAGTCTAACTGAAGCAAGAAAAATCATTGAAAACTAGAGGAACAATTGCACACGCAGCGACCACACACTTCTCTTGTCGGGCTGGCCCAAGCCGTTTACGCCAATTTCAACTGTGCCACCCAGCCTGCTTCGCTTTAGCTATGCAAGGGCTCCGCCCAGCAGGCCTTGATCGCAACCTAATCACGAAAAAAAACTGGAACGGATTCTACACACAAACGACCCGGATCAAGAAGCTAGGTCAGAACTCATAAAGGCCAGTTCATGGTCCCGTGCTTTGTTCAAAACCAACTGCTTATTCCTCACAACGGCTGAGCTGAATTTAAAACGCTAATCCTCCCAATATACGAAACAAAACTGCTTGGGATCAATTGCTCTTGTTTTACACGCTAGGGTTCAGGGCATCCGTGATGCGGCGGTCGAGTAATCCACCTTGAATTCTTTGTATAGTTCTGCAAGTTCGGTAGCCTGGTCATCTACGCTGCGGATAGTGTTTCTATTTGGATTGACCCATCCGGACAGCATGGATTTTTGATCCAAAATCTCTTCGATTGCCTCGGCAAGGGAGGCCGCGCCTCCCTCCAAGGGGATTAAGGTACCGTTTTCGCCTGACGTAATGGCTTCGGCCTGTCCGCCAAGATCAGTTGCAATGACCCATTTGTTTCGCACTAAAGCTTCGCGAACAGTTAGGCCGAACGACTCAGGCCACTGCGATGGGAATAGTAAAACATCAACCTTATCAAAGAATGAGTCACGTGATTTAGCGTCGAACGGCGGAGCAATACGTACGTCTCCATTGATGCCGGTGGAGCTTGCGTTCAAACTAAAGTCAGAGATTTTCCTTGTGTGGTCGACCAACGTCAAACTCCAGTCTCTACGAGTTAGACTGTTGAAGGCATCTCTCATAACCGGAAATCCCTTTACGACTTCTGTACCGGCTACGAAGCCAAACCTAACTTTGCTTTTGGCAGAATTCGGGGGGCAGCTGGCTGGAATTTCTATCCCATTTTCACAGTGAATGACTGTTTCTTCTGGTAAACCATTGTCAATATGGAATTTTGCCCAGTATTTGGACGGCGTGAGCAACCTTCGGGCTCTTTGGAGTGTTGGTGTCAACTTCTGGTGGCGCTCTTCAACATCAGTATCTGTTCCAACGCATTTTTGGCAAATTTCACGATTCACCTTCGTTTGCCCGCAGTACTTTCCTTCCTTAGTAACTAGAAATTGACGTGCACAAAGCCACCAAGCATCGTGAAGCGTGATGCAATACGGTATTCCGAATTCGTCACATGCCGCAATAAAGTCATTTCCAAAACCTTGAATCGAGTGAAAGTGCACGACGTCGGGCCGAGTTGCCCGAAGCGCTTTCCTGAAGCACTCCAACGCTTCCTTTGGTGTTTGATCTGCCCACATCGCGTCAGATTGGCAACCAAATCGGAACACTGTATTGCCGTCAGCTTGACGCCTGACAAAAACGCGATCGGCTGCATGCCCCGGCCCCGTCGCAAATACGCTGATGTCAAATTCGTGGTTCTTCGTTAGTGAAGCTACCAGGTTTTCAACGAGTAGAGTTGCTCCTCCGAAAGATTGGGGAGCATAAAACACGTTTGCCATCATGACACGTGTTCTATCAAAGGTCGGGCGGGCAATATATTTTTTGACGATGGGCATCAACTGACGATCACGGATCGCATTAGGGCTGTATTGTGTTTCGACAGCAGCGCGTGCGGTAGCGCCAATACGTTTACGTAGCTCGCTATCTTCGACGAGCAACTTCAATCCCTCGTACCACTCTTGTTTTGTCGCAGCCAAAAAGCCGGTCTGGCCGTGTTCAATTGCAGTTCTGAAAGCTGAAACATCCGAACATACAGAGGGCAATCCAACAGATGCTGCTTCCAAAAACTTGATATTGCTCTTTGCGTGATTGAATTCAATATCCACAAGTGGAGCGATAGAGATGTCATCCTCCGCCAGTAAACTTAGGTATTCGCTATATTCCAGCCGCCCAGTGTACTTAATTCGTGAATCATAGATTTCGAAATCTGGCGGAAGTACCAATTGTCCTACAATATGCAACCGAACGTTATCGTACTCACGCATTATCTTCAGTATTGCGTCGCTTGCCACTTCGAAGTCAGCATTATGCGTGTTGGTACCTGAGCCATATACGATTGTAACACTGTCTGAGTTCTTTTTTTCTAGGATGCTCCTAGTTACACTAAGCGTTTCAGCATCCAGCGCATTTTCAAGTATAAATGAGGGCGCACCATTGGTGGCAGTCATATTTGTACAGAGACCCTCAGTGCTTCCAACGTTGAAATCTGCATGCATCAGCGCCCGCCTGTAAAGCTCGGCACCCGCCATAAGGTTTTCGAGGTCGGTTTCGCCTAGAGCGCCTAAGTTCGGATTCGATCCGTATTTGTCGACGTCAAAAATCAAATCATCGATATCGTAGCCTACTGGAATACCGAGGCGCTTGGCCTCTTTGAATTGTTCGAGCACCTCAGGGATTCCGGGAACTCTATAGAATATTACGAGCGTATGAGTTTGCAGAGCATTCAGTACCTTATCGGAGTCTTGCCAAGGCATTATTGACACGTCGAAGCCCAAGCTTTCCAACGCTTCTGCTTTCTGTGTAACTCGGTATTTCGTACATTGCGGAATTGCGAGTTCAGCCACGATAAGAACACTTGGCAACAACTGATCCAGTTGCGAGCGTGCGGGTAGCTGTCCAAATTTGCTGCTATTCAGCAAGGATGGAAGCGACAGCTTTTTGTAACTGCCATTTGGTGGCGCTTGCAGCCCCAATTCAGCAAGGGTTGCGGGTTTGCGATACTCTTTTTTTCCTCGAAGCTTGCGACCCAAGTCTCTGGGAAGATACTTCATGAGTTTTAAGCTACGTTTCAAAAGCCAACCAGGGCTATTAACTTTCGTCAGAACGTAGTTCAGCTCGAATTCACGTGATTCTCGCTGTTGCTGTAGAGCTTCAAGTTGCAGGCTGGTCTCTTCGAGTCCATTCGACAATGTAGACTTTTTCGTTTCGTGAGATTCTGTACTACCGCCATATTCGGAGACCCGAAGAACTACCGAAGGAACGCGCGTTTCGGTTTCAATTTCTCCGTGTCCATGCGCAAGCAATCGAGACCCGAGCGCACGATTGACTATTTTAGTATTCGCGCGACTGCCTATGGTAGAAAATAGTGTTAATGCTGTTTCAATCCTATCCGGAACAGTCGTCAAATCTAGAAGATCAATGAGGCCGTTGGAAACTTTGTCACCCCAGAATAGCACCCCCAGCCCATTGCCGCCTTTGAAACTGAAGGAGGGGCGCTCATTTTCCAACTCGGCCCAATAACGACAAATACCCAGGCGATCTTCATGAGTACCGGTACAATGAAACAAAACTATCGATGAAGATGAGAGTTTCGGTATCCAGCTCTCAAAGTCCCCTTTAACGTCATCATAATTTCGTCGGCCGCAAATAGACAGGAGATCAACGCTCCCGTCTTCAATATCACTTGTCGCATCAGTAGATGTCTCTTGAAGCAAGCGGCTGAAGTGGGAAAACTCTTTGTTTGTGGCGATAACAGTATCGAAAATGCTGTTTTTTTGATGGTCGGCATACTTACCTTTGCCCCAGGCGCTCACCCCGAAACAATCCGTTTTCAGTCCTCCCTCCAGAACAGCTTCGCACATCGCAAAGTATAAGTAGCCACTGTGACTTCCTAGTTCTACAATTCTCTGGGGCTGCATGGCCTGGACTAACCACATCGCAAATGGGCCGTATTCCAGAGATTCAGTGTCTGGTTGATACTTTGGAACTGAGATTTTGTGGCCTAAAAAAATAAAGTCTGATTTTTTCATTGTGATTGGTTTTTCGTCTGAGGTTTGATCAAATCAAAGAATATGCGATCCTTGAATTCTAACATAGCCACTAATAATGCTTCTTATCACGAAGGGTCATTGAGTGATTTGTAACAGAAGAATTTTTTCGATTGCGACTTCTTTACACGGACTCCGTTTCGCGAGGTTCGTCCCAAATCATGTGAGGATGGTGCCCAGCCCCGGCCACGGAATCCTCGCCCAATAGAAAATTGAATGCTGTGTCGTTATTCTGCTACTTTTGCTCCAACATCACGTTTCTTGAATTGCTGATCAAAAAGGTTCTTGAACTGCCCGTTGAGTTGCATGAGTTCGTCGAGGTTGCCCTGTTCGACGACTGCCCCATCCTGAACGACCAAAATCTTATCAGCTTCAAGGATCGTGGACAGGCGGTGAGCAATCACAATAACGGTCATGCTTTGCGTCAGCGCGTCCAACGCCGCTTTAACAAGAGCCTCGGATTCCGCATCCAATGCGCTGGTAGCTTCATCCAGTAGCAAAATCTCGGCATTGCGCAAGATCGCACGGGCGATGGCGATGCGTTGCTTTTGACCGCCGGACAGGAAGGCTCCGTTTTCACCGACAGGCGTCTCATAGCCGTTGGGCAGCTCGCAAATGAACGCGTGCGCATGCGCAGCCTTCGCAGCTTCGATGACCTCTTCATCCGTCGCATTCGGTGCCGAACAGCGCAGGTTGTCCATCACCGAAGCGGAAAACAGGAAAGTGTCCTGACCCACATAAGAGATCTTTCGTCTCAGCGAGGAATAGCTGGCCTCTTGCAAATTCTGACCATCTATTTCGACACTCCCCCCGTCGGGGTCATAGAACCGCATGATCAGGCCGAATATTGTCGACTTACCGCCGCCGGACTGGCCTACAAGCGCAGTGGTTTTTCCCGCTCCGAAAATCACATTCATGTCTTTGATTACAGGAATTGATCCTTGATACCCGAAGGTGACGTTACGCAGTGCTATTTCACCTGGTCCTTCGAGCAGATCGCGCGCTTCGGGGCTTTCTTGCATGGTGTCTTCTTGATCCAGCAAGCCAAACAACATGCCAACACCGACCATGGCCGCCTCAATCTGAACGCGCATTTTTGATAGACGTTTAGCGGGCTCATAAGCCATCAGCAACGCTGTGATAAAAGACATCAACTGCCCAGCTGTTGGTTGTTCCGTACCTGCAATTCCCAAGGTCGAAACGACCAGAACCCCGGCAACGGCCAGACCGGCCAGAAACTCCATCAGCGGGCTGGCGATCGACTGCAGCCGCGCAATATCGTTCGAGCGTTCTTCGACCTTGAGGATGGCCGTTTCCATACGGCTGATCATCCGATCCTCAAGAGAGAACACCTTGATGATTTTGATGCCAGCCGAGGTTTCCTGCAGTACACGAATAATTTCTGCCAGCGATTTGAACTCTTGCTGCATGATCGAGCGCACGCTTTTCAACAGATAACGCACGCCCAGCAAAGCCACGGGTCCGACAACAAAAAACATGATGGACAGAACGGGCTGCTGGTAAACCATAACGATTACAAGACCCACCAGGGTCAAGGCGTCGCGAACAAAACCGGTAACCACCACATCAATCAAAGTTCGGGCAGCTTGCGCACCGTGTGTCGTACGCATGAGTAGGTCCGAGGATTCATTCTCGGCGAAGAAGGAAATGCCATGCCGCAACAGCTTACGATACACGCGGTCTTGTTGCATCGCAATGATCCGGTTCCCCGCACGCGCCAAGTATATAGACTGGATATAGGAGGCCACCGCTTTGGCCAGAAACAAGAGAACAACGCCTAGAGCGATTGCAAACGCCCACTCACGCATATCGGGGCTGGTCATCGCATCAACGATGTATTCCATCATGAAGGCTGAGCCAGCAGTGGTCGCGGCAACGGCAATCATCGCAACAATAGCGACGGCATAAAGAGGACCTTGGGCAAAAAAACTCTCGCCAATGAGGCGGCCCATATAGCCTGATCGCCATTCGGTCCAGGCACGCTTAATCATTGCATTCTCCAGATCGTGAAATCATGCGCTCGCTCAGTTAACCTATAATCCTTCCCGCCTAAAGGGCAGATCAATTGGCGCGACAGAGTTGCCCAATCAAAAGGTTGCGCAGAAGCTTCGTCAAGTAAGGGTTGGCATTGAGATGTGCAAGGTTTTGATGTTCTCTTTTGACAAGGTGACGCATTGTATCGTGGGCTTCCGAGCCCTGGCCTCTACGTGGCGTTTTTAGGTCAAAACCCGAAGTTGCCCGCACAACTTTATAGCGTCTTGTGTATACCTCTTGTCACGAGAGATCCCCGAATTCTGACGAATAGATTGAGGTGCTGGCAGATTTTTGCGTTACCTCTAGTGATCAGGTCAAACGTTTTTCTTTTTGGTTTCATTGTGATATGCATATGCTTGAAAAATGGAAGCGCTGATATTTTGGGGCTGAGTACTGTAGCGTGAGAGTAACGATTGAAATTCAGCGGTTTTTTGCCGCAGGAAATCCTTGACGCGTCAGGGGAAAAGGATAGATTTTTTGTCCTTGTGCTTGGTATATATGGCCCATAGTAACGCGAAGCACGTATTATTGGTAATGGAACAGTGTCGATTAAAGCTGTCATTCTGAGTTTGCCGAAAGATGTTGAACGGCGACGTTTCTGCGAAAGCGAATTTGCCCGCTTTGGCTTGAATCATGAATTTTGCGACGCCATTGCCGGAGATCAGCTAAACAACTCCGAATTGCATCATCTGTATGACGCAGACATGAACCGGATTAAATTCAAGCGCCCGCTCAGCCGCAACGAGGTCGCCTGCACCCTTGGACATCGTCAGATATGGCAGGATATTGCTGACTCCTCCGACTGCGTCAGCCTTGTTCTGGAAGATGACGCGACGTTCGTGCAAGATCCCAGGCCGTTTTTCAATGAACTGGCTGAATGTGGCGAATGTTTCGAAGACGTCATGATCAAAATCGACGGCGTGTCGGGAAACAACGGACAGGTCATTAAGTCCATTGCAGATCAGGATCTTGTCTTGTCGGACCGTCTGCCACCCAGAACCACAGGCTATATCATCGGCCGACGTGCTGCCGCTCGGCTTTTGGCGATTGAGGCCCCGATTGCGCGTCCCATCGACATCGACCTAAAATTCTATTGGGAACACAATGTGCCCATCCTCACCCTTGCCGAGCAGATGGTCGCAGAGCGCAAAGAGATAGACAGCACGATCGATCACTGCCGCAGTAAAATGAAACCCGGCTCGCCCATGGCCAGGTTCGTTCGAAACTTAATGTACCAGACAAAGTACACGTACGGACGGTTGAGCCACCCGCTGAACCCGGACATGATCGAAGGGCTCGGCCCCCTGATGCAGGCCGGCAATCCGGTTCGGAACCGCGCATGAAGAATAGCCTTGTGGTTGTCCGTGCGGGCAACAAGTCATTGCACCATCGGTGGCAGGAAATTCCCTATGAAGATCGTAACTACGATCTTCTGATCAGCTATTTCTCGGACGAGGCCTTTTCGGCATTCGAACCTGAACCCGGTGTTGAGGCCGTGCTGGTGAAGGGCGGCAAATGGGACGGGTTATTCAAGACCCTCGCAGATCGAGACCTTGATCAGTATGACTATTATTGGCTGCCGGATGACGATCTGGATATCAGCGCCGCAGACGTAAATGCACTGTTCGATGCCATGCAGGTTCACGGCTTGCGCATTGCGCAACCATCATTGACCCCCGAAAGCTATTTCTCGCATTTTGTGTTCAGCCAATGCCCGGGCTTCGTGCTACGCTACACGAACTATATCGAGATCATGGCCCCGTGCCTGCACAAGGATATCCTGAAGAAAGCACTGCCGCTTTTCCAGGGCACCATGAGCGGCTACGGCCTGGACTACATCTGGTGTCGATGGGCCGAGGCTGGCGCGTTTCGAACTGCCATTCTGGACGAGATCGCGATGCACCACACGCGGCCGATCGGAAAGAACCTGAAAGCTGCGATGGCCGAGTCGAACAACCTCAGCTCGGAAGAGGAAGAAGCCGTTCTGAAGCAGATGTTTGATCTGTCGCGGCGCACCGTTCCGGTCGTCTTTGCCGCGATCCTGCAGGGTGGGCAACCCATCTCGGGTCGTCTGCAGCTGGGGTGGCATATGTGCCGGGCATGGATGTCGGTCCTGCCGAAATTCCGCAGTGCCAGCGAGGCGCGGTCGGGTATATTCAAGATTGCCCGCCGTCAGCTGATCAAACCGCTCGACATGACGACGATTTCTATGAAACAGGAAAGCCCCTGATATGCAGTTTTTGATGGTTGGGGCCGGATTGTCTGGGGCTGTGATCGGTCGCCAACTTGCGGAACAAGGGCATGATGTCACCGTGGTCGACAGCCGTGACCATATCGGTGGAAATTGCCACACAGAACGGGATGCCGATACCGACGTCATGGTCCATGTGTACGGGCCACATATCTTCCATACGGATGACGAAGAGGTTTGGCAGTATGTGAACCAATACGCCAACTTCCTGCCCTATAAGAACCGGGTCAAAACCACCTCGCGGGGGCAGGTCTATTCGCTGCCGGTGAACCTGCACACGATCAACCAGTTCTTTGGCAAGACCATGCGCCCGGACGAGGCCCGCGCGTTTATCACCGAAGAACAGGCTGATACATCCATCACCGACCCGCAGAGTTTCGAGGAACAAGCGATGCGGTTCGTCGGTCGTGATCTGTATGAGGCGTTTTTCAAGGGCTACACGATCAAGCAATGGGGCTGCCACCCGTCCGAGCTGCCGGCGTCGATCCTGAAACGCTTGCCGGTGCGGTTCAACTACGACGACAACTACTTTTTCCATAAATTCCAAGGCATGCCCGAGAACGGGTACACCGACATGATTGGTGGCATCCTCGATCACCCGGGGATCACAGTGAAGCTGAACACCATGTTCGATCGCAACATGGCGGATGGCTTCGATCATGTGTTCTACTCAGGCCCGCTGGATGGCTATTTCGACTATGAGCTTGGACGCCTGGGATACCGCACCCTTGATTTCGAACGGTTCACCTATGACGGCGACTATCAGGGTTGCGCCGTGATGAACTATGGCGAGGAAGAGGTGCCCTTTACCCGGATCACCGAGCACAAGCACTTTGCACCGTGGGAGTCGCACGAAGGCTCGGTCTGCTATCGCGAGTTTTCCCGCGCGGCGGGTCCGGATGACATTCCCTATTACCCGATCCGTCAGGTAAAAGAAAAAGCATTGCTGAGTGAGTATGTTGCGCTGGCCGACAAGACAGAGAAGGTAACTTTTGTTGGCCGTTTGGGTACTTACCGTTATCTGGATATGGACGTCACGATCCGCGAAGCCCTCGACACAGCGCGCGTTTTTTTAGCCGCGTTCGAAGCGAAACAAGCCCTGAAACCATTTTATACCGCGCCAGTTTAGGCGCGAGCGCCGGGCCGTTTCGGTCCAGTGCTTACTCGATTCACGTTCTGGCTGATCGGACGGAATGTCTTTGTGACGGCCCTAGCTTGGATGCAATTTATTCCGGATCGTCAGGCGCACTTACTCGGTGCTAGCTTTAATCGCTCAGAAGCGAATGAAGGTAGGCGCCATAAGTCGATTTTGCGAACAGTTTTGCGCGCTTCTCGAGAGCGGCATCATCGATCCATCCATTGCTCCAGGCGATCTCATCAAGGCTACCGGTTTGCATACCCTGACGTTCTGTCAGCGTTCTTACAAAGCTTCCTGCCTCCAGCAGAGTGCCGTGTGTCCCAGTATCCAGCCAAGCGAAGCCCCGACCCATAGTCTGAACATCGAGCAGGTTTTCGTCCAAGTACATTTGCAAAAGCGAAGTAATCTCAAGCTCGCCGCGCTCAGACGGTTGGATTTCTTTAGCCCGCGCCGGCGCGTCACCATCAAGAAAGTAAAGGCCGGTGACTGCGTAGTTTGACGGCGGGTTTTGTGGTTTTTCAACAATCTGACGAACCTTTTGGTCCTCAAAAGCAACAACGCCATACCGCTCTGGGTCGGCGACGCGATATGCAAAAACCGTACCGCCTTGCTTGTTGGCATCTGCCTGGGCCAGCAGACTTGGAAGACCGTGGCCGAAGAAGATATTGTCTCCCAAGATCAATGCCGAAGGAGCGCCGGCGAGGAAATCTTCCGCCAGTGTATAAGCTTGCGCCAACCCGTCAGGAGAGTCTTGCACGATCCACGTCAGTGACAGTCCATATTGACTGCCATCACCAAAGAGGCGAATGAACTGCTCCTGGTCCTGTGGTGTTGTGATGATTGCAACTTCGCGGATCTGCGCCAACATCAATACACTGAGTGGGTAGAAAATCATTGGCTTATCGTAAACTGGTAGCAGCTGTTTGGACACGGCCATCGTAATCGGGTACAGCCGCGTTCCAGAGCCTCCGGCAAGAATAATTCCCTTACGTTGCATGCGTTAACCTTTCAAAATTGGCCTTTTGGGGTCTGACCTAATTGCCTCAGTACCTTGGTTAGCCCGGCTTTCCAGTCAGGGCGAAGAAGCCCATAAGTTTTTTCAAGCCGGGAACAGTCCAGCCGCGAATTTTTTGGGCGGGCAGCAGGCGTCGGGTATGCGCTGGTCGGGATATCTTCAACCGAAATATCTAAGCCTGCCTGTAAAAAAATCTCGCGTGCGAAATCTGCCCAGCTTGCGTCTGGACTTCCTGCATAATGAAACAGGCCACCCTCCACACTGGACCCTGCCTCGGCCATTCTAAGCAATGTAGCTGCGATGTCCGCTGCAGGTGTGGGGCCCCCAACCTGATCGGCAACTATGGTTACGTGGTTTCGTGTTTCCGCCAATCGAAGCATCGACTTGACGAAATTGTTTCCATGCGCCGAGAACACCCAACTTGTACGGAGAATACCATGCCAGCCTCCGGCCGCCGCGACCTTATCTTCGCCTTCCAGTTTAGTACTACCGTATACGCCAAGCGGGCTAGTCGGGTCGTTTGTAGTTCGTGCGAGCGTCCCTGATCCATCAAAGACATAATCCGTCGAGATGTGAATGAACGGAATGCCACGTTCGGCCGCCGCTTGGGCCATAGAACCGGGCGCATCAGCGTTAACGCGCCGAGCGATATCTTTCTCGTCTTCAGCCTTATCGACCGCAGTAAAAGCAGCGGCGTTGATGACCACATCCGCGTTGGTTTTGCTTATGTGGTCTGCGCATGTTTTCGGGTGCGAAAGGTCCGCGTCCTCGCGCCCCAACGCCTCTATTATGATGCCGCGCGCAGGCGCTTGCGCTCGCAACTCTGTGGCGACCTGCCCGCTTCGACCGAAGACAAGTATTTTCATTTGGCAACACCAAGGCGATCGCCAACACCATCCCGCGCTAGAAGTGCATTCAGCCAGGCTTCGTTGTCCAGATACCACTGGACGGTCTGTTCCAATCCTGTCTCAGGGGTATAGTTCGGATGCCAGCCAAGGTCTTCGACAATTCGAGTTGGATCAATCGCATAGCGGCGGTCGTGACCCGGGCGATCAGTTACGAATGTGATCTGTTCTGAGTAAGGTTTCTCTGCCGGACGAAGCCGGTCCAGAATACTGCAGAGCATTTTGACGAGTTCAAGATTTGTCATCTCGTTTTCGCCACCAATGTTGTAGCTTGCACCGACGGCCGCTTTTTCCAGAACAAGCAGCAGCGCCTCTGCATGGTCCTCGACATGCAGCCAGTCGCGGATGTTATCGCCGTTGCCGTAAATCGGTATCGACTGCCCGGACAATGCCTTGAAGACTACGACCGGTATCAGTTTTTCGGGAAACTGATATGGACCATAGTTGTTTGAGCAATTTGTCAGAATGATCGGCAGGCCATAGGTTTCGTGCCACGCGCGTACAAGGTGGTCCGAACTCGCCTTCGATGCTGAATAGGGCGAGTTTGGTTGATAGGGGCTATCTTCGGTAAAAAAACCGGTCTCCCCCAGAGATCCGAAGACCTCATCGGTCGAAATATGGTGAAAACGGAAGTCTGCGGGTTTGCCTGCGTCGGTCCAATAGGCGCGCGCGGCCTCTAGAAGAACGTAAGTGCCCGTGACATTGGTGTCGATAAAGGCAGCTGGACCATCGATTGAGCGGTCTACATGGCTTTCGGCGGCCAGATGCATGATCGCGTCAGGCTTATGTTTCCTGAGCACAGCCTCCATCGCCGAAGCGTCACGAATATCTGCGTGTTCGAAAGCATAGCCTGGCGCATCAGCCGCTACCGCAACATTGTCGAGGCAAGCTGCATACGTCAACGCATCTACGTTGACTACCGAATGACCTTGGGCAACGGCACGACGAACAACGGCAGACCCAATAAAACCGGCGCCTCCAGTGACCAAAAGTTTCATTTGGTGTCCTCAAAAGTAAAGGGGGATTCTTGTTCTGACAGGCGCAGCGCAGCCGCGTCTTTTTCAGATAGCTTTGTTTCGGTTGATGTTAGCGGCCATTCAATGCCGATTTCGGGGTCGCTCCAGTGAACAGCCCCCTCGGTTTCTGGCGCATAAGTGTCTGAACACTTATATACAATTTCGGTGTCCGGCTCCAACGTCATAAACCCATGGGCAAATCCAGCCGGGACAAGTAACATGCGTCCATTTTCAAAACTCAGTTCTTCACCGACCCATCGACCAAACGTCGGAGAACCCTTGCGAATATCTACCGCAACATCGAAGAGTCTTCCACGTCCGCAGCGAACAAGTTTAGCTTGCGCTTTCGGTGGTGCCTGAAAGTGCAGGCCTCGTACCGTTCCGATTTCACTGGACACAGAGTGATTGTCTTGAACAAAAACTGTATCGATCCCGGCGGAAGAGAACTGATCACAGTTGTAGGTCTCTTCGAAAAAGCCTCGGTGATCGCCAAATCGCCTCGGTGTAATCAGCTTCACCTCTGGTATTGAGAGGGTTGTGAATTCCATAATTAACATTACCTGTAGTGCCATTCTGCGGCGCACGCAGAGTAAAGAATGGGCTAACTCAATCGCCATTGCTGGACAATATCCAAATAGGCTTATACTCGAAAATGGAGGCCGGGAAAGTCTCAATGCAGAAAGTTGCATTTTCGAAGGCCTGTTTGCAAATCAGATTACCCACGAGCGACAGTTCACTTGCAGTCAACAAAGCCGTTTACGTTGGCGGATCTCTTCTTGAGGCAATAAGCTGTGTTTTGGGGCATGCCTCAGGTTTGTCAGGGCTTGATGTCAGGTTGTAACACTCGATTGTCGTGCGCTCCTGTTCTATGTTTTGGGGCTCCCGAGGTCATCGGGGAATTAGTTTCAGTGAGTTTGATAGACTACTGGCAGGCGAGTTCGATGCTTGGTATCAACAGCGCTGAATTCTTATTCACCTCGTGTTGGAGTGTCTATGCTGTCGCAGGAACGAAACAAAGCTGAAGTCGTTCGACGGACGGGATGCACATTCTCCACAATTTCGAACCTAATCGAAAACCACGACGTTATCGCCTTCGATGTTTCGAAGACATTGTTGTCGCGCGGCGTGTTAAGTGTGGATGGCGTTTTCCGTTTCATAGAGAAGTCACTCGGTGTCGACGGTTTTTATGGCGCAAGACTAAAAGCGGAGCAGCTTGCTCGGAGGCGTTTTGGGACAACCGAAGCGTCCGAGATTAGTTTACACGAAATTTATAGCCTTCTTGCAGTTCTTCTGCCGGACAACACCGTGACGTCTGACGATGAAAGAGAGTTCGAAGAAAAGTTCCACTTTTTAAATCAAGCCTTTGTTATGATTGCCACAGTTGCTCGGGCTAAAGGGAAGCAATTGGTCGGTATTAATGACACGAGACTGAATAAAGACCAATTATCGAGGCTATTGAAATCACATGGGATTGAACTGGATGCGCTAATTAGCCCTACGGAAGGCCGTCACTTTCTTTTGAAAGTTGCAGCCAATGAGGAGGTCGCACCGAACCGTGTCCTGCATTTTTGCCAGCGCGAATTCGCGAACATGAACGTTGACGTGGACTGCGCTTTGACAGCAATTCATGTAAACCAACACAGCGATTGCCTTAGGCAGGATGATGCTCCATTTGTTGATCAAGACCGCGGAGAATATACGTTCACCTCGGACTTGATTTTCGGCCAGATCGCAGCGCGAATGCCTCATGTCGATCCCGAGGAACCCGATCTTTATAGTTTCGGCTTCAATGTTTGCGGGCCGGTATTGCTGGGGTTCTGTGACTATATTGCGGAACGTTCAATACAAGATGGGTTCGATGAACTGCTTCTTCCGCCTGGCCAGCACCACATTATTGAGCAATCTCTGAGCATTCTGAAACTGCCGTTAACAAGCTACTCGATCAGCGATGTGAAAGAAGCTTTTGACGGTGAATTCTTGGATGCTTCTGCTGTAGAACGCAAACAATTGCAGAAGCGTATCGACGCATGGACGGTTCAAGGTTCAAAAAACATTGCTATCGCGGATATCGATGGCAGTGCACCGGACATTAAATTTCTGTCTTCATTAAGAGTGCATCGGTATTGTATTTGTGGTCAAAGTTCTCCCAGCCGAGAGGCAAGGGCTTCAGCCTACCTTTTTGACGGTTTGAATGCGATGAGCACCGATATGTCCGTAAGGGTAGGCCCAGTTCTGTCAGATTTTTTGTTCGTCAATCCTGATACGTCCTTCCCACATCTGAATTCGGGGAACGACATATCTTTGTCTTTGAGTGCAAAATGTGAAATGAACGCCGATATTGGCCTCCTCGCTTCAATTTGTGTCCAACGAGGGGCTCTCGATTTCCTCCGCATGATCGCGCCAAGAAAAGACGCGTTAGATCGTCGGGAACTAAAAGACTTCAACCTTTTCTGTCTTACGCGACTGATCACAACACCGACCGAAAGGGAATATCGGGCATTCGAGAATGTTCCGTTTCCGCGATGCAAGGGTGAGAGTGAATGGAGAACTGTCGAGTCTTACTGGAAGCCTAAGTCAATCTCGTCAAAGTACCTGGACAATTCTAGTAGGCAAAATCAAGAGCAGCAGTTGCACAACTACGATCTCATGCTGCCAAATTCCATTAAGCAATTATCTACTCGAGACGACATTGGGCAACTAGATTGGCGCCGTATAATGTACCGCCACCCGCTGAAGGTCTCGTACTGGAACTCAGTACGGCGGTATCAGCGTCGAACACAAAGAGAGTTGGGTCAGAAATGACAGTTTCTAACAGCGACCCGTTGAAGATATTCGTTCCGTTTGTGAACGAAAAGATGGCAACTGAACTGTTCTCTCGAAACAAGTTTTTGTTTGAAAGGGATATTCATCTGATTGACAACCGCGGTCGATCAGCAGGCCTGCCGACGCTATACAATGAGGTTATAGAAAAGTACTTGAACGAGGACATGTGGCTTTTTTTCGTACATGAAGACTTCGAAGTTCAGGGAGAGTTGTTTGACACAGAGAACTTGGCACTTGAAGCAATTTACGGAACCTTTGGAGTAAGGCTGGATGGGCATGCACCGGCCGGGTTTGGTCAGCATAAGTGTAGTGAAAAAGACGGCTCTTCGGTGCTACAGGTCGGTCTGCCGGTGACTGCACCAACTTGGGTTGAAACACTGGATTGTGTGGCGATTCTAATTCACACTCGGTTACTTAGGGATCGGCCCGGGTTGCGGTTTGATGAGACCCTAACGTTCGACCTTTACGCCGAAGACCTGTGTATTAACGCGCAGGAGAATTTTGGGATTCCTGTGATAGTTTTACCCGTCGAGTTCCAACACTATTCAAAGGGTTTTGTTACAGAGCGTTATTGGCTTGGAATCAAGCACTTGGGTGAAAAATATCCTAATGTTGGCGTGCCCGGAAGTTGCTCATTCATTGGTGGGAAATCGCAAGAATTGGAGGCCCGCTACACTTATGACATTCCGGCTAACAGAAAAAAGCGGCGCGACAAAGAAGCAAGAAAAGCTCGAAACTCTTCGAGAGCCTGGCGATTGTTCAGAAAACGATCATAGGCGACGAATTTGCCCTGACGGCTTTACACCTCGAAATCTATTCAGGTTACGACATTAAAACGTTCTTCATCGTGACCGGCGAGATTTTCAAGGTGAGCAAAGCCTGCGTTCGCGAACTCTGTCAGACTATCAACACTGCATAGGGCTATAACTTAATTTTTTTTCTTTTTCGCAAAACAAATTTCAGTAAGGCATATGACAAGGGATTGAGTTGCGATCCATAGGCAGCACGCCACCGGCTGCTTTTGGCGTTTTGATAATGTGTGCTGCGTTCACCAATGCGCGTCAAACTCTCACCGGTTGTGTCACCTACGCCATCGAAGATTCTTACATTCTTGAACCTAAGGGCATCTTGGCGATGCGGTTTACTCAGGAAATGACGCATGTCTCGCTCATCCTTCGGGTTGGTGTATTTTGCCAACGTCTCTGTCGACATTGCCCGTAGTACGGACTCGATTGCTTGTAGGGCGGAATCTTGAATTTTCTTGGCGCGCTGGAGGTTGGCTGCCTCCAACTCGCTGAGTTCAGCGGTGACCCAAGAAATATCACCGGATTCACTTTGCTGCAGCCCAAGGACGCTGCCATGATTTGCCGAACAGAGAAACTCCACGATATCCCGAAAATCCGTGAACCATGGCGTTAAATGGGAAGGAAGACCATTTGACGCTGTAAAACTCTCATATTCCAAGCCGTTGCGACGTAGGATTGATGTGGCATGCCGACTTGTGCCGAAGTAAAGGCCCAGGATATCCGCTTCTGCATCAACAATCTCGCAAATTGAGCGCTGTAGACTGCCGCGCCAACCTACGTCAAAGACGGCCGTGCTAGAACCTGCCGGGAAGGCCGAACGATAGTACTTTTTTAGAGCGGCGCGCTCGTGGGCAAACGACTGAAAAAAGGTGTCCGGACTTTCCTTTAGAAGTCTCAAGATTTTTTTTCGCGCTTTTCGCGTTAGTGGGTCCGTTCCACTTAGGCCATGATTGGCAAAAAGATCTGTTAAGATCGGCCCGCCGGAGATTTTGCCCAGAAATTCGTCCAGTGTCTCCGAGCTTTCTAAGGTGGTGTGAAGCATCCCGCCAATAGTGTTCGGCTCCAAAACTGTGAATGGAAGCGTGAGTAATCGCCGGGAGGCAGCTATGTACTGCGTGTCATATTCATTTGGCCACAAAAGTTCGAATGCTGCTTTAGGAAACATGCCATCGCGAGCAAGAAATGCGATGCGTGAGATGCCCCTATCGTCCATTTCCCGCTTCATCCAGATAAGCATTGATGTGATCAATGGTGCGATCAATACGGCCCCAATGGCCTCAAAGTACTGATCCTCAGACAAAGTACGGAAGTCCAGCTTTTCAGAATCGTAGTGATGCGTTTCCAGAAAATTTGCCGAAAAAATCTGAGATATGGGACGCGATCCCGAAAGCATATTGGAATGGTGCTTTGGTTTTGGAGATCTGGCAGGTACGTCCTTGCTAGCCAAGACTACATGGGACTGCATACCTGCGCTGGCAGCCATTTTGCCATCGGCATGTTTGTTATCACCGATATGTAATATTTTTTCGTGTGGAACACCAAAGTACTCAGCCACCTCTTCGAACAAGTTGCCAGTATGTTTGGTCTTTCCTTGCTCGTTCGAAACGAAGACGCGTTCCCATCCGACAATTCCTTTTGCCTCCAGCACTTTCTCAAGAAAGTTTTGGGGAAGGTACATATCCGACGTGATGACAAGTCGTTTCTTTGTGTTTTTTAGCTTGGCCACCAACTTTCTTCCAAAATTGGTGGCGTGAAGCAGGTCCATTTCCGTTTCTAGTTCGAGCTGTTTGATCTGCTCAGTTTGCGTACCGCTACAATTCGTGAGTTGTTGAAAACAAAAATAAATCTCGTCTAACGAAACGTCCTCCAGTCCTTTCTGGTCTGCGTCTTCCCGAGCCAATTGCTCGGCTGCGACCCGATAGTCCTTAAAATACTCGGTCACCTGCCTTGTTTCTATGTGCTCCTCCATGAAACCGAAGGCATCAATGGGAGAGTTGCAATGGCGAAAGAGGAGGGTGTCGAAGATGTCCACAGACAGGAAATCGTAATCACCGATCTTGGAAAGCACTGCGCTACTGGAAGACACATTCATTGTTTTTCTGCGATTGCTTATTAATGCCAAAATAGTCTCACGCTAACTAGGTTTGTCTGAATTGATGCTTGCGTCAGGGCTCGACAAAAGCACTGACTCACTCTTGCGCAGAAATTCGGTTAATGCAGACGACTTATCAAGCTGAAATTGAACTTCGTCCATTTTCGACAGCTGCTGAAGCACGAGTAGTACTTCGAGACAAAGCGTTAGTGAACCCGAGTTTTCGGTTCACTTTACGCTTTTGGGTGATCTCCGCGACTGACCATTTGTCAGTTGGAATTGAGTGTTTTTTTAGAGTATTGCGTTTCGACTGCTGGAAAACGCGCCCGTGTACGGTTTGCGAAGGCAACCAGTGACAGCATAACCGGAACTTCAACCAGAACACCTACGACCGTCGCCAGCGCTGCTCCCGAGTTCAATCCGAACAGGCTGATGGCCACAGCGACGGCCAGCTCAAAGAAGTTTGACGTGCCGATCATGGCGCAGGGTGCGGCGATCCGGTGCGGCACTTTCAAAGCAAAGGCTGTGCCGTAGGCCAGGGCAAAGATACCGTAGCTCTGGATCAGAATTGGCACTGCGATCAAGACAATCACCAGTGGTTTGGCCAGAATGGTCTGCCCCTGCAAGCCGAACAGAATGACGACCGTGGCGATCAGGCCCATGACCGACCACGGCTTGACGCGTGCGGAAAACGCATCGATTGCCTCCTGCGATCCCAGTTTGTGTCGGGTGAAGAGGCCGGCGATCAGCGGCAATACGACATATAGAACAGTTGCCAGAACCAGCGTTTGCCATGGAACCTGGATATCGGTCACGCCCAGCAGAAAGGCCACGATCGGGGCGAATGCCACCACCATGATCAAGTCGTTCACGGAAACCTGCACCAGCGTATAGGTCGCATCGCCCCTGGTCAGCTGAGACCAGACGAACACCATAGCGGTGCAGGGCGCGGCACCCAGCAGGATCAGCCCGGCGGTGTATTGCGCCGCGTCTTCGGGTTTAATCCATGGCGCAAAGACGTGGTCAAAGAACAGAACCGCCAGAAAGGCCATGGTGAACGGCTTAATCAGCCAGTTGACCACCAGCGTCACGATCAACCCGCGTGGTTGCCGGGCAACGCCCGCCACTGCGCCGAAATCCACGCCGACCATCATGGGGTAGACCATCGCCCAGATCAGCAAAGCTACCACAAGATTGACGCTGGCCACTTCGGCCGAGGCGATCAGTTGAACTAGGCCGGGTGCAACCAGTCCGATCAATACGCCGCCAACCATTGCCAGCGCGACCCAGACGGTCAGGTAGCGTTCGAAGATGCTCATGAATATACCTCATTCGTCTGGTCGGTTAGTTTGCCGGATGTCAGGGCGGCCAGCGCGACCATTGCAGCAGCGGTGCCCAGAACCAGTGGAAGCCCGCCAATCTGATAAGTAAGTCCCGACAGAACAGTGCCGACCAGACGGCCCGTCGCGTTGGCCATGTAGTAAAAACCCACATCCATCGTCACACGCTCGGACTTGGTGAAGGCCAGGATGAGGTATGAGTGCAGCGCTGAATTGACGGCGAAGATTGCCCCGAAGGCCAAAAGACCCACGACCAGCGTAATGGTCAGCCATGTCTCAGGGCCGGATGAGAGCAGAACCGCGATGGTCAGGGCAGCAGGCACACAAAACAGCGCCGCGGCCCAATTCTTGGCTGCGTGGATAAGGTCCCCTTCCGGGCGTTCTTTTGCACGCAGGATTTTCGGCGCGCTGGCCTGAACAGCTCCGTAAAGTATGACCCAAACGGCCATGAATGTGCCGATCATAAAAAACGCGGCACGGTTGCCATCCTCGGTTCCGTCCGACAGAACTGCGTAAAAATAGATCGGAATGCCGACCACGAACCACACGTCCCGCGCCCCAAACAAGAAGACACGAGCGGCGGATAGCCAGTTCACATTGGCGGATTTTGAGAAGACCTCGGAGAACTTGGCGCCTTTGCGCCCTTTGGGCAGGCCGGTCGGCATGAACAGGATGACGGCGACGAGGAATGCGGCAAGTATGATCGCCATTGCCAGAACGGCCCACATAAAGCCCACTGTCGCCAACAGTGCCGCCCCAAGCAGAAACCCAAACCCTTTCACAGCGTTCTTGGAGCCAGTCAAAATCGCGACCCAGCGAAACAACCCTCCGCCCTCAGTCGGGGCCAGCAGTTTGACGGCGGATTTTGAGGACATCTTGGCCAGATCCTTTGCAACGCCGCTGGCCCCTTGCACGATCATCACAAAGACTACTTTTACCGGAATCGCCCAATTAGGGTCTAATTGCGTAAGAACCAACAACGCTCCAATCTGCAGTGCCAGCCCCGCATAAAGCGTCGATGTCAGCCCGAACCGCGCCGCGACCCAACCTGCGGCAAGGTTCGTGCCCATGCCGGCGATCTCATACAGAACAAACAGATATGCCAACTGAACCGGCGAGAATCCCATGCTGTGAAAGTGCAGCAGCACCAGCATACGCAGGGCCCCGTCAGTCAGCATGAAGGCCCAATAGGCTGCTGTGACCGCGATATAGGCCGACATACCTTCGGGCCTTTCAGTCACAGCGAGGCACCAACCATCAGGGCAACGTCGACCAGACGATGGGCGTAACCCATTTCATTGTCGTACCAGGCATAGATCTTCACCTGCGTGTCGTTCACTACCATGGTCGAAGGCGCATCTACAATCGAGGACCGTTCGTCGTTGGTGTAGTCGGTGGAAACTAGCGGCCGCGTCTCATAGCCAAGGATATCTTTCAACTCACCTTCGGCCGCGGCCTTGAAAAGCGCGTTGACCTCTTCGGCGGTGGTTTCGCGCTCAACCTCGAAGACGCAATCCGTCAGCGAGGCATTCAGCAATGGAACCCTCACCGCGTGGCCGTTCAGCCGCCCCTTGAGTTCTGGGTAGATCAGCGTGATAGCCGTGGCCGAACCAGTAGTGGTCGGGATCAGAGAGTTCAAAGCAGACCGCGCCCTGCGCAGATCTTTGGCGGGGCGATCCACGATGGTTTGCGTATTGGTCACGTCGTGAATTGTGGTCATTGATCCGTGGCGAATACCAAGGTTTTCGTGGATGACCTTGACCACTGGGGCCAAACAATTGGTCGTGCAGGAGGCCGCTGTCACGATGCTGTGGACATCCGGATCATAAGTGTCCTCATTCACGCCCATAACGATGTTGGCGGTCGGGCCATCCTTGACGGGGGCCGAGACAACAACCTTTTTCACGCCTGCCTCAAAATAGGGGGCCAGCTTGGCTTGGGTCTTGAAGACACCGGTGCAGTCGATCACCACATCGACTCCGTCCAGCGGCAGTTCCGCCAAATCTCTGGTGCCGATAAAGGGCAGACGTGTGCCGTTGATCGTAACGCTGTCGGCATCATGTGCGAACGTGGCATCCCAGCGGCCATGAACCGTGTCAAACTCCAGCAGGTGCGCGTGCATTTCGGGGCCACCGACTGAATCATTAATCCAGGCGATCTTTGCGCCTTTGTCCAGCAGCGGTTTCAAGGCCAGTTTTCCCATCCGGCCCAACCCATTCACAGCATAAGTCGTCATTTCATGTCCTCAGTGGGCGTTCTGCCGATGTCATCAACAGCAGTTTGCAGTGCGATCCGGTCGAGGCTTTCGACCGGCAAAGACGTAAAGGCCTCAATCCGGCGCTTGAGCGCGCCATATGCATGTTGAAATGCAAGGCTTCTTTCGGCATCCGTGCCCTCGGCCCTGACCGGGTCCGGCATGCCCCAATGGCCACTGATTGGCTGGCCTTCCCAAGCGGGGCATTCCTCATTTGCGGCCTGATTGCAGACCGTGAAGACGAAATCCATCTCGGGCGCGCCGGGGGTTGCAAACTCGGACATGTTCTTGGACCGCAGGATGGATGTGTCATGCCCTTTGTCGTCCAGAACTTGCACGGCCATCGGGTTGAGCTCGGATGTGGGCTGCGTACCAGCCGAGTAAACGTTGAACCGGTCACCCCCCAGGGTGCGCAGCAGGGATTCCGCAAAAATCGAGCGGGCAGAATTGCCCACACACAAAAACAAGACGTTGAACTTCCGGTCTGTCGCGGCCTCATTTCCCAGAGAAAATGGCATGCAGATGTCAGGGCGACCGCGACAGCAATCGACGATCAGATAATCAAGCATCTGCTGCACGTTTTTCATTTCAATCGAATAGAGAAGTGATGTCCCGGAACGTTCCTGCTTGACCAGCCCCGAACGCTGAAGCGCGTTCAGATAGTTCGACAAGGTGCTGGCCTTCAGGTCGAGTTCCGCCGCCAGCTCTCCTGCCGGGACGCTGTCAGGAAAACGTCGCATGAGCATGCGAAACACAAGGATACGCTGCGGATGACCCAGGATGGCCAACTGGTCTGTTATCTGTTCTATCATATTTCATGAAATATTAAAATAAGACAACCCAGTCAACCGAAAATACATGGCCATCGAAGGTGAGCGTAAGCGTTGGAACAGGCGTGATATTCTTGCTGGAGCGTGGTGATGGAATGGGCTTCAAGCGATCTGAGCTGCGGGAATCACCATCACACACCGGTAGGCGTCCGAGGATATCGAGACTTGCACGCATCTGCCCGAGGGTTTAAAGGAACCGTCGCTTGCCTCAATAGCTCAGCTGGTAGAGCAGGTCCTTCGTAAGGACAAGGTCGGGGGTTCGAGTCCCTCTTGAGGCACCACGTTCCCCTGTAAAGTTATGCTAAACTAGCGGCCTACCTCGTATCTCACTTTTGGTTCGATCCTGCGGGCTATCATCGGATGCTAGCGCAGCTCAATCTCCGGAGCTGTTTGCCCGCGTAATTTTGATCCGCAAGGGCCATGCTTCCGATCGGTAAGCAGGTATCAGGGAATCGTAAGTGTGGTGGAAAAACGCTTTCAAGTGACGGGTTCTGATTCAAACGAGAATCGTCAGGAAACTTGCAAATACCTGTTTCAAAACAGATATTTGAAGGTTTCGGGTTAAGCCGCTCTGGTGGTAGCATTCAGCTTAAAAAGTTGTTTCCACGCCAGTTCTTAGACACAGCCAAGGAGTTTCATCATGAAAGGTGACAAAAAGGTAATTGAATACCTGAACAAAGCTCTGCGCCACGAACTAACGGCCGTCAGCCAATACTGGTTGCATTATCGCCTGCAAGACGATTGGGGTCTTGGCAGCATGGCCAAGAAAAGCCGTGAAGAATCCATTGAAGAGATGGAACACGCCGACAAACTGATTGAACGTATCATCTTTCTGGAAGGGCATCCCAACCTGCAGAAACTTGATCCCCTGCGGATCGGTGAAAACCCGCGTGAAACGCTGGAATGCGATCTTGCAGCAGAGCAAAGCGCGCGGGCGCTTTACAAGGAAGCGCGGGATGTCTGCAAAGAGGCCGGAGACTATGTCTCAATGGGATTGTTCGAAAGCCTGATGTCGGATGAAGAAGGTCATATCGACTTTCTAGAGACGCAGATCGAACTGTATGATCGCATCGGGCCCGAGCTTTTCGCGCAACTCAATGCAACGAAGATGGAAGACGCCGACTAACCTGTAGTGGTGGTTATCGGGCGAGTTTCAGCGACCGCCGTGAACAGGACATCAGGCTCTGGATAAAACCGAACTCTGTTTTCAGTTCAATGTGTGCCTGCGCGAATGACCTGACGGGAACAGCCGCGGTATTGAGATGCTAGCGTTCTAAGCGCATTCCTGCACGCCGAGGTTTATCAGGTACTCACCCGTCACATAAAAAAGCTCATTGGGCCCGGCGAACCTTGCTTTGGACATGAACCAGTTTCTGATCGGATTTGGGTAGTAGCTAGATAGTGACGCGCTTTTCCTGTCGAACTCATCTGCCGTCATTTTCGTTCGGTTTGGGTGATGGGGGCCGTGAAAGCCAAAGATCGTCTCGGGCGAAACGCAAACATCGTCAGCACCCAGCAGCATGGTGCAACTAGAGTGGCAATAGTCCCCGTTGATCTGGAATTGCGCGTTGGTCCGGTTGGCGATTTCGATCTGGACCATGCGATCCACAATCCGCCCCCCCGGATCATTGCCAACCTGAATCTCTTTTGAACTTGCCGCCACGCTCATCAAAAAAAGCGCGACCAAAACTGCCATGATGTTTCTCATCCGCCCGCCTGCTCAAGGGTGGAGTTTTTGTTTTTCTTACTACTATCAGAAATGCGGGGAAGCGGGAACGCTGCGCCGGGACTCAAGCGGTTCCTGTGTTCTCAAGGACTCACCCAAAAGCGACTGAATTCGGCGGCTGCCCGAAATTTCCGTCAAGAGCGGTGCTTGCAGATTTTCCAACAACGGTGAAATTCAGTTGCCTAGCTTCATGCCTCAGGCGCGTTTTTCGCCGATGGTTGCTACACCCAGAACGGATAGCACTTTGGCCTCGATTTGCTCGGCATTCAGGCCCGCTACTGTATACATATCTGCGGGGTTGGCCTGGTCGATAAAGGTATCAGGCAGAACCATCGAGCGATACTTGAGACCCTGGTCAAAGACGCCTTCATCGGCCAAAAGTTGGGCAACATGGCTGCCAAAGCCGCCGATGGCACCTTCTTCAATGGTGATCAACGCCTCGTGGTTGGCGGCCAGATCCAAAATCAGGTCGTGGTCCAAGGGCTTGGCAAATCGAGCATCAGCGATAGTGGGGGTGATCCCACGCGCAGTCAAAGCTTCGGCCGCTTTCTGCACTTCGGCCAGCCGTGTCCCGAAGGACAACAGTGCGACCCGTGCGCCTTCTTGGATGATCCGGCCTTTGCCGATTTCCAGAACCTCGCCACGTTCCGGCAAGTCGACGCCGACACCTTCGCCGCGAGGATAGCGGAACGCAATCGGGCCTTCATTATGCGCGACAGCGGTGGCCACCATATGCACCAACTCGGCCTCATCCGCTGCGGCCATGACCACGATGCCGGGCAGGTTGGACAAATAGGCGATATCGAACGACCCCGCATGGGTCGCGCCATCTGCGCCCACCAACCCTGCACGGTCGATCGCAAAACGAACCGGCAGGCGCTGAATGGCCACGTCATGCACGACCTGATCGTATCCACGCTGCAAAAATGTGGAATAAATTGCGCAGAAGGGCTTCATCCCCCCCGCAGCCAGAGCGGCGGCGAAGGTCACACCGTGTTGTTCGGCAATCGCCACATCGAAACAGCGCGACGGATAGCGTTCCGCAAACAGGTTCAGCCCGGTTCCGTCGGGCATCGCGGCCGTGACAGCAACGATCTTGTCATCGCATGCGGCCTCTTCCACCAGGGTTTTGCCAAAGACCGACGTGTAAGATGGTGCGTTTGAGGGCGCTTTCTTCTGCTCCCCCGTTACCACGTCGAACTTTGCTGTCGCGTGACCTTTGTCCCTGGCTTGCTCGGCGGGGGCGTACCCCTTGCCCTTCTTTGTCAGCACGTGGATCAGGATCGGGCCAGTGGCGCGGGCCTTGACCGTGCGCAGGACAGGCAACAGCTGATCCATATCGTGCCCGTCGATTGGACCGAGATAAGAAAAGCCCAGCTCCTCAAACAATGTGCCGCCCACGGCCATGCCCTTGAGCATCTCCTTGGCGCGTTTTGCCCCTTCGCGGAAAGGTTCCGGCAACAAAGACACCGCACCTTTGGCGGCGGCTTTCAGGTCGTGAAACGGTTCTTCCGCATAAATGCGTGACAGGTAATTGGACAGCGCGCCAACTGGCGGTGCGATGCTCATTTCATTGTCATTGAGAATGACGATCAGGCGTTTCTTCAGGTGGCCGGCGTTGTTCATCGCCTCAAAGGCCATGCCGGCAGACATCGAGCCGTCACCGATCACGGCGATCGCATCACCCAATCCCTCGGGGGTCACGCCGCCCAGATCGCGAGCGACGGCAAAACCCAACGCAGCGCTGATCGAGGTCGAACTGTGCGCCGCGCCAAACGGGTCATAGGGGCTCTCGCTGCGCTTGGTGAAGCCGCTCAGCCCGTCCTTCATGCGAAGGGTACGGATACGGTCGCGCCGTTCGGTCAGGATTTTGTGCGGATAGCACTGATGACCAACGTCCCAGATGATCTTGTCGCGCGGCGTGTCGAACACGGCGTGCAGGGCGGTCGTCAATTCGACCACGCCCAGACCCGCGCCCAGATGCCCACCGGTGACAGACACGGCCGAGATTGTCTCGGACCGCAACTCCTGCGCCACCTGATGCAATTGCGCGTCCGAAAACTGCTTGAGATCCGCAGGGCGGTTCACAAGGTCCAGCAGGGGCGTGTTCGGGCGGTCAGACATTTGGCGTTCCTGGCTTAGCTGTCCCGGGCAATAACGAAGCGGGCCGCGTCCTTCAAGGTTTCAGCCTTGGCACCGTATCCATCCAACGCCGCGCAGGCCTGATCGACCAGTTCTACAGCGCGGGATTTTGCGGCGTTCAGACCCAAAAGCGAAACAAACGTGGCCTTGCCTGCCTCGGCATCTTTTTGCAATCGTTTGCCGGCCTTCTCGGCATCACCTTCAACATCCAGAATGTCATCAGCGATCTGAAAAGCAAGGCCAAGCGCCTGGGCATATTGGCGCAAGGGTTCGGGATCTGCCTGGGCCAACCGCGCACCGGCGCAGGCGGACCATTCAATCAGCGCCCCGGTCTTACCAGCCTGCAGCGTGGTGATCTGCTCCAATGTCAGGGGCGCGGCCGTTGTTTCAGCCGCCATATCCAGCGCTTGCCCCAGCACCATTCCCTGCGCACCGCTTGCTTTGGCCAGGGTTAGAGCCAATTCAGCACGAACCTCTGCATTTCCGACCTCGGGCCGGGTGCACAGCTCAAAGGCCAATGTCTGCAGGGCATCACCGGCCAGAACGGCGGTGCCTTCGTCCCACTTTAAGTGCACGGTCGGACGTCCACGACGCAGATCGTCATCGTCCATGCAGGGAAGGTCATCATGGACCAGCGAATAGGCGTGCAGCGCTTCGATGCCTGTCGCAGGCCAGATTGCCTGTGTTGAGTCGATGCCATGCATCCGCGCGCTTTCCAGCACGAGAAACCCACGCAATCGCTTGCCGCCCTGCGTGGTGTAGGCCATCGCCCGGGTAACATCCAATTCGTCCAGCGCGCTCAGGACCAGATCGAACTGAGCCTGAATCCGCGAGGCATCCTGCGCCAGAATTTCCTTGAACATTTACTGACCTTCGACAGGCGTCGTCCCGGTTGGCTGCCCATTGGCGTCCAACGTGATTGCCGCAACCTTTTCTTCAGCCCGCTTCAATTCGTCTTCGCAGCGTTTCTTCAACGCGGCACCGCGCTCATACAACGCAATGGACTGATCCAGCGCCACGTCCCCACGCTCCAACTGGCCGACAACGGCCTCAAGCTCTTTCATCGCTTGTTCGAATGTCATCTGATCAACAGGAGTATCGGTCATCGGGCTGCCTTCATCAGTTCTTCCACATGGGCACGAGTGGCCTCGGCCAGGGCGTTCAGATCATACCCGCCCTCCAAAGTCGAGACGATACGACCTTCACACAGCTCATCGGCGATCTTGCACAGCTCGGCTGTAACCCAAGCAAAATCGCCTGTAGACCAGTTCAAGTTGGCCAGCGGATCGTCCTGATGCGCATCAAAACCTGCCGAGATGATGATCAGTTCCGGCTTGAATGCGCGCAACCTCGGGAAGGCTTGCGTCTCGTAAGCTGTCCGCATCTCGGCCCCACCAGTGCCGGGTGCCAGCGGGATGTTCAAAACGGTCTCATAAGCGCCGGTTTCATCCGGGCGCCCCGATCCAGGCCACAGCGGCATTTGCTGGCTGGTGATCACCAGTGCACCTCTTTCATCCCACAGCAGATCCTGCGTGCCGTTTCCGTGGTGAACGTCGAAATCAACAACAGCTACGCGCTTCAATCCATGATGATCCAATGCGTGTTTGGCAGCCAGCGCGGCGTTTCCAAACAGGCAGAACCCCATTGCCGTTTCGGTCTCGGCATGGTGACCGGGCGGGCGGATGGCGCAAAACGCATTCGAGGCTTCGCCGCCCAAAACCATGTCTACTGCGCGCACGACCGCCCCGGCAGCGCGATAGGCTGCATCGACCGACCCCGGCGACATGAAGGTGTCGCCGTCAATCTGTTTGAAGCCATCGGATGGCCTGCTATTTCGAATTTCACGGATATGGCTTTCCGGATGCACGCGCAGCAAGTCGTCATCCGCCGCCAAAGGGGCGGTTACACGTGTCAGTTCCAAGCCTTCTAACGCATGCAGAATATGCTCTAACCGCGCCACCCTCTCGGGGTGACCTTGCGGTGTCACGTGATCAAGGCAATCTGCGTGGGTCAAAAGGGCGGTTGTCATCGGGATCCCATCTTCATCTGGCCAAAAATATCCTCGCCCAAGGCAAGAAAGCGCCGCGGCTGAATCAATCAGGTGCCAGCATATATCCGGCGCCGCGGACGGTCTGCAGGTAACGCGGCTGCTTGGGGTCTTGTTCGATCTTGCGGCGCAGACGGGTGATCTGAACGTCCACCGCGCGTTCCTGCGCCTGACCCTTGTCGCGGCCCAGATCTTCGACCAGTTTGGTTCGGCTGATCGGCTCTCCGGGCTGGGCCGAAAAAATCTTCATCAACTGGCTTTCGGTCGCCGTCAGGCGCACCGGGTCTTCACCCTGCCACATCTCGCCACGCTCGATATCGTACCGGACCGGACCAAGATGCAGTATCTTCGCCGTCGCGTCCTGCGCAGGTGTTTCCGGCATCCGCCGCAGGATCGCATTGATCCGCAACAACAGCTCTTTTGGCTCGAACGGTTTGGCTAAGTAGTCATCCGCACCGGCCTCAAGCCCGGCAATGCGATGTTCGGTTTCGCCGCGCGCGGTCAACAGCAGGATAGGAGTGGTATGGGTTTCGCGCAGCGCCTTGGTCAGGCTGACCCCATCCTCGCCGGGCATCATCACGTCCAGCACGATCATGTCGAAATCCAACCCCGAAAGCACCCGCCGTGCATGTGCTGCATCCCTTGCAGCCGTGACCAGAAATCCGTTCCGCATCAGAAACTTCTTCAACAGATCGCGAATGCGCTCGTCATCGTCGACGATCAGCAGATGGGCATCCATTTCGTTCATGAGGTGGTATCCCGCAGTTTCGTATAGGCATGACGCATATCAGCATCCATCATTGCTTCAAGCACTTTACGAAACCCCGACACAGCCTCGGGTCCCGCCTTTTTGTACGCCGCACGCATTCGAACGCGCTGGGCCTCAGACAGTTTGGCCTCTAGCGCCTTGCCCTGTTCTGTCAGAAATAGGTGTCTTTCGCGTTTGTCCACTGATCCGACCCGGCTTTCGACCAGACCGTCGTCGATCAACGTCCGCAAAACCCTGTTCAGAGACTGTTTTGTTACGCCCAGAATGGCCAGAAGGTTGTTGACAGTCGTACCCGGGGCGCGGTTGATGAAGTGGATTGCCCGGTGGTGCGCCCGTCCATAGGCCATTTCGGTCAGTATGCGATCAGGATCTGCGGTAAAGCCGCGATAGGCGAAAAACATCGCCTCGATCCCCTGCCGCAACTGTTCGTCGGTCAAAAACAAAAGGCTCTCGCCACCAAAGGCTGGGGCGGGGCGGGTATCCGACATAGTATGCCTCATTCGTTACTCGTTCCGAGTTTATGTCAGCGTTATTGACATTCCAAGAGTGGACAGGTATCGAATCGCAGTTTTTGCGTAACTTTATGTCCGAAACGGACTTAATCAGCGCAATAATCGGAAATTTTTCCCAGGTCAGGAGGTTTCGCATGGCGGGGTATGATGATCGTGACGGTGTCATCTGGTTGGATGGCAAACTGGTGCCCTGGCGCGAAGCCAATGTGCACATCCTGACCCATGCGATGCACTATGCGTCTTCGGTGTTCGAAGGTGAACGTGCTTATAACGGCAAGATTTTCAAAAGTCGCGAACATTCTGAGCGTTTGATTGCCTCGGCCGAAGCGCTGGACATGCCTATGCCCTATTCGGTGGATGACATCGAGGCCGCCAAGGAAGAAGCGCTGAAAGCCAGCGGTCTGCAGGACGCCTATGTCCGCGCGCTGGTCTGGCGTGGCTCGGGGGAAGACATGGGTGTGGCATCAGCCAAGAACCCGGTCCGGATGGCCGTCGCCGTGTGGCCTTGGGGTGCCTATTATGGTGACGCCAAGATGCAGGGTGCCAAGCTGGATATCGCGGAATGGAAACGCCCCAGCCCGGAAACTATTCCGGTGCACGCCAAGGCGGCGGGTCTGTACATGATCTGCACCATCTCGAAGCATAAGGCCGAGGCCAAGGGCTGCTCGGACGCGCTGTTCATGGATTGGCGCGGTTACGTGGCCGAGGCGACCGGTGCGAATGTGTTCTTCGTAAAAGATGGTGAGGTACATACACCTCTGGCTGATTGCTTCCTGAATGGGATCACCCGTCAGACCGTCATTCAGATGCTGAAAAACAAAGGTATCACCGTCCACGAGCGCCGCATCAAGCCCGAGGAAATGGCGGATTTCGAACAGTGCTGGCTGACCGGCACCGCAGCTGAGGTGACCCCGGTGGGCCAGATCGGCGATTATACGTTTGAGGTCGGAGACCTGACCCGCGAGATCGCCGCCGATTATGAGGCGCTTGTGCGCGCCTGATAACTCTCAGATGCATTGAAAGAAGCCCTCGCGCTTTCGCGGGGGCTTTTTCATTGCCGCACGTTCAAGAATCTTTGCAGATCGTTCACATAGCTGGACGAACGCGCGGCCGCGTCTATCTTAATCCAATGTTGGATCTGCTTAGCGATATTCTCACCCGCCTGTCCTTGAAGGGCACATTCTACTTTCGAACCTCTTTCACGCCGCCCTTTGGTATACAGGTGCCGGCCTATCAAAATGTGGCCAGATTTCACTTTGTACAACGCGGAGAGTTGAAAGTTTTTGTCTCTAACACAGGGCAAACCCTGCGATTGAAGCAAGGCGATCTGATCCTGATCCCGCACGGATCTGCCCACGCGCTGCTGTGCAGTGAGGTCCAGCCAATGGATGCCCTGCCGCTTGAACACGTATTGGAAGAGGCCGGGTACAAAGGCGACGGGGTTCTGATTTATGGCGGCGAAGACAAAAGCCGCGATACGCAATTGATCTGCGGTCATTTCTCTTTCACCGGACCGCCGGGGCGACAGGGAACAGGGCATATGCTGATTGATCGGCTTCCCCCATACATCCTGATCGAAAACTATGGCGAGGAAGCCGGGGCCTGGATCGAAGCCACCCTGCGTATGATCGGGTCCGAGATCAACGGCGCGCGGATCGGTGGTGACCTCATAGCGTTGAAACTGTCCGAGGTCCTGTTTGCGCAGGCCATTCGGGCCCATCTTGAACATCAAAGCCCCAGCGAAACCGCGCTTGCCGGGTTCGCCGATTCCCGCATTTCGCGTGCATTGACTGCGTTTCACCATTCGCCCGCGCAAGAGTGGAGCGTCGAGTCTTTGGCACGTGAGGCCGGAATGTCTCGCACTGCGTTCGCACAGCTATTCGCAGACAAGATGGGGACAACGCCCATGCAGTATCTGACCGATTGGCGCATGCAGATTGCGTGTCACGGATTGACTGAGGCCCGCTGGAACGTGGCCGATGCCGCGGCCGAGGTGGGCTATGCCTCGGAAGCCGCCTTTTCGCGGGTGTTCAAAAAGCAGGTTGGCGTATCGCCAGCCGCCTATCGATCAATGCACTGATCGAATTGAAACTCTGGACGATCTGCAACGTTTCACGAACGATCCAGAATTAAACGTTCGGAGTTTCTTTCCTAGTTTGAGGTCATCCCATATCAGGAAAGGAACTCTCATGTCTCTCCGCTTTGTCACCCGCAATATTCACGCCTATCTGGACTACCCTGTTGCCTTTGCGCTGATGGGGCTGCCCTTTTTGCTTGGACTGGGGCAATCCAACCCGATGGCGTTGTGGCTGTCGGTGATCACCGGCGTCGCGGCGTTTGTCCTGACGGTGTTGACGGATCACCATTTGGGGATCTGGCGCGTTCTTCCCTACAACTTTCACTTGGCGGTCGATCTTCTGGTCGGCGTCGTTTTCCTGGCCGCGCCCAGCCTATTTGGGTTTTCGGGATTGGATGCGATCTTTTACTGGCTGAACGGGGCTGCGGTGGTCGCCGTCATCTCGCTTAGCGCGCCAGAGCAGGGTGTTACGGCCTGAACCTGACTCACCTTGGGTTCACCGCAACAACGTGAATTTCCAAAATCCCAGAGCCGCTTGTCTCATCGACAGGCGGCTCTCTGGTCTGATTATCGCGGCATGCGCCAGAATATGTGGCCCTAAAAAGGGAGATTTCAGAAAATTGGTTCTCTCTAAACGCCTGAAATAAATTCGTTCACCGTCGATCAACTGTGGGGTTATCCAGGAAGTGCTATTTTGATCTTGCAAATTCCGACAAAAATAATCAGATAAAGATCAAGGCCAGATGTGTTAGCATCCAGCACGGGGTTTCGAGGCGGTCTGCGGGCTTAGCGTATAGCCTGGTGAGAGCGCGCCACCGCCTCGGAAACGACACGCGCAACAGGAAGTGACGATGGGTGACCCACTTGACGAAATCATGGCACGGCACGAAGCGGCCACCGCTTGCGGATGTTGCTGTGACGACGACTATTGCGCCTATGTCGACAAACCCAAGGCGGCCCAGGGTGACAGGGCTGAACAACCGCTGCCGGACAGCGCCGCGTGTCGACGCGGATCGGTCAGGTTTCTCAACGAAAACCCGCCAGCTTAACAGCCCCTGAGGGGGGCTGTTTAGATTCTGATCCTCAGAAATCCACGCCGCGCTGGGCTTTGATTCCGGCTTGAAACGGATGCTTTTCCTCGGTCATCTCGGTGACCAGATCGGCATAGTCCCGCAACGCCTGCGGTGCGTCCCGACCCGTCAGGAACACGCTGGTCTTGTCAGACCGTTCTTTCAGCCCATCGATCACCTGTTCAACCGACAGGTATTCGTACCGAAGCGCGATGTTGATCTCGTCCAAAACGACTAGATCGTAGTCACCGCTGGACATGAGGGCGCGTGCCTTGTCAAAGGCGGCGTTTGCGGCAGCAATGTCGCGTTCGCGGTCCTGGGTATCCCAGGTGAAACCCTCGCCCATTGTGTGCCAGGTCACCAGATCGCGTTCTTCGAAAAAGCGACGTTCGCCGGTTTTCCACTTGCCTTTGATGAATTGAACAACGCCGACCTTCTGACCCCAACCCAGCGCGCGGATCACGACCCCGAACGCGGCCGAAGACTTTCCTTTACCCTTGCCAGTGTTGATCAGCACCAGCCCGCGGTCCGGATCAACGGCCTCGGACACTTTCTTGCGGTGCTGGGCCTGCACCTTCTGCATCTTTTCCTTGTGGTCTTCTGCGTCGCTCATGGGAAACCCTCATCTTCTGTTGGGCACACCCTAGGGGAAGTTCTGCAAAGGTAAAGGTCAGGCTTTGGGATCGGTGACGGCGCGAGCCTTTCCGCGCTCCAAGCCCAGTTGATGTTCGCGCCAGATCACCACGACGTTACCGACAATCACCAGCGCCGCTCCGGCCAGCATGACCAGCGTTGGCAGTTCACTGAACCAGACATAACCGATGACGATGGCAAACAGCATGGAGGTGTAGTCGTAGGGCGCCAGCATCGAAGCCTGCCCAAAGCGATAGGATGAAGTCACCAGAATCTGGGCAACACCTCCGATCAGACCAGCCAGAATCAAAAAGCCCGCCTGTTCCCATGTGGGCATGACCCACCCCCAAAGGATGGTCAGCCCGGACAGGATGGTCGCCGTCATCGAGAAATAGAAGACAATGGCCGCAGGATGGTCGACCTGCACCAATTGCCGGATGTGGATCTGCACAAAGGCCCGGGCAACCGTTGCGCCCAGAATGCACAATGCGCCGAAGGTGGCCGCTGCTTCCATGTTGTTGCCACCCAGTCTGGGCCAGATCATGATCAGGACACCTAAAAGCCCGATGGACACGGCGGCGATTCTGATCTTTCGGATGCGTTCGCCTAGCATCACCGCGGCAAGGATCAGGGTGAAAATCGGGGTGGCATAGCCAATCGCCGTCGCTTCGGGCAGCGGGATCAAGCCAAGGCCGGTGAAAGTTAGCCCCATCGCGGTGGTCCCCAGCACGCCGCGCCAAAAATGGCCCGAGGGTTTACGGACTTTGAATCCTTGCGCCAACTCTCCGCGCGCCATCAGCCAGATGACAATCACCGGAATGGCAAAAAGGGATCGGAAAAACACCATCTCGCCAGGTGGGAAGTGATCGGACTGCGCTTTGACTATCGCCGCCATGACCGTGAACAGAAACACCGCGCTCGTTTTCAGAGCGACGGCCAGCAAAGGTCGATGCGATGTTAAGGGTTTTGCCATCGGCGCGAACCTGCGCTTTTGGTAGGGAAAGATCAACGTGTTGTTTACAGATTGGACCAATCGGCTGGCAGGGGACTGCCGATCTCTTGGGCGAACTCTTCCAGAAACCGGATCATGCGCGCGATTCTGCGCTGTGCAATTTCTCGACCACCCTCGGTCAACATATCACCAGGCAAGCCCAGCAGTTTGACCTTCCAGTGGTCGATCGAAAAATGCAGGTCGTCCAGTGGACGGTTGGCGGCAAAGGGATCCGCCGGATCATAAAGCGACCGTCCCAACGCGCCGGAAACCGAGAAGTTCCGGGCAACGCCAATCGCCCCCAGCGCATCCAACCTGTCCGCATCGCGCAAGATGCAGGCCTCGGGCGTTTCCGGTGTAATGTTGGCCGAAAAGCTGTGCGCTTCAATCGCGTGTTTGATCGCCTGAATCTGGTCCTCGGAATAGACCAGATTAGCCAGAATAGACTCTGATTCCTCAGCCGATCGGCGCGATGCCAAGTGGCGGTCGGGGTCGTCCTTCGACAGGTTGACCAGATCATGCAGGTACGCCGCAGCCAGCAGCACGGGCATGTCGGTCTGGTCGTTTGCAATGGCCTGCGCGTTCACCCAGACCCGGTCCAAGTGGGCCAGATCATGCGCGGGGTCGGTTTCCATACGCTGCGCAACGACGGCGCGCAGGCGTGTGCGCAGATCAGCCGATCCGTCCACGGTTCTCTCCGATCTGGCCGCGATGCAGCAGCAGGTGGTCCAGGATCACGCAAGCCATCATCGCCTCACCCACGGGCACGGCGCGGATACCGACGCAGGGGTCGTGGCGGCCTTTGGTGATGATCTCGGTTTCTTCGCCGGATTTGGTGATGGTCTTGCGTGTCGTCAGGATCGACGAAGTTGGCTTGACCGCAAAGCGCACGACGATGTCTTGCCCGGTCGAGATACCGCCCAGGATGCCGCCCGAGTGGTTTGAGCTATATTGAGGGCCGTTCTGACCCATGAAGATCTCGTCTGCGTTTGCCTCACCCGTCAGTTCGGCAGCGGCCATACCTTCGCCTATCTCAACGCCTTTCACCGCGTTGATCGACATCATCGCAGCGGCCAAATCAGTGTCTAACTTAGCATATACCGGCGCGCCGATCCCGGCAGGCACGCCGCGTGCCACAACCTCAACAATCGCGCCAACCGAGTTTCCGGACTTGCGCAGATCGTCCAAGTAAGCCGCCCAATCCTTGGCCGCTTGGGCATCCGGGGTCCAGAACGGGTTCTGTTCGATCTGCGACCAGTCGAAATTGCCTCGGTCAATCTTGTGTGGGCCGATCTGCGTCATGTAGCCGGTAATCTGCACGTTTGGTGCGATCTGCTTGATGGCTTCTCGCGCCAGCCCGCCCGCTGCCACACGCGATGCGGTTTCCCGGGCCGAGCTGCGCCCGCCGCCGCGATAATCGCGGATGCCGTACTTCTGCCAGTAGGTGATATCGGCGTGCCCGGGACGGAACTTGTCCATGATATCGCCGTAGTCTTTCGAGCGCTGATCCGTGTTCTCGATCATCAGCTGCACCGGAGTACCCGTGGTTTGCCCTTCGAACACGCCCGACAGGATTTTGACCTGATCTGGCTCGCGCCGCTGGGTGGTGAACTTATTCTGACCCGGTTTGCGCTTGTCCAGCCATTGCTGAATCATCGCCTCGTCGATTGTGACACCCGGAGGGCAGCCATCGACGGTCGCACCCAACGCGGGCCCGTGGCTTTCACCCCAGGTGGTGACGCGGAAAAGGTGGCCAAAACTGTTCATTGACATGGGGCATGCTCCTTTGCGCGTCGTGATTAGCTGGCAAGGCCATTGGCCTCAAGCGGATTTGCGGTTGGGGCGTGTTTGCCCCAACCTGTCGTGCTTATGCTGCCGCGGCCAGTTGGGCACGCGTGGCTGCAATTTTCAGCGCGGCTTGAGCGGCTTCGCGGCCTTTCTCTACAAAATGCGCCCGGTAGATAGCATTGTGGTGATCGGTTTCCTGATACTGGTGCGGCGTCAAGGAAACAGACAGGACCGGTACCCCTGTATCCATGCCAGCACGCATCAACCCATCGACAACGGCCTGAGCCACAAAATCGTGCCGGTAAATACCGCCATCCACGACAAACGCCGCGCAGGCGACCGCGGCGTAGTGACCGGTCTGGGCCAGATCGCGGGCCAGCAGCGGCATTTCGAACGCGCCGGGGACGTCAAAAACGTCAACCTGATCGGCGGGGATGAGTTCCAGAAACCCTTCTAGGGCTTGATCAACGATATCGGAATGCCAGTTGGCTTTTACAAAAGCATAGCGGGTGTGTGTCATCATGATCTCCTTTCGCAACAGACACGTCACCCAAGGCGATCACGGGCAGGCGCAAGCTAGGGCCGACGCGCTGCACGTTCTCTTTCATCCGGACTGTAACCGTCGGCTCTGGCATCTCACCAGATCTGCTGACACCCCGCACACCGGGGCCGCTCGCGGGCTTACGGATCATCGCCCGCATACCGCCGGTGGGGAATTTCACCCCGCCCTGAGAACGGGCGGACCTTGCCAAGGTGCGGCCGGTTCTGCAAGAGATTTCGCAGGAGGACAGCCATGCACCCCAATCCAGCCTTCCGCGCAGAAGAGACTGCGCGCCACATCGCCTTTGCGCGTGACCGCGCGTTTGGGGTTCTTGCGGTGTCGACGGATGAGGCACCGTTGATTAGCCACGTGCCGTTTCTGCTGTCTGAGGATGGCACGCTGGCCGAGCTGCATCTTGTCAGATCGAACTCGATCGTCCGCATGCTGAAAGACCCTAAACCAGCCAGAATCGCTGTCACCGGGCCAGATGGCTACGTATCTCCGGATTGGTACGGGATCGCCGATCAGGTTCCGACATGGAACTATGTCGCTGTGCATCTGATCGGTCAGTTAGAACAGCGGCCGCACGCGGAGTTGCTGGACCTGTTAAATCGCCAGTCCGCCTTTTATGAGGCACGCTTGCTGCCTAAACCGCCTTGGACGACCGGCAAGATGAGCCAAGACGCGTTGGATAAGATGATGCGCATGATCGTGCCGTTTCGGTTTCGCGTTGACGACATTCAAGGCACCTGGAAGCTAAACCAGAACAAGCCCGATGCAGCCCGCCTGAGCGCGTCAGAACATATCGCAAACGACGGGATCGGGTCCGAGCTTGATGCTCTGCAAAAGTTGATGAGAGGGTGAGGTTGGCGCACCAATTGACGGGTTTTGTTTTGCATTGGGTGATGTAGAGTTCCGGCAATTCAGGGAGATCTCTTATGAAACTCTATTTTAGTCCCACTTCGCCCTATGTCCGTAAGGTTATGGTTTTGTTGCATGAAACAGACCAGTTGCAGGATGTCGAACTGCTGAACGTTGCAACAACGCCAATTTCCCCGGCCGAGCCGCTATTGGCCAAGGCTCCGCTGACAAAAGTGCCCGCATTAGAGCGCCCAGATGGACCGACCCTGTTCGACAGCCGTGTTATCTGTGCGTTTCTGGACGCGCGCGGGCAGGCCGGTCTTTATCAGGACGGTGCCCGGCATTGGGATGTGCTGACGCTTGAGGCGCTGGCGGATGGTATTCTGGATGCGGCGTTGCTGATCACCTATGAGGCTCGGATGCGGCCCGAAGACAAGCAATGGGAGGGCTGGGCCGATGCGCAATGGGACAAGATAGAACGCGCTTGCGCCGCGTTGAACCAGCGGTGGATGGCGCATCTGTCCGGACCGTTGGATATGGGGCAGGTCGCGGTGGCCTGCGCGCTGGGCTACGTCGATTTCCGTCACGATGCGCGCGGGTGGCGCAGGGGAAATGATGCGCTGGCCGCATGGTACGAGAAGTTTGTCGAACGCCCCAGCATGGCCGCAACGCAACCGCCGGCCTGATCGGGGATCAATGCGCTGGTCGCTCTGATGGCAGAACGACCAGCGACAGACATCACTCGTTGAATGTCGCCAGATAGGCCGCGATGTCATCGGCGCCCTTTTTCAGTTTGACGCTCATGTTTGGGCGCGCGGTTTCGTCATCCAGATATTCCTGGATAAATGCGATCGGGTTTTTGGAATACGTGGCGATATTCTCTTGTGTCCAGACCAGCCCTTTCTGACCGGCGCGGATCATGTCGTCGGTGAACATTCCGATGGGCAAACGTTCGCTTCCGTTCAGGTAATCTGACTCGGTTCCTGCGACGCGACCGACGACGCCGTAAAGATTCGGGCCAGTGATGCCGCCTTTGACCAGAACTTGGCCATCTTTGATGATTGCGTGGCAAGAAGAGCAGCGATTGTAGAGTTTTTCGCCTTTCGCCGGATCACCGGCCGCTATCGCCTGAAAGGGCACGGTCAGTGCGAGGATTAGGGTTGGTGCAAAGAGCTTTGACATGAGAGACGTCCTGCAGAGATTGGGATTTCCCGCATTTCGATCATTTGCGTTCAAAGTTCAATCGAAATCAAACGCGGCTAAGCCTTTGTAAAATATCTATTTTTAACTCAGATTTTCTACATCGATATGCCCTGTTGAAAAGGCGCGTCTTGCTACGTCGGGCGTCACCGTAAATTCGAGCTTAAGTCAAAGGTATCGGTACATATAGGTCGTCGCGTGACGGGACTTTCCGTCCGGGTCGAATGCGAAATCGGGGATGACACCTGCCGGTTGAAACCCGACAGACCTGTAAAGGGATTCCGAGACGTCTCCGGTGCGCGTGTCGAGTGTGATGAGTGTCTTCCCGGCTTCTTGTGCAGATTTCAGGGCCTCTTGCATCAGGGCCTTGCCCAAACCGCGACGCCTGGCATCAGGGTGAACGATCATCTTCGAGATTTCTGCCCGGTGGGGCTGATTTGGGGGCATGGCAAGCAACAGCTGGACCGTACCGATCATGCGACGCTGATAATATGCGCCAAACAAGTGCCGCTCGCCTGTTTCGATGGCGGGTTTGACGTCATCCGTCCAGAACCGCGCGGCGCTGTCATGGTCGAGCGGCATCATGAAGCTGATCGCGGCACCATCGGCAACGCTGTCAACAAGCGTGCGGCACAGGTCTGTCAGATTGTGGTCGATATCCGTCGGGGTAAGGCGGAAGACGTTGGGTGTCTGAACGGTCATGACAATGCGATCACGTAAGTGCAGGGACTATGGGTCGTTTCAAATACGGTTTCGCCAAATAAAATATACCGCAGGCAATCCCCTTGTCGAAGGTCATAAGCTTTCCTCTCGACCGTGATTTCGATCTGCCCGGACAAGACATACAGGTGATGCTCTTGCCCCGGAACTGCGGGTGCATCATAGGCGATGCGCTGCCGCGCGGTCAGGGTTCCTTCGATCAATTCAACCGAAAGGTGCCCACTGGGGGGCGAAACGCTGCGACGTTGAAACGCGCGCCCACGATCCGTCCAGAACGGCTGGTCGTGCCGCCGGACGATCGGTTGGAAACTTTGCTCCAACGGGGTAAGTAGCTGAGAGATCGGTACTGCATAAACCGTTGCCAGACGGCCTAGCGTCTCGGCGGTCGGGCTGACTTCGTTTTTCTCGATCCGTGACAGGGTGGCGCGACTTAGACCGGTTCTTCCAGCCAAAGTATCGAGGGTCATGCCGTGCTGCTCTCGCAATCCACGCAAATGCGTGGCCAGTTTGTCAGAGGTGGCTTCCATGGAACTTCTCATATACGGAAATATTCCCGAATATGACGAAAAGTTCAAGATGGGCGGATCGGCATTCTGTAAAACCTTTTGGGGCTGGGTCGGTTCTGCACCGTTCTATCCCGCCGGAGCGAATCGAATCACATTTGGAAAAGCCGGGGGACCGGAGTGTTTTTGCCAAAAAACAGGTCCGTATCTTGAAACTTTCGCCTCTCGTTGTGACATGAATGCCCTGTTGTGGTGCACTGCGCGCCTATGACCGCTGGACGAACCGAATTCTCCCGGATAGATAGCCGCGATGAGACGCCGCTTTGATGCGGTGCTGATGCATGTTTGCTCGGGTCACCCCCGGGCGCCGGAATCGGAGAAAACCTCGTGTCCCACGCAGAAGACCACGAAGGCACCCGCAGAGATTTCCTCTACTACGTCGCAGGCGGCGCAGGTGTCGTCGCGACGGGTGCAGCCGTATGGCCCCTGATCAATCAAATGAACCCATCGGCAGACGTTCAGGCGCTGTCCTCGATCCGCGTGGATGTGAGCGGCGTTGAACCCGGTACGCAGTTGACCGTGAAATGGCTGGGTAAACCTGTGTTTGTCCGCCACCGCACCGGTGCCGAAATTCAAGAAGCGCAGGAACAGGACGCCGAAGGCGTTGATGCACTGCCTGATCCGCTGGCCCGCAACTCCAACCTGAACGCGGACGCTCCGGCAACCGACGCCAACCGCGTGATGCCGTCGCCCGAGGGCGAAGCGCCGGGCGCGTGGATCGTTCAGATGGGCGTATGTACGCACCTTGGCTGTGTGCCGCTGGGCGATGCTGGCGACTTTGGCGGCTGGTTCTGCCCCTGCCACGGATCGCACTACGATCTGGCCGGACGTATCCGCAAAGGTCCCGCACCTGAAAACCTGCCCGTTCCGCCCGCTGAGTGGACCGACGCCAGCACCATCAAACTCGGCTAAGGGAGACCCAAACTTATGTCCGGAATTCCCCACGATCATTACGAGCCGAAGACAAACGGCGAGAAATGGCTGAACAGCCGCTTGCCCATCGTCGGCCTGATTTACGACACCATCATGATCCCAACCCCCAAAAACCTGAACTGGTGGTGGATCTGGGGCATCGTCCTGGCGTTCTGCCTGGCGTTGCAAATCGTCACCGGTATCGTTCTGGTGATGCACTACACACCGCATGTCGATCTGGCCTTCGCCAGCATCGAGCACATCATGCGCAACGTGAATGGCGGCTATATGCTGCGCTACATTCACATGAACGGCGCGTCGCTGTTCTTTGTTGCGGTCTACATCCACATCTTCCGTGGCCTGTTCTACGGCTCATACAAAGCCCCGCGTGAGATCACGTGGATCATCGGTATGCTTATCTATCTGATGATGATGGGTACTGCCTTCATGGGCTATGTTCTGCCTTGGGGTCAGATGTCCTTCTGGGGTGCGACCGTGATCACCGGCCTGTTTGGCGCGATCCCGTTTGTGGGTGACGCGATCCAGACCTGGCTGCTGGGCGGACCCGCGGTGGACAATGCCACGCTGAACCGCTTCTTCTCGCTACACTATCTGCTGCCGTTTGTTATCGCGGCTCTGGTCATTGTGCATATCTGGGCCTTCCACACCACCGGCAACAACAACCCCACGGGTGTTGAAGTTCGCCGCACGTCGAAAGCCGATGCCGAGAAAGACACCCTGCCATTCTGGCCGTACTTCGTGATCAAGGACCTGTTCGCTCTGGCCGTGATCCTGGTCGTGTTCTGGGCCATCGTCGGCTACATGCCGAACTATCTGGGCCACCCGGACAACTACATCGAAGCCAACCCGTTGGTAACGCCAGCACACATCGTTCCCGAATGGTACTTCCTGCCATTCTACGCGATCTTGCGCGCCTTTACCGGTGAAGTCTGGGTTGTACAATTTGCCAGTTTCATCACCGGTGGCATCGTTGACGCTAAGTTCTTTGGTGTGATTGCGATGTTCGGTGCGATCCTGGCAATGGCGCTGGCGCCCTGGCTGGACACGTCGACCGTGCGTTCGGGCAAATACCGCCCGATGTTCAAATGGTGGTTCTACCTGCTGATCATCGACTTCTTTGCCCTGATGTGGCTGGGTGCGATGCCCGCGGAAGAGCCCTATGCGACCTTCTCGCTGATCGCGTCCGCCTACTGGTTCGCCTATTTCTTCGTGATCCTGCCGATCCTGGGTGTCATCGAAAAACCGCTGCCACAGCCAGAGACCATCGAAGAAGACTTCAACGCGCATTATGGCAAGGCTGACGCTGACGCCACGCCGGCCGAGTAAGAAGAGGGACCGGAAACATGTTCAAGAAACTTGCAATCGGTGCCGCGTTTGCTTTGGCCCTTACCCCTGCTGCGTCCTTCGCAGCAGGTGGGGGCGAGCAGCACATCGAAGACTTCCACTTCTCGTTTGAAGGCCCCTTTGGCACCTGGGATCAAAACCAGCTGCAGCGCGGCCTTCAGATCTATACCGAGGTCTGTGCAGCCTGCCACGGCCTGCGCTATGTGCCTCTGCGTGATCTCGAAGCGCTGGGCTATTCGGAAGAAGAAGTCATCGCCTATTCGGCAGACAACTTCGAAGTGTTCGATCCCGAGCTGGACGATTTCCGTCCGGCCATCCCGACCGACCACTTCCCGGTCAATGACGGTGTTGGCGCACCGGACCTGAGCCTGATGGCCAAGGCCCGCGCCGGATTCCACGGGCCTTATGGTCTGGGCATCAACCAGTTCTTCAAAGGCATGGGTGGCGCGGAATACATCGCCTCGCTGCTGGACGGCTATACCGGTGAAGAAAAAGAAGAAGCAGGCACCATCCTGTATGAGAACAAAGCTTTCCCCGGAGGCTGGATCTCGATGGCGCCCCCGCTGTCCGAAGATCAGGTTGAATTCGCCGACGGCCACCCGGCCACTGTCGAAGCCATGTCCGAAGACATCGCTGCCTTCCTAATGTGGACCGCCGAGCCAAAAATGATGGAGCGCAAGTACTCGGGCTTCGTCGGCGTGCTGTTCCTGTCGCTGTTGTCGGTGCTTCTGTACCTTGTGAACAAGCGCCTGTGGGCAGGTGTCAAAGGCAAGAAACGAGACTGAGTTTCACAGCCCCGCAATGTTTGAACCCCCGCGCCATCGGCTGCGGGGGTTTTATTTTGTTGCAATCGGTCAGGGCGCCAGATGAAGGAGGGATCAGGCTTGTAGCTGCGTGCCGGTGGCACCTGTGATTGTTGCCGTCACAATCTGCCCTTCGGCCTGCGGTGCCTCAAAATCGACCTCGGTGAATTGTTCGGTGCGGCCCATATGCGGGTTTTCCATCAGGATGTGATGGGTTTTGCCAATTTGGGTCTGCAGGTGTTTTGTGACCTGCGCCTCTCCGGCCGCGCGCAGGCGGGCGGCACGGTCCCTGATGATGTTCCCATTCACCTGCTGCGGTATGCGGGCGGCCGGCGTGCCGTCGCGTTTGGAATAAGGGAACACGTGCAGCCAGGTCAGATCGCAATCCGTCACCAGTTTCAGCGAGTTTTCGAAATGATCATCGGTTTCGGTTGGGAAGCCTGCGATGATATCAGCGCCAAAGGTCATCTCGGGGCGCAGTTTACGGGCTTCTTCAGTAAAGCGGATGGCGTCATCGCGCAGGTGACGTCGTTTCATCCGCTTCAGGATCAGATCGTCGCCGTGCTGCAAGGACAAGTGCAGATGCGGCATCAGGCGAGATTCTGTCGCGATGGCGTGCATCAGATTCTCATCCACTTCGATCGAGTCGATCGAGCTGATCCGCAGGCGTGGCAGATCGGGCACCAGTTTCAGAATGCGCATCACCAGATCACCCAGCTTGGGTTGCGCCGGTAGATCGGCGCCCCACGAGGTCAGATCAACGCCAGTCAGGACGACTTCGTTATAGCCCCGATCCACCAACCGCTTGATCTGATCCACCACAACACCTGCTGGGACGCTGCGCGAGTTTCCACGGCCGTAGGGGATAATGCAGAAAGTGCAGCGATGGTCACAGCCGTTTTGGACCTGAACATAGGCGCGCGAGCGGGTGCCAAAACCGTCGATCAGGTGGCCTGCGGTTTCGGTGACGGACATGATGTCATCGACCTGCACCGTCTCGGTCTGGCCGATAAAGTCCGCCGCCATGCCTTTCCAGGTCTCGGGCTGCATCTTCTCGGTATTGCCAATGACCGCGTCGACCTCATCCATTCGAGCAAAGGTGTCAGGCTCGGTCTGGGCCGCACAGCCTGTCACGATCAGCCGCGCGTCAGGATTTTCCCGCCGTAGCTTACGAATCTCTTGCCGGGCTTTGCGCACCGCTTCTGCCGTGACGGTGCAGGTGTTCACGATCACCGCGTCGGTGAGTCCGGCCTGCGCCGACAGCTCTTTCATCGCCTCGGTCTCATAGGCGTTCAGGCGGCAGCCCAGGGTGGTGAACTTCGGCGCGCTCATGCCAGTGATTCCAAAAATTCCGGTGTCAGTGTGCCCGAGAACACGTGACAAGTGGGCCCGGTCATCCAAACGCCATCGTCGCGCCAGTCGATCCAGATCGTCCCGCCGTCCAGCTCAATTTGTACTTTGCGCCCAGTCAGGCCGCGACGCGCAGCAGCAACGGCCGTGGCGCATGAGGATGATCCCGAAGCCAGGGTGATGCCTACGCCACGCTCCCACACGCGCATGCGGATGTGGTCCGGTGCAATGATCTGCGCAATTTGGACATTGGTACGCTCAGGATAGAGCGGATGGTGCTCGTAACGCGAACCAAACTCGGTCAGAGGGATGGCTTCGGCATCGTCGACAAAAAAGGTGCAATGCGGATTGCCCATCCCGGTGGCCGTCGGCGCTCCCTCGATGGGCAGTTCCAGTGTGTCGACTTCCTCAGACAACGGAACCTCGTTCCAATTTAGTTGGGGGTGCCCCATATTGACCGAGGTCAGGCCGTCTCCGGCGTCCTTGGCGTAAAGAGTGCCGCGTTCTGTCGTCAGTGTCAGGTCGGATCTATCCGATTCCTTCATCAGGAAACGGGCGATGCAACGGGTGGCATTTCCACACGCAGCCGAGGTGGATCCGTCCGAGTTGTAGAACACCAAATGTGCATCCGCTTCGCCGTTCTCGATGACGGCGAGCTGATCGAACCCGACCCCGAATTGACGGTGCCCGATTCCCTGCGCAAGTGCCGGACTAATCCACGCGGCAGACGCGCGCGCGTCCACAATGACAAAGTCATTGCCCAGCCCGTGCATCTTCATGAAGGGCAAACCAGTGTTCTGTAATCCTTGCATGGCGCGCATATAACCCTGCACCCGAAAGGAATCCACCCTGCGACGCAGATTCCTTAAAAAAGGGGGTTGACCCCCCAGCGCCACCTGCCTAATTAGGCCGCCTATCGGGTCGCCGGAAACACTGATTACTCTGGCGATACGAGGTGCAAATAAGGTCTTGAACCCAGTCGGGAAAATGACTTAAAGAGCGCCACGGATCTACAAGATCCAGCAAAAGAGTGGGCCGTTAGCTCAGTTGGTAGAGCAACTGACTTTTAATCAGTGGGTCGCAGGTTCGAATCCTGCACGGCTCACCACTTTTTTCAAATGTGATGTCATTAACGCATAAGAGTGCGTTTGGAATGCATAAGCGTGCAAGTGCCGTGTTTAGCGGTAGATGTCAGCGCAAAGCAGCGCGATCGTTTTGGACAAATTTCATAACAAGCGGGCTCAGTTTTAAGCTTTTTGTCAGGCAGTTTGTCCGAATCCAAGATAGCTTGCCGGCACCTTATCTGTGAGCCAAACACCATTATCTACACAGAAGAACTCAAAGCCATCGTCGAACATTTGCTTAGCTTCGACACGTAGTACAACTGGCTTGCCGTGACGCTGGCCAGCGCGCTCGGCGGTTTCAGGGTTGGTTGAGAGGTGCACTTGACGGCGTCGCCCAGGGTTTAACCCATCGGAGAAAATTGCATCTAAATTTGTGCTGGCGGTTCCGTGGTATAACTCGTCTGGTGGGTGCCGAGGTTCTAAGCCAAGGTCCACATCAACCGAATGGCCCTGTGCTGCCCTAATCCGGGAGCCATCCTCAGACAAAGTGAACTGTCTTTTGTCGCTGCTTTCCACAAGCCGAATGAGCTCGTCGCGGCTTAGCTTGCGGCTTGCCTTTTTCAGCTTCCGCAGCAGCTCATCAACCCGAACCCACCCATGCTTATCAAGCTGAAGACCAATCTCTTCAGGTTTGTGCCTAAGCACCAGGCTTAAAAATTTGCTTTCTCAACTCATACCCAAACTGCAAGTGCGCGCTACCCTTGTTGGTGATTAACACGAACGCAGTCGCCTAGGAATTACATATAAAGCGCTCGTTTGATCCCATGGTAAAACCCGTCGATTTGAGCTTGCTCCAGAACTCAATTTAGCAAAAGCATCTGGGCACCAGTCGCAGTTCGCTCGAATGAGGCGGCCCTTTGCTGCCTTTGATCACGGAGTTGGATCGCCGCGTTGTGGGCGTCGAACCGGCCATTCGCTGTACTCGCGAACCATTCACCGTTTCGGTTGAGCAATATGAAGAGTTCTTCCGTCGCGAAGCTATCTTGGAGACGTGGTTGCGCGATCAAGACTAAGCACTTCCAGAAGTTATGCTGCGACACCTGCTTTCAGCGGGTGTTTTTTTGTCGGCCCGCATGTGTTTCTGCAAGGTTACGAGTTTCGCCTGCACGCATATGGTTGAATAACTGATGGTTCGGGGATCTTCTATATATTATCAGATGGCTAATTTTGCTTCACTTAGATTGGCTGCAAAAATCGCACTCTTATGCGTTACTGACACAAAATTTGGCGCCCTGAAGGTCAATTGACCTCCTGTGACAGTACAGCAACTTTATACAGGGCCAATATCGGAGCCATCGAATGTTTCAGGCTGTGTTCCGATCGAGTATCTCCCCAGCCTTGTTGACCGTGGATTGCTTGGCGAACTTCGCATATTCCCAGTCAAGTCAGTTTTGGTGAAACTGGCGGAAAGATGCATGAGTGGGAATTCAGAAAGGCCGGCAGTTCGGTCTACCCGACGAACCAGGAAAACCGGCTTGTTTAGGCACAGATTTTTGAAAGCCAAAGTATCGTGATTTCAGCTGAACACGGTATGAAATCAAACACCCCTGAGTGGCTGATCACCTCTGCGCTTGCAACCGCACATGAACGCTGGCGTGATCCCTATTCACAAACCCAAAGGTCCCCCTTTCGCCAACCCCTTGCATTGACTATGTGTAGCTGAACGCCAGCGGAGCGTCGCCGGCCCTTGATGTCTGCCTTGAACAATCGGGAGCGCGCCAATGTTCTTTCTCCGTCCGGCACTTGCTGCATTTTGCGCATGCACATTACCTGCAACCGCTATGGCACAGACCGAAGCAACTGCTTCGGGCGGCCTCCAAATCGAGCTGAATTCGGTTCAGGATGTCGAAAACGCATGTCGACTGACGTTTGTGGCGGAAAACCAAACCGGGACAGCCATTGACGAAGCCAGCTTTGAGACGGTGATCTTTGATGCTTCCGGCAGCGTAGTCAGCCTGACGCTCTTCAATTTCCGTGACCTACCGGAAGATCGCCTGCGTGTGCGCCAATTCGTCTTGCGCGACAGAGACTGCAGTTCGATTGGAAAAGCCCTGATCAACGGCACAAACACCTGCAAGGTGGCCGGGGAGGAGAGTTCGATATGTGAAGACAGTCTGAAACTGCAAAGCCGAATAGATGTGGAGTTGATTGGATGAGCCCCTTTGATGCGCTGCGCGAAATCCTTGATCTGGGCGGGCCTGTTGTTGCGATCCTGATCGCGATGTCGGTGGTGACCGTTGCGGTCACGCTTTATAAGCTCTGGCAGTTTGCCGCATCCGGCGTAGGGCGTCACCGAGTGTTGTCCGAGGCGCTGGCGGCTTGGGATGCAGGCGATCCGCAAACCGCCCACGCCCGCCTGGACAGAAGCCGCAGTTATCTTGCCCCCCTGGTACGGGCCGCGATGCAGGCCTCAGATACGCCGGGTTTGGACCAAAGGCTGGATGCCGAGGCCGGTCTGGCGCTTGCGGGGCTTGAGCGCGGCTTCCGACTGATGGACACCGTGGCGCAACTTGCGCCGCTGCTGGGTCTGTTTGGCACCGTCCTAGGGATGATTGAGGCGTTTCGCAGCCTGCAATCCGCCGGGTCGTCGGTCGATCCATCATTGCTTGCCGGTGGTATCTGGGTCGCCCTGCTGACAACGGCTGTGGGGCTTGCCGTGGCAATGCCAACCTCGATGCTGTTGTCCTGGTTCGAAAGCCGCACTGCGCGCGAGCGGGTTTTCGCAGACAAGGCGCTGCGGACAATTCTGGTGCCGGGGCAGGCCGTTCCGCAGGCCGACGATATCCGGGCTGTGGCGACCGCCCCCGGACATGCGTAACACCGCACCCTTCGTACGGCGCCCCATGTCGATGACGCCTCTCATCGACGTGATTTTCCTGCTGTTGCTGTTCTTCATGCTGTCCTCGACCTTTTCCAAATATGGCGAGATCGAACTGAGCAACGCAGTGGGCGGCAGTGCGACCTCGGTCACACCGACCGAGCGGTTGTTCCTGCAGTTGGGGTCAGAGCGGCTGGTGCTGAACGGGCAAACGGTCTCTCTGAGTGATCTGGAAAGGCAACTGGAAGCCGGGCAGGTTCTGGTCAGTTTGGACCCGGATACAACGGCGCAGCGAGTCATCGACGTCCTGGTCCGGCTGCGCGGGCGTGACGGATTAAGCGTTCTGGTGCTGGAATGATCAAGTACAGACGCCCCAAACGCAGACGCGACTCAACGATTGCGCTGATCAACGTCGTCTTCCTGATGCTGATCTTTTTCCTGCTCACCGGCACGCTGGCTCCGCCGCTTGATCCGGATCTTGAGCTCGTGAACACGGCAGACCTAGAAGGGCGCGAGCCTCCTGATGCGCTGATCCTGCACGCCGACGGCTCGCTGAGCTATCGCGGAATTCCAACCGATCCTGAAACGCATATGCGTGACCAAGGGGCCGAGGCCCTGCGCATCGTCCCCGACCGAAATGCGCCGGGCCCGCGTCTGATCGAGGTGACCGGCGCGTTACGCCGTTTGGGCGCGTCATCCGTCTTTGTTGTGACCGAGAAGGCGCTGGAATGATCCGCCGGTCGGTTTTGATTGCGGCGGCAGCCATTCTGGTGTCGCTGTTCCTACACCTGATGGGGCTCAGCGTGACCGGGCAGCGGCTTGCAGAAGACGCGCCAGGCGGCCAAGCACCTGAATCAATCGAACTAAGCACGACATTCGAGGATCTTGCCGAGGTTGCCGCCGAGCCGGTTGAACCCGAACCGGCCGAGTCACCAGAGCCTCCGGTTGAAACACCGCCTGAGGAACCGGAAATCCCGGTCAGTGAGGCGCTTGTCGCGTCGGAAAACCCGCAGGAGGTTTACGCGCCCGATATCGGCGAAGCAGAAGTGGTTCAGCCGACTGCCACGGAACCGGTTGAGCCTGATGTGGCAGAGACCGAAAACACATCCGAAGGCGATGCCGCCGCCAGCGAAAATTTCAATGAAACACCGCCGGTCGAGGCGGAAACAGCAACCGAGGTGCCCGAAGGAATTCCCGAGGCAGAGGTCGTCGAGCCAGAGGTCGCGACCGAAGTCCAGCCCGTATCACCCCAACCGCAAGAGCTGGCGGCGCTGCCGGTCACCCCGTCGCCCGAGGCCGCGATTCCCGTTGTCCCGTTGGAGTCTGAGGCGATTGAGCCGGATGACCCGGTTGAACCGACCGACCAGGATGCGACGGAGGACGTGACAGAACTGGCCGTGACGTCTTCGATCCGGCCGCAGCGCCCCGACCGGCAACCAGCGCCCGAAAGGCGGGGCACACTGAACGGCGCGCGCGACTTCAGCGAGTTGCAGTTCCCGTCAGAGGTGGTTGAATCGCCCCTTTACGCCTACAGGCGCGAAGGTCTGGATGCCTTCACGACTGGCAGCAGTGGCAGCCGCTCGGGCGGGCGTGGCCCCGGCAATTCGGACACCACCAATTATGCGGGTGAAGTCTTAGTCCACCTGAACCGCGCGCCCCCGGTATTTGTTGCTGCCCGGGGATTTGCCAAGGTGTTTTTCGAAATCAATCCCGATGGCACGCTGGCCTGGGTCGATGTCATCGACAGTTCAGGGTCGTCCGATGTTGACCGGGCCGCAAGGGCGCAAGTGCAGGCGGCCTCGCCCTTTCCGCTGCCGCCAGGTGGGGTCAGCCGCAAGTTGTCCTTCTTCTACACCAGCAATTGATTGGCGGGTTTAAGCGCTCCATCCGTCCAAACCAGGGCCAGTTTTGGGCGGGATTTCGCCCGAATCCACCATTTCCGGACATGCCGGTTAACAACTCCGGAAGTCTCATTTGCAAACCTGAACGATTTTTGCCATTTAAAGAGGTATCGCCGCATTTCTGTGATCAAATCTTTGTAATAAAATACGACTGAATACGAAAACACACGTAAATGCTCGGGAAATTGGACTGTCGGCATTTTCTGCATTTGCAAAGATGCAACAAGTGCCCAGTGTGCGCCACGAGAAATGCTGCGAAATCGTTGCGTGTGCTCGGAAATTGTTCGAATAGGCCAACAGTCGCTTTGGCGGCTACACTCCTCTCAAATCTTATGGGTTTACCATGAAAAATCTCCTCATTGCATCGACCGCGTTGATCGCAACCGCAAGCGTTGCTGCCGCGGATGTTAAATTCAGCGGCTACGGCCGTTTTGGTATTGGATATCAGGAAGACCGTACCGGTACTGTTGACAACTTCACCGTTGATCCGGCAACCGGCGCAGTTACCAGCGCCGGCACCGCGACCGTCGACACCGACAACACCATCCTGGTCTCGCGCTTCCGTCTGAACATCGACGGCACCGCAGAAACCGATGGCGGCGTTGAGTTCCAGGCACGTGTTCGTCTGCAGGCTGATGACGATTCCGGCAACGGCGAACAGAACAGCGCAGGCCTGAACGGCGCACGCTTCTCTGTCATCTACGGTGGTCTGCGTGTTGACGCCGGCAACGTTGCGGGTTCTTTCGACAACCTGGCAAACTACTTCGGTAACGAACCGGGCCTGGAAGAGTTCCTAGGTCAGTATTCGGGCGTTGACTACAGCTTCCTGGAGTACACCTCGACCGGTTCGGGTGCGAACGCTGTGTTCTTCCAGTACGCAATTGGCGATTTCGCATTTGGCGCGTCATATGACCAGGCAACTGTTGCTCTGGACGGTGTTCCGCAAGACGCAGACCGTTGGGACATCAGCGCAACCTACACATTCAACAACATCACTGCCGCTCTGGCTTATGGTCAGACCAAGGCGAACGTGAACAGCAGCAGCGAAAAGCAGTCGCTGACCGTTCTGACCCTGGGCGCAGAATTCGGTGACTTCTCGGGTACACTGTTCGTAGCTGACGATGACGTTGTTGATGACGCCGAGAACGGCACCGCATACGGTCTGTCGCTGGCATACGACCTCGGCGCTGCAACCACCCTGCAGTTTGCTTACGGTGACGGTTCCGCTGACAACGATACCCGCAATATCGGTATTGGCGCCATCTACGACCTGGGCGGCGGTGCATCGCTGCGTGGTGGTATCGGCGAAATCAAAACGGGTGACGAGGACGGGCGCATCCGCGCTGACTTCGGTGCGCAGTTCAACTTCTAAGTTGAGCTAAACCACAAAATTTAAGGGCAGGTCTTCGGACCTGCCCTTTTCTTTTGCTGCTAGCTTACTTCTTCTCAAAAAACAGAATGACTTCGCCCAGTCGGACGCCATAACGCGAGACATAGGCTCGGTTCAGCAGACGGTCATCGTCTAGCAGCCACATCCAGTCGTCAAAGTTGACCCGCATGGTGCCTTCTTTGATCGGCAGGTCGATCTTGTATGTCCAGTTGAACGTATCGCCGCGTTCGACACCGCTGGCGGTTCCAAGAACGCCGGGGGCCGTGCCGGTCCAGGTGTCCTCGCCCGTCTTGGTTAGCGTCCAGACACGCTGTTCGGTGGCGCCGTCATCATAGACGAAATCCTCAACCAGGGTCAGGGTTTCACCATCCCACGTTCCGTCGATATCCACCGTAAATCGGCGCGGTACGTTGCCCAGAACATCCTGAAACTGACCATAAGCGACGGTTTTCCCTTCAAAAAACTCTTCAAGGTTCAGCTGCCGGTCTGACAGAAAGGTCTTGGGAATACGCGGTTTGGCAGAACAGGCGGTTAGAACCGCAAGACCGATGACTGCCAGACCAGCGACAATAGCCCGGCGCGAGATCATTGCAGCGGCCTTTGCTCTGCGTCCGCATCATAGCCGTTTGAGCCGGGGACATGAGCGGATTTGACCTCGGGCGCGGGACGCATCGTGGCAATCAATTCAGCGACCTTAATGCCGAACTTGCGCATCTCGGACCGGTTCATGATTATACCGTTTTCGGTCAGGTACATCCAGTCGGTGACGTCCAAAGTGTGCCCACCGGCATCCTCGGGAAGAATAATGCGGTAGGTAAGTTTGACAGTTGTTCCTGAAATTGTTCCATGACCTTCGCCGACGATGTCATCCGCCGTGGCGGTGAACGTATTGCCGGTGCCCAGCGTCAGATACCACTTGCGTGTCATCTGTTTGCCGTTGGAATAGGTGAAATGCTCGGCCAACGTGCCGGTGTTTCCATCCCATTTCCCAACCATACGGGCGACAAAACTGTTCGACATCTTGCCGTTCGGCCCATAGATCAGCCCTTCGGACAGGATCTCTCCGTTCAGTACCTCTTTCATTTTGAATGCAGGCCCAGTGCCGGCGTAGTCGGCCGGTGTTTGCGACCGGAAGCTCAGGAACCGGTTCTTGGCGATAAACAAAGCGAGAGCGGCGAACAGTAAAACAACAAGCGTTTTCATTTGGCTGAGACCTCCGTGGGCAACGTCAGGACCATGCCAAACGCACCAAATTTCAGGATGCAGGGTAGTACCGCATAAGCCAGATTGAGTGTGTCCAGGGCTTGGGCGGTATTCGATTGACCAGGTGTAAAACCGCTGCGTTCCAGCAGGGGCAATGTAAAGAAGGCGGCCAGCGCAAGGCCCAGTTTGCCAGCAAAGGACCAGATACCGAACGCAGCTGACGCATTCAGGCCAGCGCGGGTCAAAACGACCGAGAACATGGCAGGCAGGACCACCATGTCAGCCCCGAGCGCCGCGCCAGAGGCAAGACAAATCAGGGCAAAGCCCAGAAGTTCGCCTGACGGCAACATCGCGGCACCTATGAAGCTGGCAATAGACAGCGGCATTGCAATAATTAGGGTCTGTTTTGGGCCAATGCGATTGCTGAGCTTGGCCCAAAGCGGCACACTGGCCCCGGCGCTGAGGAAGAACAGGATCAGCAAGGGACCCGCCTTGCCCGGAAGTTGCAACCGGTCCTCGACGAAAAATAGAAACAGGGTCGAGGTGATGGCGACCGGCAGGCTGTTGACCAGAGCCAGCGCCAGAAGGCGCAGCGCCCCGGCCTGACCCAATCCGGTGAAAGACAGGCCCGCACCCGTAATCGGTGTCCGCCGCCACATCGGAAAGGTCACCGCGATGGTGACGATCGACAGGACGCCCAGGAACAGGCCAAAGGCTGGATATCCCTGCGCACCGGCCCCGAAAGCCACAAACAGCGCGGGCGCGCTGGCGGCGATGACAACCCCGGCCAGTTGTCCACCTTCACGGAAGGCTGCCAGTGTCATCAACTCTTTCGTGTCCGGTGCCTTAGCCAGTGTTGCGCTGCGCCCATAAAGCAGGATGGTTCCAAGGCTATAGGCCGAGAACAGCAGTATTAGGATCAGGATCAGCGATGTCACGCTTGCGCCTTCTGGAAGAGCAAAGAGCAGCGGGAAGCCCATGGCCAGCCCAATTGCGGCCACAGCGGCGAATGCCAGCTGGCCACCCGGCCAGCGGTCAATCGCCCAGCCAATCAGCGGGTCCTGCACCAGATCCACCAGTCGGATCACCAGCAGAACGGTGCCGATCACGCCTAGGCTGATCCCAAGGTTTACGGCCGCAAAGCGCGGCAGATGTATATAAAGGGGGATACCCGCCGCAGCGAGCATCAGCGCATAGAGGCTGACCCGTGGATACAGCATCATTGCCCCTTCAACTGTCGCGTAAAGCTTGCCGACCTGGTGTTGTCGCCAAGAAAGATCGACATGAATGTCTTTTTGATGCCCGGCCCGGTCAGGTTGCAGGTTTTGCGCCCGTTGAGCCAGAAACCAACCTTGTTCGGCCCATCCGAAACAGCCAGATAAACATCACCTTTGCTGACGGCCTCAAAGCACTGTCCCAGGTTGGCCTGTGTCAGCCCGCTGTTGCCCTGCCGTGTCATTTCATCAAGCGTGGATTCGATTAAAGCCTTCTGCTTGATGTTCTTGCGGTAGGTCAGCTGCAAACCGAAATCCTCACTCCAGCTGAACGGGGCGCCACCGGGCGTAAACAGCTTGGCGTCATAAATCGGCAGGCCCAGATACCGAAACGTTGCCGAGCCGCTCAATTCGGCGCTCGGCAATGCATTCGATACGGTTGAAGCTGCCAGCCCGCTTGGGGCCAGCAAAGTCAATGAAAGAAGAATAGCGCGCCAGAATGGATTACTCTGCCGCAACAGGGATGGCCGGATCTTTTTCCAGAACGCCATTGTCAGCTCCGATGGTTTGCGGGGTGCCATTCAATCGCTCGACAACATGCATCGCGCTGGCAATCCCGTCCTCGTGAAAACCGTGCCGGTTGTATGCGCCGGCAAACCACGTTTTGTTCTGTCCCTGCATCTCGCGAATTTGGCCTTGTGCTTTCAGGGCTGCCTGATCGAATACCGGGTGGGCAAACTCGACCTCGTCATAGATTTTGTCCGCGGGAATATCTGCTGAGACATTGAGGGTCACAAACATCGGATCGCTGTCCGGAATGTTCTGCAACCTGTTCATCCAATAGGTGACGCCGACATTTCCGGCTTGCGACCGATAGGTCCAGCTGGACCAGCAGGCCCGCCTTTTGGGCATCTGGCCCGGGTCGCAATGCAAAACGGCCTTGTTAGGTTGGTATTTGATTGCACCGAGGGCGGCTTTTTCCTCGGGTGTGGCGCTGTCGCCTAGAATGGCCAGTGACTGGTCGGAATGGGTGGCGAGGATGATCTCATCATACAGATCGGCCTGACCTTCGCTATGTACAGTTACGCCCAACTCATTCCGCTGAACGTTCTGAACCGGAGCAGCAACGCGGATTTCACAACCGCGGGCGCGCAGAGAGGCCTCGATGCGGCGGACATATTCGATGCTGCCGCCTTTGACCGTCCACCACTGGTGTTGTTTGGTTCGATCACCGGCCAGCAAAGCATGGTTTTGAAAGAACTGTACCAGCGACCGCGCGGGAAAACGGTCAATGAATTCAACGGGGGTGGACCAGATCGCCCCGCACATGGGCATCAGATAGTTGTGGCGGAACCAGTGGCCCAGTCTCAGTTGATCAATCAGTTCCCCAATTGTGGTGTCATCGTCCTTGGCTGCCCCTGGCGCCTCTTTGCCAAAGCGCAGGATGTCAGAGATCATCTTGTAATAGGCCGGCCGCATCAGGTTACGCTTTTGCGCGGTCAGAGTGCGCAGATTGTTCAGCCCGTATTCGAGGCGACCATTGTCGATCGTCGCGCCAAAGCTCATCTCACTTTGAATGACGGGGACGTTCAGTTCGTCGAACAATTTTGTCAGGTTCGGGTAGGTGGCATAGTTGAACACGATAAACCCGGTGTCGACCGGCTGATCACCGTTCTTGCCCGCCATCACCGTCCGGGCATGACCGCCCAGCCGGGGCTGGGCCTCATAGATCGTTACGTCGTTGTCTTCGGATAAATAGTAAGCGGCGGATAGACCCGAAATGCCTGCACCTACAATTGCGATTTTCTTGCGTGAGCCCCGTGGTTCGTCGAACATGTGATCCCCTTAGTGAGACATTTAAAAAGGATTACGTACTAGTTGCGGGTACGGATCAATCACGTTGGACTTTTTTTGAACGTGCGTTACTTCGTAAAGTCTGCCCGATTTTTGGTGCAGTCACGTGATCCAGCTTTGGTACCTGATCGTAGAATCCCTAACATGTCTTAAAAACACGAAACCAATGTCCGGATCATGTGTTCCCGACAGTGCGGATAGCCCAAGCATGAACAGTTTTGACGGAAAAACTATTTGGATTGTTGGCGCCAGCGAGGGCCTGGGCCGATCCTTGGCTCAGGCGCTAAGCCGTCAGGGGGCACATCTGGTCCTGTCGGCGCGCAATGCGGCACGACTGGCCGAGATCTGCGAAACCCTTCCGAATGCGCGGGCGGTGCCGTTCGACGTGACCGACCTGAAGGCTGTGCGCAGCGCCGTGGCAGAGGTCGGGGGTGTGGATGGTCTGGTTTACAATGCCGGGGCCTATGAGCCGATGAAATCAGCCGATTGGGACACCGATGCTGTTCTGTCGATGACAGACGTGAATTATCTTGGCGCGCTGCGCGTTTTGGGCGAGACGGTGCCCGGGTTTGTGCGCGCGGGTCGGGGTGACATCACGCTGATCGGGTCTTTGTCTGGCTATCGCGGACTTCCGGCTGCGGTTGGGTATGCGGCGAGCAAGGCGGCGCTGGTCTCATTGGCTGAAACGATGCGATTTGATCTGGCGGGCACGGGGGTAACCGTGCGGATCGTCAATCCGGGCTTCATCAAGACCCGGTTGACCGAAAAGAACACTTTCAAGATGCCGATGCTGATGACTCCCGAGGACGCGGCGGACCGGGTGGTCAGGGCGATGTCGCGCCGCCGGTTCCGCACCGATTTCCCGGCACCGTTCTCTTGGGTGATCCGTTTGCTGGGTTACCTGCCGGATTGGCTGATTTACCGCGGAAAATAGACTCTAAACAGGCGTTCTAACCAAACTGCCCGTGACAGAACCAGCCTGCCGACATCGTGCCGCCATGGCCGTAAAACAGCCACAGCCGCTCACCCTGTTCGGTGACAGCCACCCAGTAGTCCCGCACGCCGCTGCGCCAGTTGGGGTCATCCAGCCACCATTCGGGTGCGATCCGTTCCGGGCCGGTGGCCTGGGCCAACTGCCAGTCGCGCCCGCGCCAGCGAAAGGCGGCTGGAACATCCGGGGCTTCAGCGGCCATCACCGGCTCGGGCTGCCACATCTGCAACGGGCGCGGGCGCGGTGGGGCGGGCCAATCGCGGGCGGGTTCTGACCATGCCGCCGCCAAAGTCTGCGCGGTTTTTTCGGGGATATGTGAGGCCGCCGGGTGCCGCCGGGTGATCACGTCCAACCCGACCCGGGCGCCCAGTTTGCCGATCAGGTCATCCACGGCTGTATTGCCCTCAAGCCGATTGCGAGCCACGCGGCGCGCCTCGGCGTGACCGGCCACTGTGCGGGTGTGGATGGGCTCGGTCTGGATCGCCTCAAGCCGCAGCATGTCGATGCCATAGCCTGCGTCGATCTTATCGATTTTCATCTCTAACAAAGGGCGAATGCGGTGTTTGTCGTAAGTGGGCCGAGCCAAACCAACCTCGATGATCTCAGCCGCCTGATCGGCGCGATGCGCCTCAAGCCGCAGGGTGCGGACGCCACGCGCCTTCTCTTCGAGCTTCGCGCACAGCGTGGGCAAGACTCGGTCGATGGCGGCCATAACGTCCTCGATCAGGCCAATCGGATTGGGCAGGGTCATCCGCACCGCAAAGTGATGGGGCGGACGTGCGGGCGAGACCGGCTCGGGGGCGCTGCCCATCGCCTGATCCAATCGCAGAACCAACCCTCGCCCAAATCGCCGCGCCAAACTTGCACGCGGCTGGCCCAGCAGATCGCCGATCCGGCGCAGGCCCAGTCGGTTTAGTTGTGCGACTACCTGATCCTCAAGGCGCAGCGCTGCAATCGGCAGGGGGCTGAGCGCGCCATAAGATTGCCCTGGTGCTGCGATCCGTGCGCCGCCACCCAGGGCCATCACTTGCGGCGCGGCCCCGCCCTTGGTCCAGTGCCGCCGTTTCCCTGCGCGCGCGCGGGTGGCGCGCGCCTCTTGGCTGATGGCGTCGCCGTTGCGATCTGATGTGGCCTCTTGCCCCGCATACCGTGCCAGCGCCCAGGCCGCGCCCAGCGTGTCGGCGATGCCCATCTGCACGCTTAGCCCCATATCTGCACAGTCGGTTTCAATGACGCTCAGTAGTGCCTCTTCCCCGCCGAACAGGTGCGTGCAGCCTGACAGATCGACGACCAGCCCGTCTGGTGCCTCTTCGGCCACCCAGGGGCTGAACTTGCCGGCCCAACGGCGCAGCGCGGTTAGAAACGCAGCCTCAGCCGGGGCGTTGCGGTGTCGCGTGATCAGGGCTGCACACATGGCGTGGGCATCACGCACGGGTTGACCCACACGCAGACCGGCGGCCTGCGCTTCCACGTTCAGCGAGGTAATCACCTGCATGTTTGACTGTTCCGCAACCACGGCCAAAGGGCCAGCATGCAGCCCCCGCGCAGCACGGATCAGCCGTTCAGCCCCCAGACGGGGGAACCACAATGAGAGTATTCGGCGTTTCGGCATCGGCAGACATCAAAATGTTCTCACTTTGTTCTTACTTCAGAATCGTCCGCCGAGTCCACGCTTACCCGCAGGTCAGGCGTTGAATGATCCCCGAGCCGCTCACGAAAACATTCAGCCGGTCGATGCGGTAATCCTGTGTGGCGATGTCATCGGGGCCCAGAACGCGCGAGCGTTCGGGCAGCTGGCCCTGAATGGTCGACACCGGTTGGCCAATGGAATCGGCAAAAGCTTCGCCCTGGCAAAAGGCCAGATCAACCGAGGCGGCGTCCGTCGACGCAGGTGTTGCAACAGGCGCGGTCGTCTCGGCGCAGGCTGCCAGCAGGACCAGAGCGGGAATAAATCGGTGCATTGGCGTTTCTCCTTCTGACAATGTCGTTACTGCAATATCAAACAATTAGCCAACCTGTCACCAAAGCGCAGTTGAAAATGCCCTGCAATTGACGCAGGGTCGGGGCAAATAAGACAGGGAGACAACAACCATGCGTACCCGTGCCGCCGTCGCCGTCCAGGCGGGCAAACCTTTGGAAGTGATGGATGTGAACCTCGAAGGCCCCAAGGCGGGCGAGGTTCTTGTCGAGATCAAAGCCACCGGCCTCTGCCACACCGACGAATTCACCCGATCGGGCGCTGACCCCGAAGGCCTGTTTCCGGCGATTCTGGGCCATGAAGGCGCAGGCGTTGTGGTTGAAGTGGGCCCAGGTGTGACCAGCCTGAAACCGGGTGATCACGTGATCCCGCTCTACACGCCTGAATGTCGTGAGTGCGAATACTGTTTGCACCCCAAGACCAACCTGTGTCAGGCGATCCGCGAAACCCAAGGCCGGGGCTTGATGCCCGACGGAACCTCGCGGTTTTCGACCTTGGATGGCGATCCGATCCTGCACTACATGGGTTGTTCAACCTTCGCGAACCACACGGTTCTGCCGGAAATCGCGCTGGCCAAAGTGCGTGAGGACGCGCCCTTCGACAAGATCTGCTACATCGGTTGTGGCGTCACCACCGGCATCGGTGCCGTCATCAACACTGCCAAGGTTGAGATCGGTAGCCGTGCCATCGTGTTTGGTCTGGGCGGCATCGGCCTGAACGTCATTCAAGGCCTGCGTCTGGCCGGAGCGGACCAGATCGTCGGCGTCGACCTGAACCCGTCAAAGGTCGAAATGGCTACCAAGTTCGGCATGACCGATTTCGTCAACCCGTCCGAGGTTGAAGGCGATCTGGTGCCTTATCTGGTCAACCTAACCAAAGGCGGCGCGGACTACACCTTTGACGCCACCGGCAATGTCGGCGTGATGCGCGCAGCACTGGAGTCGGCACATAAAGGGTGGGGTGAATCGATCATTATCGGCGTGGCGCCGGCTGGGGCCGAAATCTCGACCCGCCCATTCCAGCTGGTCACTGGCCGCTCGTGGCGCGGCACTGCATTTGGTGGCGCGCGGGGCCGGACCGATGTGCCCAAGATTGTCGACTGGTACATGGAGGGCAAGATCGAGATCGACCCGATGATCACTCATACAATGGGTCTGGACGACATCAACCACGGATTCGACCTGATGCACAAAGGCGAAAGCATCCGGTCTGTGGTCCTTTACTAAGGGTCTAAACCTTCGGAAAACGCTATTACGGCGCGCTAAACAGCGCGCCGTTTCTTATTCCCCCGGCCGCGTTGCCCCGGTATCTGACCGAGGTGATCGCACGCGCAGAACCGGGGTGTTGGCCGAGGTGGTGTTGATCCGGCTTTCGCGCCAGACCACATAGACGCCGGATGCGATGATGATGCTGGCGCCCACCGCAACCCAGATATCCGGGCGTTCACCAAAGAAGACCATGCCAAAGATCGTAGCCCAGATGATCTGGCTATACTGGCTGGGGGCAATAACTCCGGCGGGTGCCGCGCGATAGGCCAGAATGATCAGGTGCTGGGCGATGACCGAGAATACGCCTACCAATGCCATCATCGCCAGATGCAGCAAGGATGGCGGTTGATAGACAACGGGTTGTGCAAGGCTCATCACGGCGATTGCCAACAGCATGGGGTACAGGATCAGCACCGCCGAACGTTCTTCATTTCCGATCTTGCGTACCAGCACGGATGCAAAGGCGCTGCAAAAGGCAGCCATCAGGGCGGCCAGATGGCCCAGCGTGATATCCGTTGCGCCTGGACGCAGGACAATCAGAACGCCGATCAAGCCCACGCCCACGGCGGCCCAACGCTGGGCGCGGACCACTTCGCCGAGAATGGGGATCGATAGGACTGTCACGATCAGCGGGAAGGAAAATAGCAGCGAATAAACCTCGGCCAGCGGCAATACGGAAAAGGAGTAAAACGCGCAGGACATTGCGGTGACCATCAAGCCTGACCGCAGCAGCACCAGCCATGGGTGGCGGGGCAGGAAGTTCCCGGTTGTCCGGTCGGTCAGAATCGTGACGGCCATGGGCACAAAGGAAAACAGCGTGGCAAAAAAGATGATCTGCATCACCGAGTAGACGCCGCCGAGCGCCTTGATCAGCGCGTCATGGCTGGCAAAGACCGCAAAGCCCAAAAACGCATAGCCGAGTCCCCGGAGGGTGGAGTTCTGAGTGCTCATCTTTGTGGCCCCGGGTGATGTCTCGGTGTTGTGACTGTGCCATCACACCGCGTATGTTGCGGGTGGCTTGCCTTTGAGTAAACCCATTTTGGCTGCGCGCATAGTCCTTAATTTACCGCTAACATTGCATGGCTGCTATGCCGCGAGATCATCGCAGGATCGGGGGAGCGTCCTTGGGTTGGCGAGCGGACTGAACACCGGCCTTCATTCCCACACCAATGCGGCGCGCCAGCGCGACCCACGGTGTTGCGGTTTCAGAGGGCAGCGTCTGGGTTGCGACCTCTTCGAACAGGTCCAGCCAATGGGCGAAGAACTCGGGCTTTACGTCGGGACGTTCAATATGAACCCGCTGCGGATTGCCGTCATAACTGCGCTCGAACAAAATCGCGTTGCGCCAGAAGGCGGCGATCTTTTCCTCATGGGCGGGCCAGTCGTGGACATGTTTGTTGAAGACCGGTCCCAGTGTCGCATCCTCACGCACGCGGGCGTAAAAGGCGCGGACCTGAGCGTTGATCTGATCTGGCGTCGCGGGAAAGCGTGGGGGCAGGGTGGGTCTGGTCATTGGGATGGTCCGATTTCGACTCTGTTCAGGGGCAATATCCCGTTCTGCGGTCATGCGACAGGCGTGGTTTTGTCGCGCGGGTCCGGTGTCAGAATATGCCGCAGCAGGGCGACGGGATGCGCCCGTAGGCTGAGGCGGGTGGCGACGTAGTCCTCGACCACCTGCTCGCCCAAGGTCATTTTCGGCAGGTAGGCCTCGGGTTCATCCAGCGCCTCCCCTTCCAGATCTTGCGAGAACAGCGGCAGGGGTTTGGCTGTGGCGATCGCTTTGGCCTGCCACAATGCCTCGCGCCGTGTCAGGTCGCAGGCGGCGAAGGCATCCGCCTCGGCCAGCCGTTCGATGACCGATGGTCCCAAACCGGCACGGCGCCAGACATCGTCGACCTGATGGTAGCCATTGCCGCGCGCGGCTGTCAGCCAGCTGGCATCTTCCTCGCTGAGGCCCTTGATCTGGCGGAAGCCCAGCCGCAGCGCCAGCCCGCCCTGACCGTCAGGTTCCATCACATTGTCCCAAAAGCTGGCATTGATGCAGACCGGGCGCACTTGAACCTCATGCTCGCGCGCATCGCGGACGATCTGGGCGGGGGCATAGAATCCCATTGGCTGCGAATTCAGCAGGGCGCAGGCGAATATCCCCGGATGATGGCATTTGATCCAGGCCGAGGCATAGACCAGCAGCGCAAAGCTGGCCGCGTGGCTTTCTGGGAAACCGTAAGAGCCGAAGCCTTCGATCTGGAAAAAACAGCGTTCGGCGAAGTCCTGTTCATACCCGTTGCGTTTCATCCCGCGCAGGAACAGCGCGCGGAATTCGCTGACATTGCCGTGCTTCTTGAAGGTTGCCAGAGACCGGCGTAGCCGGTCGGCCTGTTCCGGGGTAAAGCCTGCGCCGACAATGGCGATCTGCATGGCCTGTTCCTGAAACAGCGGCACGCCCAGCGTTTTGCCCAGCACCTCGCCCAACTCGTCCGAGGGGAAGCTGACCTCCTCCTCTCCGTTCCGGCGGCGGATATAAGGGTGGACCATGTCGCCCTGAATGGGGCCGGGGCGGATGATGGCGACCTCAATCACCAGATCATAGAAATTGCGGGGCCGCATCCGGGGAAGGAAGTTCATCTGTGCACGTGATTCCACCTGAAACACGCCAATCGAGTCCGCCTTGCACAGCATGTCGTAGACGACAGGGTCCTCGGGCGGCAGGGTGGCGAGTGTATAGCTGGTCTGATGGTGCTGACCGATCAGATCAAAGGCCTTGCGAATGCAGGTCAGCATCCCGAGGCTGAGGACATCGACCTTGAGGATGCCCAGCGTGTCGATATCGTCCTTGTCCCAGCAGATGACCGTGCGGTCCTCCATCGTGGCGTTCTCGATAGGAACAAGCTCGTCCAGACGCCCCTCGGTGATGATGAAGCCGCCGACATGCTGAGACAGGTGACGGGGGAACCCGTCGATCTCATATACCAGCATTAGAGTCTGTTTTAGACGGCGATCTTCGGGGTCGAGGCCAATCTCGCGCATCCGTTCCGCCTCAAGCCCCGCAGCGGAGAAGAAGCCCCAAAGCTGAGATGAGAGCGCTGAGATCGTATCTTCGGTCAGGCCCATCGCGCGGCCAACCTCGCGGATGGCGCGTTTGCCGCGATAATGCACGACCGTTGCGCAAAGGCCGGCGCGATGGCGGCCATAGCGGTCATAGATGTGCTGGATCACCTCTTCGCGGCGCTCATGTTCGAAATCGACGTCGATATCGGGGGGCTCATCCCGCGCCTCGGAGACAAAGCGTTCGAAGACCATCGTGCCCATCTCAGGGCTGACCTCGGTGATGCCGAGGCAGAAACAGACCACCGAATTGGCCGCCGAGCCGCGTCCCTGGCAGAGGATGTCGCGCGAGCGGGCGAAATGAACGATATCGCGGACTGTCAGAAAGTAGGGTTCGTATTTCAGCTTGCCGATCAGGGCGAGCTCATGCGCCAGCATCTTTTTCGCCTTCTCGGACGCGCCTGCCGGATAGCGCCATTGCAACCCTTCATGCGCCAGACGATGCAGGCGTTGGGTCGGGGTTTCCTGCTCGCTGCCCTCGCTGGGGTACTCATAACGCAGCTCGTCCAGCGAGAATGTGAGCTGTTCGCTGAGTTCATGCGCGCGGGCAACGGCCCCCTCATAACCTTTGAAGATGCGCAGCATCTCGGCCTCGGACCGCAGGCGTTGTTCGCCATTGGCCAGCGCCTCGCGGCCCAACTCATCGACCTTGCGGCGCAGGCGGATGGCGGTCAGCACATCACCCAGTTTGCGGCGCGTGCCGTGATGCATCATCGGCGTGGCGCTGGCGAGTGTGGGGAGGCCGAGTTGCTTTGATTCAGTCTCTAATAAAGAGAAATATACGCCATCTGCGCCGTCATACCGGGGGTGCATCAACAGATGCATCCGCCCGGCAAAGCGGCGCGTCAGCTGTTGCGCTTGTGTCCGCCAGCCGCCCGCGCCGCCCGGAGACCGGGCCGTTTGTGGCCACAGCAGCAGGTGGAGACCGTCTGAGAACTCCAAAAGGTCGGACAGGTGCAGGATGCAGTTGCCCTTTTCGGCGCGCAGCCGTCCCTTGGAGAGGATGCGGCACAGATTGGCCCAGCCCTGTCGGTTCAGGGGCAGCGCGGTAACCGTGGGTGCGTCGGTAAAGATCAGCCGTGCCGCCGGTATCAGGCGGGGCACCGCGTGGATCGGGTACGAGGGCGGTTTGGGGATGTGATCGGGGCAGGGTGGGCCTATGGAGGTGTTCTGCACCTCCCACTCCAGCCGTTCGCGCACCTTGCGGGTGATCTCGCGCGCCTGCGTATGGGCGCGGACGATCCCAGCGACCGAGTTGTCATCAGCGATGGCGATGGCGGGCAGGCCCAGGGTGACGGCACGCTCCATATACTCCTCGGGGTGAGAGGCCCCGGTGAGGAAGGTGAAGTTGGACGTGATCGACAGCTCGGCATACATGACGATTCCGTATTATATTCACGTTTTGTTCTTTTTCGAGTCCTTTGCGCAGGAAACGGGTCGATTGGGTTTGGTCCGATGGGCAATGTCGGGAAAAAGGAGACCTGAAATGTTCAAAATCACCGCATTGCCCACCGACGACGTACGCGCCCTTCAGGCCGGTCACCCGGATTCCTATGGCGCAACGCCAGAACGGACCGTTTCAACGGGTGCCGGTAACCCGTGTCGCCATTGTTTGCAGAACATTCCCGAGGGCGAAGAAATGCTGATCTTGGCCCACAGGCCATTTTTAGAGACACATCCATATGCGGAAACCGGGCCAATCTTTCTGTGTGCTGCACCCTGTGAGCGATACGAGGGGCAAGACCTGCCCGAGATCCTGACCTCGTCGCCCGATTACCTAATTAAGGGCTATGGCACAGATGACCGCATCGCCTATGGCACCGGGGCGATCACGCCCACGGATCAGATCGGTGCAAAAGTCAGAGATATCTTTGCCCGACCAGATGTGGCCTATATCCACGTCCGATCTGCGCGAAACAACTGCTATCAGGCCCGAATCGACCGAGACTAAAGCTTGACCCTATGCATCCCCCGGTGCGGCTGATCCGGATCAACCGCCGGGGTGTCCCCTGTGCGGCTGGACGTCAAGGCGAGGAACACATCCTCTAGATCAGCCTCTTCAGTGCGGACATCGCGAATGCGGATATTGGCTGCGCGGACGGATTCCAGAACTTGCTCGGCGTTGGTTTGGGCGCTGCGATATTGCAGAACAAGGTTACCATCGTCGCGCAAGGCGGCCTCGACCCCTTCGGTTGCGGGTAGATCGATGACCGGGCTGTCGGGCACGATGACCATGGTACGGCTGTCCATTCGGCCCAGCAGGTTGGCGGTGCTGTCCTGCGCGATTTTCTCACCGTGGTTGATGATGGCAATCTCGTCACACATTTCCTGCGCTTCTTCCAGGTAATGGGTGGTCAGGATGATGGTCATGCCCTGTTCGTTCAGCTTGCGCACATTTGTCCAGAGCATCTGGCGCAGTTCGATATCCACACCTGCCGTCGGTTCATCCAGCACCAGGATCTTGGGGTGATGCACCAGCGCCTTGGCCAGCAGCAACCGCCGCCGCATGCCACCCGACAGCGTGCGGGCATAGGCTTCGGCCTTGTCGCTGAGACCGACCAGTTCAAGTATCTCATCGCTGCGGCGTTGGGCCTTGGGTACGCCGTACAAACCGGCCTGCACCTCCAACGCGCCGCGGGGGGTGAAAAACGGGTCAAGGTTCAGCTCTTGGGGCATCACGCCAATCGCGGCGCGGGACTGGCGCGGGTTGCGGTCCTGATCGTACCCCCAAATCGACACTGTACCCGCAGATTTCACCACCAGACCGGCCAGAATGTTGATCAGGGTCGATTTACCGGCCCCGTTCGGACCCAGCAGGCCAAACACCGACCCCCGTGGAATGCTCAGGTCAATGCCCTTCAGTGCCTGTTTCTCGGGCTGGCTCTTGCCACCCCGATAGGTCTTGCGCAGTCCATCGATCCTGATTGCCGCATCGGTCATGAGACCCTTGCCCCCGGTTTGCTCATCGCTCATAAACGCACCTAATGCATGCCCGCGAGGCCGACAACCAATGAAGGATCGCCAGCCGTGACACTTGATGCACCGGAAACCAAGATCGTCGAAACCGCACGTGTTGCCTGTGACGGCGGCGAAGGCGCATTGGGCCATCCGCGCGTTTGGTTGCAGATCCCCGAAGATTCGGGCTGGGTCGAGTGCCCGTATTGCGATTGTAAATACGTACTGTCGGAGCACGACGCGCAATAAATTCGGGGGCCGGATGCTTTTTGCAGTGCAGCTTTTGCGGGTGTCCGATCAGGACCCGATTGCCAGTGGCGGACATCGAGACGTGTATGCCTGTCCAGGGCAATCGAACTTATTGATAAAGGTGACGCGCCCGCGCAAACGGCCCAACCGATCTTTTTCAAAACGGCTGATCCGGCGGCTTCTGCCCGATTCTGTTTTTCGCAATGCGCTGAAGGAAATCGAGGGTGAGATGAAGGCGGCGTTGAAAAGCGGCACCGACATCGAGCACCTGCCCTTGGCGCGATGTTTTGGCATAGCGCAAACCGACATTGGCCCGGCGATAATTGTGGAACGGATCGAATCCGATGACGGACAGCTCGCACACCCCCTTGCGAAGCTGTGCGAGGATGGAGCGCTGAGTGAAGATGTTCTGAATGAATTGAACAGCTTTGCCAAAAAACTGTTTAAGCTTCAAATTGTTGCCCGCGATATTCACGAGTCCAACATTGTCTACGGGCTGCGCAATCAAACCCGGATGTTTCTGTTGATCGATGGTTACGGAGAGCGCAATCTAATTCCATTGCGTACATTGAGCCGCAGGTTGAACAACCGGTCGCTGCACAAGCAGATGAACGGCATCGCCGAGCGTGTGGGGCTGATCTGGGACAGAACCGGGCAGGAATTCCGCGTCGCGTGATTGACGGCCTGCGTTGACGTTCCGGAACAGTTTTCCGGCCTCTTGTGTGGATTGACCACCTTCTTTGCTGGCCACCCGCGCGGGCCTGTGGCAGAACCGTTTCCAACCAGAACGGAGCGCGCGCATGAGCAATTTCGGAAAAGGGTGTCACCTGCATCTGATTGACGGATCGGCCTTTATTTTCAGGGCCTACCACGCGCTGCCGCCACTAACGCGAAAGTCGGACGGACTGCCGATTGGTGCAGTTTCTGGCTTTTGCAACATGTTGCAGAAATATGTTGAAGGGAACGCCGGCCCGGACGCACCGACCCATGTGGCGGTGATCTTCGACAAAGGCTCGCACACGTTCCGCAACGATATGTATGACCTCTACAAGGCCAACCGCGAAGCGATGCCCGAGGACCTGCGCCCGCAGATGCCCCTGACACGCGAAGCGACGAAAGCTTTCAACATCGCTTGCAAAGAGTTGGAGGGGTACGAGGCCGACGACATCATCGCGACCCTTGCAGTGCAGGCGCGTGAGGCGGGCGGGCGTGTGACAATCGTAAGCTCGGACAAGGATCTGATGCAGCTGGTTGGCGGCGGTGTCGAAATGCTGGATGCGATGAAGAACAAGCGCATCGACCGCGATGGCGTGATTGAGAAATTCGGTGTCGGCCCTGAACGCGTGGTTGATGTGCAGGCTTTGGCGGGCGACAGCGTCGATAACGTTCCCGGGGCTCCAGGCATTGGGGTCAAGACGGCCGCCCTGCTGATCAACGAATATGGTGATCTGGAAACGTTGCTGGACCGGGCCGAAGAAATTAAGCAGCCCAAGCGCCGCCAGACCCTGATCGAAAAGCGCGACCAGATCGAGCTGTCGAAGAAACTGGTGCAACTGGACGAGAACACACCGCTGGATTTCACGCTGGACGATCTTGAGGTGAAAGATCCCGAACCTGACACCTTGCTGGGTTTTCTGGCAGATATGGAGTTTCGCACGCTCACCAAGCGGATCGCGGACAAGCTGGGTGCCGAAGCGCCAGCGATTGCCGATGCGCCTGCGCCGGCTGCTGAGGTAGTCGAAGCCGAAGCCATCCCCTTTGATGCATCGAAATACGAATGTGTGCGGGATGCGGGTGCGCTGCAGAAATGGATAGATCAGGCGTATGAGCGCGGCTGGATCGCCGTGGATACGGAAACCACCGGCCTAAATGAAATGATAGCTGATCTTGTCGGCATCTCCCTGTCGGTTGAGCCGGGCGAGGCGTGTTATATCCCATTGATCCACCGGGAAAGCGCCACCGATGATCTGTTCGGCTCAGACGCGCTGGCCGAAGGGCAAATGCCCGTCAATGAGGCCCTGAATCTGCTCAAACCTATGTTCGAAGACCCGTCGATCCTGAAGATCGGGCAGAACATGAAATACGACGCCAAGATTTTCGCCCGCTATGGCGTGAATGTTGCGCCGATCGATGACACGATGCTGATGTCCTACGCGATGCATGGCGGTGAGCATGGGCATGGTATGGATACCTTGTCCGAACGCTATTTGAACCACACGCCGATCCCGATCAAACCGCTGCTGGGTTCGGGTAAATCGGCGATCACATTCGACAAGGTTCCGATTGATGAGGCGACCGCCTATGCGTCCGAAGATGCCGATATCACTCTGCGCCTGTGGAAGCTGTTCAAACCGCAACTGCATCAGGTGCAGGTGACAACGGTATATGAAACGCTCGAACGTCCGCTGGTGCCGGTTCTGGCCGAGATGGAGATGCACGGCATCAAGGTCGACCGCGATGTTCTGAGCCGGATGTCCAACGCATTTGCCCAGAAAATGGCAGGGTTAGAGGCTGATATCCACGAATTGGCGGGCGAGAATTTCAATGTTGGCTCTCCTGCCCAGCTTGGTGAGATTCTGTTCGACAAGATGGGGCTGGAAGGCGGCAAGAAGGGGAAAACCGGAAAATACTCGACCGGGGCTGACATTCTCGAAGACCTCGCGACCGAGCATGAATTGCCACGCCGAGTACTGGACTGGCGGCAACTGTCCAAGCTGAAATCGACCTACACCGATGCGCTGCAGACCCATATCAATCCAGATACGGGCCGGGTGCATACGTCTTATTCCATCACGGGGGCGAATACGGGGCGTCTGGCCTCGACCGATCCGAACCTGCAGAACATTCCGGTGCGTACCGAGGAGGGTCGGCGCATTCGCGAGGCGTTCATAGCCGAACCAGGCAATGTGCTGGTCAGCCTCGACTACAGCCAGATCGAGCTGCGCATTCTGGCGCATATCGCCGATATTTCGGCTCTGAAACAGGCGTTTTCCGACGGGCTGGACATTCACGCCATGACCGCGTCCGAGATGTTCGATGTGCCGCTGGACGAGATGACGCCGGATATCCGCCGTCAGGCCAAGGCGATCAACTTTGGTGTAATCTACGGCATCTCAGGCTTTGGGCTGGCGCGCAATCTGCGCATTCCGCGGGCCGAGGCACAGGGGTTCATCGACCGTTATTTCGAACGCTTCCCGGGTATTCGCAAGTATATGGACGACACTGTCGCCTTTGCCAAAGAGCATGGCTATGTGCAGACTTTGTTCGGACGTAAAATTCATACACCCGAGATTAATGCCAAGGGGCCGCATGCGGGGTTCTCGCGCCGGGCGGCGATCAATGCACCGATTCAGGGAACGGCGGCGGATGTAATCCGGCGCGCGATGGTGCGGATGCCAGATGCGATCAATGGTCTGCCCGCCAAGATGCTGCTGCAGGTGCATGACGAATTGCTGTTCGAAGTCGCCGAGGATGCGGTGGACTCTTTGATCGATGTCGCACGCGACGTGATGGAAGGCGCATCTGATCCAGCTGTGAAGCTGGATGTGAAGCTGAGCGTGGATGCCGGGCAAGGCGCCAACTGGGCTGAGGCGCACTAGAAATTCATCAAGCGGGCGGCGCTGCTCATCAGGCCCGGCGGGCCCTCTTTGCAGCGGGTCAGTCCTGCGGTCTGACCCACCCCTCGACCATACGTTTTACTGTTGGTCCAAGGGTTAGGATGACGGCGAAGGCGATGGGCCAGCAAAAAGCCCAGGAACCCATCCAGTCACCAAATGTGGACGGTCCGAAACCGACAGCTTTGACCGTGGCGATGCCAGTGACGATACAGGACATGAGGCCGGACATGATCAGTCCGAATACAGCGTGGGCCAAGCGGGCAGGGATCATTTCGGGCATCCTTAAGGTCGCGATGCCCCGGTTTTAGATATTTTCCCCCTGATTGCCAGACGGAATAGGGAATCTGGCGTCACATCCAGCCCAATGAGTGCACGGTTCTGGATGTTGACGGTGTGTATTCGGCGCTAACCCAACCGGAATATCCCGACGCCGTCATAGCGTTAAAAAGCTGAGCGAAATCCGTCGGACCGCGTCCCGGTTCAGAGCGGTCCGGGGCGGCTCCGACCTGGGCATGTACGACCCTTGGATGAAACTGTTCCCAAACAGCCAGCGCATCTCCATGGATCATATGGGCGTGAAAGCTGTCGTATTGCAGGCCGACATTCGGGCGATCCACACGGTCCAGGATGTCAGCAGCCAGGTTGTAATCGTTGAGGAAGTAATCGGGCTGAGACACGGGGTTGAGCGGTTCAATCGTAAATTGTTGGTGCGGTGCAAGGTCGGCCGTCCATTGCAGGTTGTGCACCATGCATTCAAACGCGTCCGGTCCCGAGGAATAACCTGACATGATGTGGATCAGCCCCGGGCGCAGAACCTGAGCATAGCGCAAAACGCGGCGGATATCCGACTGGAACCGGCCTTCACCACCGGGAACAGCGGCATAACCGGGATCGCCGCCGGTGTAATTGGGTGGAGGCGCATTGATCAGCACCAGATCCAAACCGTTGGCCAGCAACGCGCGGTGTGTCTCTTTGGCGGCCAGGTCGTAGGGAAACAGAATTTCAACCGCCATGAACCCGGCCTCTGCGGCGGCCTGAAACCGGTCCAGGTAGGGAAGCTCGGCAAAGAGCAGGGAGATATTGGCCGCGAATTTTGGCATCGGAAGCCTTTTGATAGCTGGTGCGCTGATCTTATCCGCGAGGCGTTTTTAACGAAAGAGACCGAAAACGACAGTTTGTCGAAATTCGACCAGATCGGCCTGACTGAATCAGCGAGGGTCGGGGCAACGCGGCGAATCATTTCAGAACGCCGTGCCAACAAAAGGTTCGAACATTATGGCGATGAGCCCAAACCCCGCGCGCGGGAACGCCCTTTCTGCGTCTGCCGGGCAAAATTCGGCCTTGTCCGGCAACGGCTTGGCAGTGGCATCCATGCTGACGTGGGCGGCTGGGTTTCCGGCGGCCGAGGTGCTGTTGCAGACATGGCCGCCAGTTGCGCTGTTGGTTGCGCGCATGGCCATGGCTGTTGCGTTTCTACTCCCGATTTGGGTCATGATAGATGGCCCGGAACGGGTTCTGCGCGCCCGTTGGGGACATGCGTTTGTTGTCGGCGGGTTTGGCATCGGTCTGGGGATGTTTCTGCTGATCGTGGCGCAAAAACTGACGGACCCGGTCACAACGGCCATCATTGCCTCATGCGCGCCATTGATTGCGACATTGCTGGAACTTGCGTCTGGTACTCGGCGACTCAAGTGGAATTTTGCTGTTGGGGTTCTGATCTCGGTAGTGGGTGGATTGATCGCCACCAGCGCGGTAGCCCCGGCACAGTTGGGTTTGGGCGCGGCCTGTGCCGTTGCAGCGACAGCCCTGTTTTGCTGGGGTAGCCAGGCAACCTCGCGAGATTTCCCCGAATTAAGCCAGACCGGGCGCGCAGCGGTCACATTTGTTGGCGGGTTCTTCATGGCAACCATCCTGATGGCCGGCGCACATCATCTGGGCATGGATATCGTGCCGTCCATTTCTATCGACACGCGTCAAATTGGGATGCTGGCGATCTATTCGCTGATTTCCATGGCGCTCAGCCAGATCCTGTTTGTCGCATCGATTGGCAAACTGGGCGTCGCGCTTACGTCCTTTCACATCAATGTCGCCCCCTTCTACGTGATGCTGATCATGCTGGTGCTGGGCGAAGAGTGGAACTGGACCCGAGCGCTGGGTGCAGGGGTCGTGGCAATGGCTGTTGTTCTGGCACAGGATCGTCGGGTCGCAAAACCGGCCTAGTCGGTCAGGCTGTCCGACCGGATAAGCGGGAAAAACTGCCCACTGGACCAGACGCCAAACCAGCCATCTTTGTGCGTTGCGATGTCCACAAGACGATAAAAGCTTTTGCGATCTATGCGCGCCTCAAGATTTGCGCGAACCAATACATATGGTGACGGCTCGTCTGTTTCGGGATCGATGACAATCCGGATCGGGTGGTCCGGGCCAGCTATCGCGGTATCACCAACACGGGTCGTAAATGTCAGTGTTTGCGCCTGACCGTCGCCTGTCGCGCCAAAATCCACGGCCACAAAGGGCGCATCCTCGACAGTGATTCCCACCTTTTCCACCGGAGTCACGAGGTAGTATTTCCCGTCTTCTTTCTTAAGAATTGAGGAAAAAAGCTTCACAAGCTCGAACCTGTTGATCGGCGACCCTAAATAAGTCCAAGAGCCATCTTTTGCGATCTGGATGTCCAGATCGCCGCAAAACGGAGGATTCCACAGGTGAACAGGGGGTAAACCCCTGGTTTTGGCCGCTTTGACCGAGGCCGCCAGCCCGTCCGGAGAGGGGGTCACAGGTTTTTGTCCGCTCATTGCTTTTGCCATTTCCTTTTCGCGCGATACACTTCAACCATAATAGTCCACGGAAGGGAAAGTCATGACCGAACCTGCCGACCTCGTGTCCGAGATCGAAGCGCTGGAAATCAAACTGCAAGAGGCCAAGGCCTCGATCACCCGTCGCTTTATCGGACAGGAAAGGGTCGTGGACCTGACGCTGACCGCGCTGCTGTGTGGTGGTCACGCCTTGCTGATCGGCCTGCCTGGGCTTGGCAAGACGCGGCTGGTTGAAACGCTGTCGACCGTGATGGGTCTGCATGGCAACCGCATCCAGTTCACACCCGATCTGATGCCAGCTGATATTCTGGGGTCCGAGGTTCTGGACACCGCCGAGGATGGCAGCCGCCACTTTCGCTTTATTTCCGGTCCGATCTTCTGTCAGTTGCTGATGGCGGACGAAATCAACCGCGCCAGCCCTCGAACGCAATCGGCGCTGTTACAAGCGATGCAGGAACGTACCGTGACTGTGGCCGGGGAAGACCGCGATCTGGGTGAACCGTTCCACGTACTGGCGACGCAAAACCCGATCGAACAAGAGGGCACCTATCCACTGCCCGAGGCGCAGCTGGACCGCTTTTTGGTGCGGATTGACGTGGACTATCCGGATCGACAGACCGAGCGCGACATTCTTTTGGCCACGACTGGCGTGGAAGAGGACGAAGCGCACGAGATTTTCAGCAAGGAAGAGCTGTTGGCCGCTCAGACCCTGTTGCGCCGGATGCCGGTCGGGGACTCGGTTGTGGAACTGATCCTCGATCTTGTCCGCGCCTTCCGCCCTGAAGAGGCAGGTGTTTCTGAACGTGTCGCTGAAACCGTGGCTTGGGGCCCCGGCCCCCGTGCAGCACAAGCGCTGATGATGACGGTGCGTGCACGGGCGATGCTGCAAGGGCGATTGGCGCCGAATGCCGAGGACGTGCTGGACGTGGCCCGCCCGGTGCTTAGCCACCGGATGGCCTTGAACTTTGCGGCGCGGGCGCGCGGTGACAGCCTCGCAGACTTGATTGAGTCCACCGCCGCCGGTCTGGTGCGCACCGAGGCTGCGGCGTGAATGCCGCGCTGACCCTTCGCGAAAGATCTGAGGCCGAGGCGTCCCGGCTGCCGCCGCTCTTGGCGCGGGCCGAGCAGCTGGCCGGTACGGTTCTGCTGGGCGATCACGGTCGACGCCGCGCGGGGCTTGGTGACGATTTCTGGCAATATCGCCCTGCTCAGATCGGCGACAGCCGCCGGATGATCGACCATCGGCGCTCTGCCAGGGGCGATCAGCAATTTGTGCGTGAACGCGAGTGGCAGATTGCGCAATCGGTAATGCTGTGGGTCGATCAGGGCGCGTCGATGCGGTTTGCGTCTCACAAGAACCTGCCTACCAAGGCCGACCGCGCTCGTCTGCTGGGGTTGGCAACCGCGATCCTGCTGGTGCGCGGGGGTGAGCGTGTCGGTTTGACTGGTACGACCCTGCCGCCGCGACGCGGTAATGCTCAGATCATCCGACTGGCAGAAGCGTGGTCCGAGGATGCTGAGAGCGACTATGCGCCACCCGAACACCGCGCCATGATTCCGCATGCCCGCGCCGTTTTCATTTCCGATTTCCTTGGTCCGCTGGACGAGGTCGAACTGGCCCTGACCAAAGCCGCCGACCGGGGGGTGCGGGGTTTGGTCCTGCAGGTTCTCGATCCCGGAGAAGAGACCTTTCCGTACCGGGGGCGCACGATCTTTGAAAGCGTCGGCGGGTCTGTCCGACACGAAACCCTAAAGGCCGGAGAACTGCGCGAGCGGTATCTGGAACGACTTGCGAAACGCAAGGATGCGCTGACCCATTTGTGCCGCGCAACGGGCTGGCAGCTGGGGCTGCATCACACCGGTGACAGTGCGCAAGCAGCTCTGTTGTGGCTCTATCGTGCGCTGGATGGGGGAACGGGATGACGGTTTTGGCGGGAATTGGCTTTACCGCACCGTGGGTGTTGATGGGTCTTTTGACCCTGCCGATCCTGTGGCTAATCCTGCGTGCCGTGCCACCCGCGCCGATCCGTCGGTTGTTCCCGGCGGTGACGCTGCTGCTGGGGTTGAGGGATGACGAAAGCGTTTCTGACCGCACCCCATGGTGGCTGTTGTTGCTGCGCATGCTGGCGGCGGCGGCGATTATCATTGGATTGGCCGGACCGGTCCTGAACCCCTCGCGCGATCAGGCAGGTTCAGGTCCGTTGCTGCTGGTTCTGGATGCCAGCTGGGCCGGGGCGACCCGCTGGTCAACGACGCTGGATCAGATCGATGTGCAGCTGACCGAGGCCGGGCGCGCGGGGCGCACCGTGGCCATCCTGCGCCTGACCGAACCTGAAACCCCCGTTTTTCAAGCCGCCGAAGCATGGCGCGGCCGTTTACCCGGGCTGACCCCGACACCGTGGCAACCGACCCCGGCGCAAGTCGTTATGGCGCTGGCTGCCATGGATCAGGTGGACGGAGGGTTTGACACCCATTGGTTCAGCGATCGCTTAACCTACGAGGGGCACGAGGCGATCCTGTCTGCCCTGCGCGCGCGCGGTGATGTGACAGTCTATCAGGCCCCGTCGCCTGCGGTTGCGATTCTGCCTGCTACATACCAGGACGGGGTCATTCAATTGTCCGCGCAACGGGCGGAACCCGGTCCGGCAGATCGCGTCACGATACTGGCTCAGGGGCGTGACCCCGCCGGTGCAATGCGTGTTCTGCAATCGGCCGAGATGGAGTTTGCCAGCGGCGAGACACAGGCGCAGGTAGAACTGTCGCTGCCTTCCGAACTGCGCGCGCGCATCACCCGGTTCGAGATTCAGGGTGAACGTTCGGCAGGGGCCGTCACGCTGACCGATGACAGCTTGCGGCGACGCGAAGTCGCCCTGATTGCCGGATCTCTGAACCGCGAAGGGTTAGAGCTGTTGTCGCCGTTGCATTACCTGACGCAAGTTCTGACCCCTACGGCGGACTTCGTCGATGGCGGATTGCTGGAAGTCCTGCCCGCCAATCCAGATGTGATCGTGCTGGCCGATGTGGCGAAACCGGCCGGGTCCGAACAGGCGGCGCTGGTCGAATGGGTGGAACAGGGCGGTTTGCTGCTGCGCTTTGCTGGTCCGCGGATGGCGGCCAGCGATCTTGGCCGGGATGCCGAGGACACCCTGTTGCCGGTGCGCCTGCGCAGCGGCGGACGCTCGGTCGGTGGCGCGATGAGTTGGGGCGAAGCCAAAGGGCTGGCACCTTTCCCGGAAAACTCGCCCTTTTATGGATTGAAGGTACCGGAAGATGTCACAGTGACCACGCAGGTCATGGCGCAACCAGACCCTAATTTGGCGGATCGGGTCATTGCCTCACTTTCGGATGGCACGCCCTTGGTGACGCGCAAAGCGTTGGGATTGGGGCAGGTGGTACTGTTCCATGTGACGGCAGATGCAGAATGGTCCAGCCTTCCCTTGTCTGGGCTTTTTGTTGAAATGTTGGACCGGCTGGCGGTGTCATCAGCGGCGAAATCGCGGCAGGAGTCACAGTTGCAAGGCACCACGTGGGAACCGATTCAGGTTATGGATGGCTTTGGTGTTCTGTCTGATGCCGGAAATCTACCGGGCGTCGATGGTGTTGAGCTTGTGGCCGGTCAGATCGGTCCCGATCTGCGACCCGGCCTTTACGAAAGCGGCAAACAGAAATTGGCACGCAACGTTCTGTCCGATGAAACGGTTCTCAGCCCAGCGGTCTGGCCGTCGGATGTTCCGATCAAGGGCCAGGAGGTCAGCACCGAAACACCCATTGGGGGCATCCTGCTGAGCCTTGCATTGTTGTTACTGACGATTGACGTCATCGCCTCGTTGGCGTTGTCCGGTCGCCTTGGTTTGGCCAGAGCAGCGGCTGTCGCACTGGGGGCGATTTTGCTGGTGCCCGAAGTACAGGCGCAAACGCCCGAAAGTACAGATTTCGCGTTGAGCGCCACACAGGAATTGGTTCTGGCGCATGTTCTGACGGGTGATCAGCAGGTTGACGATATTGCGGCTGCAGGAATGCGCGGATTGGCTCAGACGTTGTTTTTTCGAACCTCGGTAGAACCTGCTAAACCCATTGGCGTGGATCTGGAACGGGACGAGTTGGCGTTTTTCCCGCTGCTTTATTGGCCGATCTCACCCGACCAGCCGCAACCGTCGGCTGAGGCTTATGCCAAGCTCAACGCTTACCTGCGTTCGGGTGGAATGATCCTATTCGACACGCGAGACGCGGATGTAGCCCGCTTCGGGGCCGCCAGCCCGAATGGGCGCAAGCTGCAACAGATCGCGGCCCCGCTGAATATCCCTTCGTTAGAGCCTGTTCCGCGTGACCATGTCCTGACCCGTGCCTTCTACCTTTTGCAGGATTTCCCGGGTCGCTACGCGGGCACCGAAGTTTGGGTCGAGGCGGCACCCATGGATGCCGAACAGATCGAAGGCATGCCGTTCCGCAACCTCAATGATAACGTGACGCCAGTGGTGATCGGCGGCAATGACTGGGGTGCGGCCTGGGCCATTGATCGCAACGGTCAGGCACTACTGCCGGTTGGCCGCGGGTATGCGGGTGAGCGGCAGCGTGAGCTTGCAAACCGCTTTGGTGTCAATCTGGTGATGCATGTGCTGACCGGGAACTATAAATCAGATCAGGTGCACGTGCCTGCCTTGCTGGACAGGTTGGGACAATGACTGGAACCGTCATCTTCGACCCGCTGATCCCTTGGCCCATTCTCGCCATCGTGGTGGCGATTGCTGTCGCTGGGGTTGTTCTGGCCCTGTGGCGCGGTCTGTCTGGCTGGGCTTTGCGCGGTTTGGCGGCGCTGGTTGTGATCGCTGCGCTGTCAGGTCCGGTCTATCAGATCGAAGATCGCGCGCCGCTGACCGATATCGTTCTGATGATCGAGGATGAAAGCGCCAGTCAGACCCTTTCGGACCGGGCGGATCAGACTGCACAGGCCACAAAGGAATTGGCGGCCGAGATTGAATCCCGTGACAATACGGAACTGCGCCGCATTCGCGTAGGCGACGGAGACGGGGACGAAGGCACCCAAGTCATGGCGGCCCTGAACGAAGCGTTGGCCGAAGAACCACGCGCGCGGATCGCGGGCATTTTGGTGGTGTCGGACGGCATCGTGCATGATGCCGATCAGGCCCCCGACCTGCCCGCGCCCATGCATCTTTTGCAGACAGGGCGTGCAACGGATTGGGATCGCCGCCTGATCGTCCGCAATGCGCCTGCCTTTGCCATTATTGATGAACCCGTCACTTTGACCCTGCGGGTTGAGGATAGCGGTGCAGCGCCCACTGGGGCCTCGACCGCGCCGCTCGAAATTTCGGTCGACGGGGCCGAAGCCGAACAATTTACGATTCCCATTGGTGTTGATGTTGAGCTGCCGATCACGCTGCCTCACGGCGGGCGCAACGTGATTCAATTCACCGTACCAGAGGCTGAGGGCGAACTGACCGACCGTAACAACACCGCCCTGATCCAGATGAACGGCGTCCGCGACCGGCTGCGCGTGTTGCTGGTGTCCGGAGAGCCGCATCCGGGCGGGCGAACATGGCGCAACTTGCTGAAATCCGACAGTTCTGTGGATCTGGTGCATTTCACCATTCTGCGCCCCCCTGAAAAGCAGGACGGGGTGCCGGTGGATGAATTGTCACTGATCGCCTTCCCGACGCGCGAGCTGTTTCTGGAAAAGATCAACGATTTCGACCTGATCATCTTTGACCGCTACAAGCGGCGCGGCATCCTGCCGGCGATCTATCTGGACAATGTCACCAACTATATCAACGAGGGTGGTGCCGTTCTTGTTGCCGCCGGACCGGATTTCGCCAGCGCCGACAGTATCTTCCGCTCACCCTTGGCACCGATCCTGCCTGCGCAACCCACTGCGCGGGTGATCGAGGAACGCTATGTACCGATGGTCACCGACCTGGGGCATCGCCATCCGGTCACGACGGACCTTGGCGACTCGGATAACTGGGGTGCTTGGCTGCGCCAGATCGACGTCAATCACCGCACGGGTGAGGTGTTAATGACGGGCGTGGATGACCGGCCCCTGTTGGTGCTCAACCGTGTTGGCGAAGGGCGCGTGGCGCTGCTGGCCTCGGACCATGCCTGGTTGTGGAGCCGGGGATTCGAAGGTGGCGGACCGCAGCTGGAATTGCTGCGCCGATTGGCGCATTGGATGATGAAAGAGCCCGAGCTCGAGGAAGAGGCCTTGTGGGCCGAGGCCAATGGTCAGGTGATGCGCATCATCCGTCAGACGCTTGGGGATGAGGTCGGGCCGGTAACCGTAACCCGCCCGAACGGCGAAACGGTCGAAATTACCTTGGATGAGGTCTCGCCGGGGCGGTTCGAAGCACAGTATTTCGGGCCGGAAATCGGCCTCTATCGCCTTCAGGAAGGGGAACAATCCACCGTCATCGGGCTTGGCCCCGCGGCACCCAAGGAATTCGAACGTACGATCGCAACGGCCGAGGTTCTGGAACCTGTGACGGCAGAATTGCGCGGCGGTACAGTGCGTTTGGAGGAGCGTTTGCCGTCGATCCGCAACGTACGTGCCGGGCGTCCCGCATCAGGGCGCGGATGGATCGGTCTGACCCCGCGCGACGCCTATGAAACACGTGACGTGACGCAGGCCGGGCTATTGCCACCTTGGCTTGTATTGCTGCTGGCGGGCGGGTTCCTTCTGGCGGGCTGGCTGCGCGAGGGACGGTGACAGGTCAGTCAAACACCACGCTGACCGTGGGATTGCCGGGCAAGCCGTCGTAAGACACTGATGCCCCGCCTTTACCCTTTGCAGGCGGGAATAACGGCCCGAATGATCCGACGGAAATCAAGTCCCCCGGTTGAAATTCAATCCCTTTGGACATCAGCCAAAGGGCGGCATTGGCCGGATGCCCCAGTACCGCTGTGCCCGGTACCTGCGCCAGAATCTCGTCATCTGCGGCGCGGAGGGTGACGGTCATATCAGCCAAGGCCTGCACCATAGCTGCCGGATCGGACACAGGGATTTCTGCTCCCAAAACGCCCAGTTTCGGAGCAACGCCAATTGCTGTCAGCGTGACCGGAGTAATCGGTTCACCCTCGGCAAAGGTCAGGTCCGGTAGTTCGATAAACGGGCGGATGGCTGAGACGCCTTGCAGCACCTCCTCTGGCGACGTGGCCTGATTGATATCCGCAGTGCCAACAACTAGCACCAGATCGGCCTCAAATACCGGTCGCGCACCCCAGTCTGATGGAACGGTCGCGCCGTCATCCAGCATCATGTCGCGGAACAATACGCCCTGAACCGGTTCGGATGCGCCAAATCTTTCTTGTGCCGGTGCGCTGGTCAAACCGGCCTTGTAGCCGATGACCGGCCCTAAATGTGGCTCTAATGCGGACACTATGAGCGCTTGCGTGCACAGCGCGTCATTCATTGTGCCATCAGATGAAAGGGCAGGTGTGGGCGAAGCTGAGAGGTAATCCGCGATGAACTGATCGATCTGATCATCCGTTGCGCAGCCTGCCGCCACAGGATGGGCAAACACGCCACAGGCCAACAAAGCGCCGAAGAAACCCTGCATATCACACCTCCGTTTTGGCAAGAGTGGCACGAGGTTCGATCATTGGGCAACGGCTTAAACAGTTCTTCACTCTCTGCCCGGATGCTGGACGCAGATTGTTCCGGAAACACCAAAGATGAGTCTTGCAGGAAAACTGTCACAGGAACGGCGCGCACGTCTGGCGGCCGAGCGGTTGTTGGAAATGAAACAGGCAGAGCTGTCGGCGGCGAATCGCAAACTGGGCCTGCATGCGATGGCATTGACCAAGCGGATCGGCGAAACCCAGGCCGAGGTTGAAACGGTCCGGGGTGAAAATGAAAAGGTCAAATCCGATCTGACGGTCGCCAACGCCAAGATCGAGGTAGCCGAGCGCCGCCTGTGGCATTCTATCCAAACTATTCAGGATGGATTCGCGTTCTTTGACGAGGAAAGTCGCCTGATCGGGGCAAACGCGGCTTACTTGAGCGTCTTTGACGGGCTGGAAGAGGTTGCGCCGGGTGTAACCTATCCTAGGATTCTTGAGATTCTGACGACCGAGGGGCTGATTGATCTTGGGTCCGAGCCGACGTCCGGCTGGCGTGAGAGAATGCTGCAGAGATGGGCCATGCCGCATCCACAGCCCGAGGTTATCCGGCTGTGGAACGGCCATTACATCAAGCTAATCGACCAGCGCGGTCATGGTGGCGATGTGGTGAGTCTGGCCCTGAACATCTCGGCATCCGTGCGCCATGAGGCCGAATTGACCTCTGCTCGTGAACGGGCCGAGGCGGCAAACCGCGCCAAATCGGCCTTTCTGGCCAATATGAGCCATGAAATCCGAACCCCGATGAACGGTATCGTGGGCATGACTGAATTGCTGACCGAAACACCTTTGGATGAAGAACAACGGCTGTATTTGAACACTATCCGCAACTCGGGCGAGGCGCTTTTGGTGATTATCAACGACGTCCTGGACTATTCCAAGATCGAGGCTGACAAGCTGACCCTGCAGCCAGAACAGTTCGACTTTGAACGCTGCATTCTTGAAGTCGCGATGCTGCTGCAACCCAGCGTGCGCGATAAAGGTCTGACGCTATTGGTGGATTACGATCTGTTCCTGCCCACATTGTTCGTCGGCGATCCCGGGCGGGTCCGGCAGGTTTTGACCAATCTTGTCGGCAATGCGGTCAAGTTCACGTCCGAGGGCCATGTCCTGATCCGTGTCACCGGCGTGCCGAACCCGGATGCCCAATCCTGCGATGTGCATGTCGCGATCGAAGATACCGGCATCGGCATCGACGAAGACAACATCGGGCACATTTTTGGTGAATTCAATCAGGTCGAAGACGAGCGAAACCGGGCCTTTGAAGGAACCGGTCTGGGCCTTGCCATTACCAAACGACTGATCACATTGATGGGCGGTTCTATCTGGGTGGACAGCGAGCCGGGGCAGGGGTCCTGCTTCGGATTTCGCGTCTCACTGCCGACCGCTGAAGGCCCGCAACCCGCCCCGCCCGATCTTGACGGGCGCCTGCGCCATGTGATGATCGTCGAGGATTTGGCCGCCAACTGCGCGATCCTGTCCAAACAGCTGGGTCGGCTGGGGGTGCAGGTCACCGTTTGCACCTCGGGCCGAGAGGCACTGACGGCGCTGGACGACAGTGTGGACCTTCTGCTGTGCGATCATGACCTGGCTGATATGGACGGGCTTGAGCTGGCTGTCCTGCTGAAAGACAGGGGATGGGGCGCTCTGCCGGTTGTCGTGATGTCGGCCAATCCCGGTGTCATTCACGCCCACCCCGCACGCCACCTGATCCAAGGCGTTCTGCAAAAGCCGATCCCCAGGGCCGAGCTATACGCCCGCCTGAAAGCGCTTGGCAATCCAAAGGGCGTCGAGACGCCTTCGGAGACCGCACCGATCAGCCAGGCACTCAACCAGCCCGCATGTGAAGGAACGCAGCGCATCATGCGTGTTCTGGCGGCCGAAGATAACCGGACCAATCAACTGATTCTTAAGAAGATGGTCAAAGATCTGAACATCGACCTGCGCTTTGCCGGCAACGGGATCGAAGCGGTGCAGGAGTATCAGGAATTTGACCCCGACCTTATCTTTATGGATATCTCGATGCCTAAAATGGACGGCAAACAGGCCACAGCCGAAATCCGGCGCCGCGAGATCGAGACCGGCCGACATGTTCCCATTGTCGCTCTGACGGCTCATGCGATGGCTGGTGATGATCAGGGGATCTTGTCTGCCGGGCTGGATCACTACCTGACCAAACCGCTGCAAAAGCAAACGATTCACCAGATGGTTCTGACCCATAGGCCGGATGATTGTTGCCCGGTTGTTGCAGAGGAAATCCAGGCTGACTAGATTGAACCCATGTCTGAAGATCGTGGATTTCAGCCCCGCGCGCTGGGTGAAATTGCCATCCGCTGCGCGGATATGGCCGCCATGGTCGCGTTTTATGAAAACGTGATCGGGTTAGAGCGTCTTAGCGGTGACCACAACAGCGCGATCACCTTTTTCCAAATCGCGCCCGGATATGGTGGCCACACGCAGGTTCTGGCCCTGTTTCACCACACCGCTGCCCCGCGACCAGGGTTGCACCCGACCGGGTCACAAAAACCGGTGACGGGTGGCACGTCATCCCTGCATCACATCGCTTTGTCGCTGCCATTCGACGAACAAGACGCTGTGATGCGATGGTATGACCACCTTGGCCAGCCCTACCGGGTCGAACAGTTCGGATGGATCGGTTGGCGCGGTATTTTCACCGAAGACCCCGAAGGCAATACGGTCGAACTGGTCGCCTATGACCCGTCGATGTTAGATCAAGCCTGATAGGGCCGCACAAAGACGGGTTTGTTTTCTTCTGATAAATCGGGGCGGTATTTATAGCCACCTGAGTCAAAGTCCAGCAGTCCTTTGGGGTCGTCCAGCCTGTGCTGAATGACATACCGTGCCATCGCACCGCGCGCTTTTTTGGCAAAAAAGCTCACGATCTTAGGCGTGCCTGCTTTGTCTTCCATGAAAACAGGGGTGATAACGCGCAGCTTCAGTGCTTTAGGGTCTACTGCGCCGAAATATTCCTGGCTGGCGCAGTTGACCAGAACGTCCGATCCAACCTCAGCACCTTGCGCATTAAGCGCTTTGCTCAGTTGATCGCGCCAATATTCATACAGGTTCTTTCCGCGGCGGGTTTTTAGCTTGCTGCCCATCTCAAGCCGATAAGCCTGAATGGAATCCAGCGGGCGCAGCACGCCGTAAAGACCGGACAGAATGCGAAGATGATCCTGCGCCCAGGCCATCTCCTCGGCATCCAGCGACGCAGCTTCGAGCCCCTGATAGGTGTCGCCCGCAAAGGCCAGCGCGGCGGGGCGTGTCACATCCGCCTCGGGCGCGTCTGAGAATGCGCGATACCGGTCGCGGTTCAGGCGCGCGAGATCATCGCTTAGGTCCATCAGCTTTTTCAGATCACCCAACGTCAGATTTCGGGCGGTTTTTGACAGACGGATGGCATCGTCCTGAAAGTCTGGCTGCGTGACTTCGACATCCCGTTCCGCCCAGTCCAGCCGCTTGGCCGGGGAAATAACTACCAGCATATCCGCTCTCTTTCCTTGCCTGTACTGGGCCGTATCTAGTCCGTCTGTCGCAGCACGTCCAGAAAGGCGGCTCCAAACCTTTCGTGACGGCGGTCGCCCAGAACATGTTCCATTGCGCGCGGGTCATCTGACCGCAATTGTGCGACCTTGGCCAGTTGCGAGGCCGAGCAGGTTAGCGGCTTGTCGATCCCCTCCGGACCGCGTGACAGCTGCGACTGCACTTCAAGCAACTGGTCATAGATATCGCCCTGATCCCGGCCAGCCAATTTGCGGCGCGCGGGATGAACGGCTTCAACCTCACCGGCGACGACTTCAAGAAACGTGTCACCATAACGTTCCAGCTTTTTTGCGCCGACCCCGCCAATTCGGGCCATATCGTCCAGAGACAGGGGGCGTTTCTCAGCCATTTCGATTAGCGTGCGGTCAGGGAAGATGACATAGGCCGGTACCCGTGCGGATTCGGCCAAAGCGCGCCGTTTGGCCTTCAGGGCCGATAGCAGCGGCGCGTCTTCCTCGGACACCATCATTTTGACCGCCGGGCGGCGTCCGGCCTTGCGCAATGTGTCCTTGCGCAGGTTGATCCGGGCCTCACCCTTCAGGATGGGCTTGGCAGCCTCGGTCATTTGCAGTGCGCCGTGGCGTTCGGGGTCCGGGCGGACCAGATCATGCCCCATCATCTGTCGGAAGATGGCCTGCCATTGCGGGCGCGACCACTCTTTGCCGATCCCATAGGTCGACAGTTGGTCATGACGTCGCGCGCGGATCTTGTCGGTTTCATTGCCCAGCAGGATGTCGATCAGGTGGCCGGCGCCGAACCATTCCTCGGTGCGCAGGATTGCAGACAAGGCCATGCGGACGGGCGTGGTCCCATCGAACACTTCGGGCGGGGCGTCACACAGATCGCACTTGCCGCAAGGTTCGGCCTGTTCACCGAAGTAGCCCAACAGAGTCTGACGGCGGCATACCAATGCTTCGGCCAGACCCAATAGAGAATTCAGGCGTGCATGGTCGGCCATGCGACGTTCTGGCGGGGCCAACCCTTCGTCGATTTGCGAGCGGCGCAGGCGGATATCGTCGGGGCCAAACAGGGTCAGAGTTTCGGCAGGGCCACCGTCACGGCCCGCACGACCGATTTCCTGATAATAGGCCTCGATGGATTTAGGCAGGTCCGCATGAGCGACCCATCGAATGTCGGGTTTGTCGATGCCCATGCCAAAAGCCACGGTGGCAACCACGATCAACCCGTCTTCGCGGGCAAAGCGGGTTTCGACGATACGGCGATCCTCGGCCTCCATTCCGCCATGATAGTGGCAGGCAGAGTGACCTTCCGCGCGTAAGGCTTGCGCGAGCACTTCGGTTTTGTTGCGTGTGCCGCAATAGACGATGCCAGATTGCCCTTTTCGGGCACTGGCAAAGTCGAGGATCTGTTTGCGGGGGCCATCCTTGGCCCCAAAGGCAAGGTGGATATTGGGCCGGTCGAACCCGCGTAGAAACTTGTTGGGGGGCGTGCCGTCGAACAGTTTCTCGACGATCTCGTCCTGCGTTTCGGCATCTGCGGTGGCGGTGAAGGCGGCGAGGGGGACGCCCAGTGTGCGGCGCAGTTCTCCGATCCGCAGATAGTCTGGCCGAAAATCATGGCCCCACTGGCTGACGCAATGGGCTTCATCCACGGCAATCAGACTGACGTTGATCCGGCGCAGCATCCCCAGCGCCGACCCTGCCGCCAGACGTTCGGGGGCCATGTAAAGCAGCTTGAGCCGCCCGGCCTCCAGCGCTTCCCACACGGCATCTGTTTCTTCGGGCGTGTTGCCTGAGGTCAAAGCACCTGCTTCAACGCCGGCCTCTTGCAGCCCGCGAACCTGATCGCGCATCAGGGCGATCAGCGGGGAAATCACCACCGTCACGCCATCCCGCATCAACGCAGGCAGTTGGAAACACAGGGATTTACCGCCGCCCGTCGGCATGATCGCCAGCACGTTTTCACCTGCGGTCACGGCATCGACGATCTCTTCCTGCCCGGGACGGAAGTCGTCGAATCCAAAGACATCTCGCAGCATCGGTGCGGCGTCGAACATGTGCGGGGTTGCCCTGTTTTAAGGTTTATCTGCTCTTAAGACAGGACAATCACATACTAAGATTCGGTGAACAAGAGGGATCAGACTCAGCTCAGGGCCAGAAAGAGTTCCGGCAGGACGTAGCTTCGCAGTGAAATGATGATGATCAACACGACCAGTGGCGTCAGATCGATGCCGCCAAGATCGGGCAGCACTTTGCGAATAGGGCGATAAATCGGCTCCAGAATCCGATTCAACCCGTACCAAATCTGGGCAACGAATTGCTGGTGAAGGTTCAGAACCTGAAAGTTGATCAGCCAGCTCATTATGACCTGAATCAAGACGAACCAATAGGCGATGCTCAATACCAAGTCGATCGGGCCGAAAATTGCCATCATATTCGTATTCTCCAAGTCACGTTTCGCGAGAGGTAGTAGCTAGCGCGGCAAAGAGCAAGTGTGCGCTAACAGAACCCTTGCGAAATAGGCCAAAGACCCGTCTTATGAAAACAACGATAAACAGGGGCAGTCATGGCAGAAATTTCCAAGCGCAAGCGCATTTGGGGTTGGTGGTTTTTCGACTGGGCCAGTCAACCGTATCATACATTGCTGGTTACCTTTGTCTTTGGTCCCTACTTCGCCGGAGTTGCGGCAGAGTATTATCTGACGTCAGGTCTGGATGCTGATGCGGCCGATGCGCGGGCGCAGACGGTGTGGGCGAATTGCATGACCATCATTGGGTTGATCATCGCCTTTGGCGCACCGTTGATGGGGGCCATGGCGGATGTTTCGGGTCGCCGAATGCCATGGATTTTCGCGTTTTCGGTGATGTATGCGGTGGGGTCCGCCGCGCTTTGGTACACGATGCCCGACGGGTCGAATATGTGGCTGATGTTGTCGGCCTTTGGTCTGGGCTTTGTTGGCGCGGAATACGCTCTGATCTTCATCAATTCGCAGCTGCCCGATTTGGGGGACGAAAATGAGGTTGGTGAGATTTCGGGGTCAGGATTTGCCTTTGGCTATTTTGGTGGGCTGATCTCACTTGCGATCATGCTGGCGCTGTTCGTCGAGCAGGCCAACGGCAAGACCCTGATCGGGATGGATCCGCTGTTTGGGCTGGATGCCTCAATGCAGCAGGGCACACGTTTCGTGGGGCCATTCACGGCGGTTTGGTTCGTTCTGTTCATGATCCCCTACTTCTTTTGGGTCCGGGATGATGCGCCGACCGACAAAAAAGGCAATGTGGGCGACGCCCTGCGCCTGTTGGTCAAGTCGATTTCCAATCTGCGCCACCGGGTCAGCCTGGCCACCTACCTTGGATCATCTATGTTCTATCGTGACGCGTTGAACGGGCTTTACACCTTTGGCGGTGTTTATGCGCGACTGGTGCTGGAATGGGACCTGATCAAGATCGGAGTCTTTGGTATCGTCAGCGTTCTGGCTGCGGCTGCGTTTTCGTGGGTCGGCGGTAAACTGGACAAGAAATACGGCCCTAAGCCAGTGATTTTGGTGGCTATCTGGGTGCTGATCTTTGTTTGCATCACCATCGTGTCGATGGACCGCACACAGATCTTTGGCATGTCTTTACCCGAAGGGTCCGGCCTGCCTGATCTGGTGTTCTTTGGCTGCGGGGTTCTGATCGGCGGTATGGGCGGTATTCTTCAATCCGCCAGCCGTTCGATGATGGTGCGTCACACCGACCCCAAAGCCCCGGTCGAAAGCTTTGGGCTTTATGGATTGTCGGGGCGTGCCACAGCCTTTGCCGCCCCCCTGCTGATCGGAATAGCCACAACTGTAACCGGCAGTGCAAGACTGGGGGTGTCACCCATCGTTCTGTTGTTTATTCTGGGGCTAATACTGATGCGCTGGGTGAAACCGGAAGGGGATCAGAGCAGATGATTTTATTACGTTTTTTGACAATACTGGCCGCGATTGTTCTGACGAACACTGCTACGGCGCAGCCTCTGGCAAAGCAGTTGTTCGGGGCGCAGAAAGCAAGTTCGCAGCAAAAATCGGCAGCCTTCGGCAGTTATTCGCGTGGATGCGCTGCAGGGTCGGTGCAATTGCCCGAAACGGGACCGACATGGCAGGCGATGCGGCTGTCACGCAATCGCAATTGGGGACATCCTGAGGCGATTGATTATGTGCAGGACCTCAGCAAGTTCGCGGCAAAGCAGCCCGGGTGGAACGGGCTATATGTCGGCGATATCAGCCAGCCGCGCGGTGGGCCGATGACATCCGGGCACCGCAGCCATCAACTGGGTCTGGACATCGATATCTGGATGCTGCCCGGCGACAACATGCGCTTAAGCCGCAAGGCGCGTGAGAATATCTCGTCGATTTCATTGCGCCGATCGAATGGCGCGTTCGTCAACGGTAACTGGACAAAACAACACCATGCTGTGCTGCGTGCGGCGGCCAAGGACAAACGTGTTGCGCGAATTTTCGTCTTTCCCGGCGCCAAGGTTGAGATGTGTAAAAACGAGAAGGGCAATCGTGCCTATTTGCGCAAGATCAGGCCCTGGTGGGGACATCATTATCATTTCCATGTCCGTCTGAAATGCCCACGCGGCTCTAAAGGTTGCGTTAATCAGGATCCTCCGCCAAAAGGGGATGGCTGTGCCGAGGCGCAGCAATGGGTGAAAAACATTCTTAATCCACCCCCACCCGACCCAAATGCCCCAGCGCCCAAGAAACGGCGTGAATATCGATTGGCCGATCTTCCTCAGCAATGCACACAAGTTCTGCAATCCAACTGATCGCCGCGGTATTGCTGGCCGGGGCGGCTTGGGCAGTTGATCTCAAGACACCCAACCACCTTGGCAGTTTCACTTGGCGTCACACGGCCGAGTGGTTTGGTGGGTTTTCTGCCGTCCACCTCTCTGATGATGGCCGCCATTTGATTGGAATGACCGATCGTTCGACACTGATTACCGCACGGGTCGAGCGTAACGATGACGAAATTTCCGACATTCAGATCACTGAAAATTGGCCTCTTATTTCCAGCAGAGGGCGCCATCTGACAGGTCGGGCCGGGGATTCCGAAGGCATAGCCATTGCCCCCGATGGCGCTCTGTTCGTCTCGTTCGAAGGCATCCACCGCGTGGTATATTACCCCGCGCCAGGGACCAAAGCGCAGGTTCTGCCGCGACCCAAGGCGTTTGACGGCTTTGAGGTCAACGGCTCGCTTGAGGCGTTGGCCATTGATCAACGCGGTCACCTTTTCACAATGCCCGAGGAAAATCGAACAGCGACGGGTGATATCCCTGTCTATCGGTGGGACGGTCAGGCGTGGTCGACGCCTTTCGTTCTGCCGCAACGGGGGGACTTTCTGCCAGTTGCAGCAGATTTCGGACCGGATGGCAGGCTTTACGTTTTGGAACGGGATGTCGGTTGGATCGGGTTCCGTTCGCGCCTGCGGCGATGGGAGTTGGACGGTGACACCCCAAGCGCCGAAGAGGTTCTGTTCCAAACTGGGACCGGTGCGCATGACAACCTCGAGGGTTTGTCTGTCTGGCGCGACGACGAGGGCCGCTTGCGGGCCACTATGGTGTCGGATGACAATTTTCTGGCGCTGCAGCGTACTGAACTGGTCGAGTATGCCCTGCCTGATTGACTCGCCCAAAGCAAAGGTCTAGAAGCGCGGCTTGCCTTGGGACGGTCCCTTGGCCAAGTCGCCGCTACCTTGTCAAAACGGGCATCTGAAAATGCAACGCGCTTATATTCCCGGCATCATTGCCATGGCTACCATTGTTGTGGCCTCGAACATTCTGGTCCAGTTTCTTCTGCTGGACGGCCTCCTGACCTGGGGTGCCTTTACCTTCCCCGTGGCCTTTCTGGTCACGGACATCATGAACCGTGTCTACGGCGTGCAGGCTGCCCGCAAGGTGGTATTCGCCGGTTTCGTCACCGGTATCATCTGCTCGCTGATCGGCACCCAGATCATTTTGCAGGGTGACGGGTTCACCTATGCCGCCGTACCGTTGCGGGTCGCGGTTGCGTCGGGCACCGGTTTCCTGATCGCTCAGCTGACCGATGTTGCGGTGTTCAACAGACTGCGCGGCGGTCGCTGGTGGCGTGCGCCGCTGGCCTCGACGCTGGTTGGGTCAGCGCTGGATACGGCGCTGTTCTTCACCATCGCCTTCTCGGCCTCTGTCACAATCTTTGGTGCCGACGCCGACGCGGCAATCAGCTGGGCATGGGAACCCGTTCCCTTCATGCTGACCGGCCCGATGGCACCCCTATGGGTATCGCTGGCCTTTGCGGATTGGCTGGTAAAACTGTCGCTGGCCCTGATCGCGCTGATCCCGTTCAAAGTGATTGTGGCGCGACTGACGGCCCAGCCCGCGTAAAAAAGTGCTTTGCGTTTCGCGCAACTCGTGGCACGATTCCGGGTAACGGAAACAGATTGAAAGGAGGTGATCCAATGTCGAGAAAGGGATTGGAGAGAGGTGTTGGAACAACCGGGGGGATCGCCTGTTAAGGCAGCCCTTGGCGGAGCGCTCGCTTCGGCTGGTCGATTGATCTAACCGACCCAACCTCCTGAGCTTTCGAAGGGCCGTCCCATGCGGGGCGGCCCTTTTTGTTTTTGGATCAGGCTTGTAAGGTCAGCCTCATGTTGCGCATCACCGACGATATCACCCTGCAAGACTGGGAAATGACCGAGAGCTTTGTTCGCTCATCCGGTCCCGGCGGGCAGAACGTGAACAAGGTGTCCACCGCCGTCGAATTGCGGTTCGAGGCGGCGCGCTCACCTTCTTTGCCTGATCCCGTCAAATCGCGGCTCAAGCGTCTGGCGGGGCGACGCTGGACCAAAGAGGGCGCGATCATCATTCAATGCGACGAAACCCGCAGCCAGGCGCGCAACCGCGAAATCGCGCGCAATCGGCTGGCCGAGTTGATCACCCGCGCTATGGTTAAACCCAAGCGCCGTATCGCCACCAAACCCACCTACGGTTCGGTCAAGCGACGTCTGGCGGCCAAGAAAGCACGGTCGGGCGTCAAATCCCTGCGCGGTAAAGTTTCCGAAGATTGATCTGGTATCTTTGCGGCGCATCGCTACTCTGACCCGGCGCAGTTGCAAGAGGACAAGATCATGAGGTTAGAGGGAAAAACCGCCATTGTAACCGGCAGCGCATCAGGCTTTGGTGCCGGTATCGCGCGGAAATTCCTGTCCGAAGGTGCGCGGGTCATGATTGCCGATATCAACGGCGATGCGGCAGAGGTTCAAGCCAATCAACTGGGCCCGAACGCCTTTGCACATCAGGTCGATCTGGCCAACGGCGCATCGGTTGAGGCGATGGCAGACGCAGCCTTTGATCGACTGGGGCATCTCGATATCCTAGTCAACAACGCCGGCGTCACCCACCTTCCCACCCCGCTGGAGGATGTGAGCGAAGAGGATTTCGACCGCGTTTTCAACGTGAACATGAAATCTGTCTATCTGACGGCCCGTGCATTGGTTCCGCATATGAAATCGCGTGGTACCGGTGCGATCCTAAACGTGGCCTCGACGGCTGGCCTGTCGCCGCGTCCGAATCTCAACTGGTACAACGCCTCCAAGGGGTGGATGATCACCGCGACCAAGACCATGGCGGTCGAACTGGCCCCATCGGGTGTCCGGGTAAACGCCATCTGCCCGGTTGCGGGGGAAACGCCCCTGCTCAAGTCCTTCATGGGCGAGGATACGCCCGAAATTCGCGCCAAGTTCCTGTCGACCATCCCGCTGGGTCGTTTCTCGACACCCGAGGATATGGCCAACGCCGCCTGTTTCTTATGTTCCGACGAGGCGAGCATGATCACCGGCACAGCATTGGAGGTCGACGGTGGCCGCTGCATCTGATCCGCTCTTTAATTGGCAAAAAATATCTCGACCGGAGGCAGTGCGCTTGCGTGCTCTTCTGTTCCAACATCTGAAGACGCAATGACCTCCGGACCCCGAAACTTGATCACCGATGTTCCCGGTCTTTTGGTTGGAAACGCTCAGGATGACGCGCTCAAATCCGGCGCAACCGTTCTGACGGCACCCAATCCCTTTACGGCCTCCGTTCACGTGATGGGCGGTGCGCCGGGCACGCGGGAAACCGACTTGCTGGCACCTGACAAATCTGTGTCGCGCGTGGATGCCATCGCTCTGTCCGGTGGTTCGGCCTTTGGCCTGGACGCCTGTTCCGGGGTAGCTGACGCGCTTAGGGCGCAACACCGCGGGTTTGAGGTTGGCAATGTCGTAGTCCCCATCGTTCCGGGTGCAATCCTGTTTGACCTGCTTAACGGTGGCGACAAAGCCTGGGCCGAGAACCCCTATCGCGCGCTGGGGCGTCACGCATTCGAGGGCGCGTCCGATCAGTTCGATCTGGGTACTGCTGGCGCAGGGACTGGTGCCTTGGCTGCCATGCAAAAGGGTGGGCTCGGATCCGCCTCGTTTGTGATGGAAAACGGGGTCACGGTTGGCGCATTGGTTGCTGCCAATCCGCTCGGCAGTGTCACCACGCCGGGTGACCGTCATTTCTGGGCCGCTCCGTTTGAAATCGGCGACGAATTCGGAGGATTAGGGCCTGATTCCAACACGGGTCTTGGTCGTGTCTTGACCAGTCGCAAGGCCAAAGCAATGCGACCCGCCCAGCCGGACAAGGCCAACACCACCATCGCAATTGTTGCCACTGACGCGGCGCTGTCCAAGCCGCAATGCCATAGGTTGGCGGTGGCTGCCCATGACGGAATCGCGCGGGCGATTATTCCCGCGCACACACCAGGCGATGGCGATCTGGTGTTCGGCGTCAGCACAGGCAATCACGACCTTCCAGAGGCTGAACTGGGGCTTCTTGGTCATGTGGCTTCGATCTGTCTGTCGCGGGCCATCGCGCGGGCCGTATTTCTTGCCTCGCCAGCGGCGGGGGATCTTTTACCCTGTTGGTCCGGCTTACATGACTTAAGTTAAGGACGGCCTATATGCCGCAGTGGCACAGTGCCCTCGCGCGGCAATCTGCGCGTTGACTCTTTTTTGCGCCGACGGTCCATTCGGTGCAGCCAATTCGTATCGGAGCAAAAGCTATGAATCGCATTCTCGCGACCGCAATCGTCGGCCTTCTGGCCCTTCCCGCATATGCCGAAGGCGACGCCGAAGCCGGCAAGAAGACCTTTAACAAGTGCAAATCCTGTCACCAGATTGCCGACTCTGAGGGTGAAGTCATCGTAAAGGGCGGTAAAACCGGTCCGAACCTGTATGGGATTGCAGGCCGGACCGCAGGCACCGTCGAAGACTTCAAATATGGCGATAGCATCGTTGCCGCTGGTGAAAACGGTCTGGTCTGGGACGAAACGACATTCGTTGAATACGCAAAGGACCCCAAGGCGTTTCTGAAAGATTATCTGGGTGAAACCTCGGCCAAATCCAAAATGACCTTCAAGCTGAAGAAGGGTGCCGAGGATGTTTACGCCTATATCGTAAGCGTGTCTGGCGAATAAAGCCGCAGACCAAACACCGTTTGAGGTTACAAAAGGCCGCAGCCCCTGCGGCCTTTCGTGCGCTTGATAACCGCGTTGAACAGCGCCAATTTGAAAGCGCGCGGTTTTTCATGCATTTCACGCATAAATTCGCAGAGCCAAGCCGACCCGGTGGCAGCCAATTTCGAATTTCCGGCCCTTCGGGTGGATCGGCAGCAGGAGACGACAGATGGGAATCATGATCCCGGCCTGGGTTGATGGCGAGTTGACCCCAGTGGACAAGCTTGAGGCGCATGAAAAAGGCCTGCGGCACAAGGCGGTGTCGGTCTTTGTCGTGCGCGGGACCGAAATTTTGATGCAGCGTCGGGCTTTAGGAAAATATCACACCCCTGGCCTTTGGGCGAATACCTGCTGCACCCACCCCGATTGGGGTGAGACGCCGTCTGTCTGCGCCGTGCGCCGACTGCGCGAGGAATTGGGAATTACCGGGCTTTACCCGGAATACCGTCACCGGTTGGAATATCACGCTGATGTTGGCAACAACATGATCGAGCATGAAGTGGTCGACATCTTTCTGGCCCATGTGCGCGGCCCGCTGAAGATTGAGCCCAACCCGGAAGAGGTCATGGAAATTCGCTGGATCGATTACCACGATCTTCTGGCCGAAGTGCAGCGCTATCCCGAGCGATTTACACCGTGGCTCAAGATCTATTTGCACAATCACGCCGACACGATATTCGGACCTGATCTGATTATCTCGGCCACCTCCTGACGGCTACGCCTTGCAAGGGCCGCCCAAGCCGCATAGATCAACGCGTCATGGCTAAGCAAAAGACAGACCCGAATTACAAAGTCATCGCCGAAAACCGGCGCGCACGCTTCGATTACGCAATCGAGGACGATCTTGAGTGTGGCATTATGCTGGAAGGGTCCGAGGTTAAATCCCTGCGTGTAGGTGGGACGAACATCGCCGAAAGCTATGCCTCGGTCGATGATGGCGAGCTGTGGCTGGTCAACAGCTATATCGCCCCCTATGAGCAAGCGAAATCGTTCAAACACGAGGAACGCCGTCGGCGCAAACTGCTGGTGTCACGCAAGGAATTGTCTAACCTGTGGAACGCGACCCAGCGCAAAGGCATGACACTGGTGCCGCTGGTTCTGTATTTCAACCACAAGGGCAAGGCCAAGATCAAAATCGGTATCGCCAAGGGTAAGAAGAACCATGACAAGCGCGAAACCCAGGCCAAGCGTGACTGGTCACGTCAAAAGCAGCGGTTGATGAAGGATCATAGCTGATCCTTCATACCTCTCAGAACGCCATCGCAGCTGATACCGCACGTTTCCATCGGTCATAGGCGGCATCACGCTCTTTGGCGGAGAGTTCCGGTTCGAACCGGCGATCCAGCGCCCAGGTTTCCGCAAATCCCTGTTGATCCGGATAAACGCCTGCGCGCATACCGGCCAGCCAGGCCGCGCCCAATGCGGTGGTTTCCTGCATAACCGGTCTGTCGACCTCGGCGCCAAGGTAGTCCGACAATCCCTGCATCGCCCAGTTCGATGCACTGGCCCCACCGTCTACACGCAGGATGACGTCGGTATCTGCACCCCAGTCGCCCTGCATGGCGTGCCACAGATCGCGTGTCTGATATGCGATACTTTCCAGCGTGGCCTTGGCAAACTCGGCACGGCCTGAATTCCGGGTCAGACCGAACACCGCGCCACGGCAATTCGGCTTCCAGTAAGGCGCGCCGAGGCCGGTAAAGGCAGGCACCAGCACGACATGCTGGTTCGGGTCTGCCTTTTGTGCCAGCTCGCCGCTTTCTGGCGCGGATTCGATGATCTGCAATGCATCGCGCAGCCATTGCACGGCAGCCCCGGCCACAAAGATCGACCCTTCCAGCGCATAGGTTCTTTTACCGTCCAATTGATAGGCGATGGTGGTCAACAGGCGGTTCTTCGACTCGACCGGCTTATCCCCTGTGTTCAGAAGAGCAAAACAACCGGTGCCATAGGTGGATTTCATCATGCCGGGTTGGAAGCAGGCCTGACCGATGGTGGCGGCCTGTTGATCACCGGCAACACCAAGAATCGGGATATTTCCCCCAAACAGGGTCGTATTTCCAAAATCCGACGCGCAATCATGCACCTCGGGCAGCATGTTCATCGGCACGTCCAGCAGATCACAGATTTCGGCGCTCCATTCGCCCTTGTGGATGTCGAACAGAAGCGTGCGCGCGGCGTTCGTGGCATCGGTGGCGTGGCTGCGCCTTTCTGTCAGGCGCCAGATCAGAAAGCTGTCGATGGTGCCGAACATCAGCTCTCCGGCCTCGGCCCTTTCCCGCGCGCCGGGCACGGTGTCCAGCAACCATTTGACCTTGGTACCCGAGAAATAGGGGTCCAGCAGCAGCCCGGTCTGGGCGGTCACGTCATCCTCGCACCCGGCCTGCTTGTAGCGCGCGCAGATCTCGGCGGTACGGCGGTCCTGCCAGACGATGGCGTTGTGGATTGGTGCGCCAGTAGCGCGGTCCCAAACTACTGTTGTTTCGCGCTGGTTGGTGATGCCGATGCCCGCGATCTGATCAGAGGTTACCCCGACACTGTCCATAACTTCGCGGCAAACCCGCAGGACGCTGTCCCAGATTTCCTCTGCGTCGTGTTCGACCCAGCCTTCCTGCGGGAAGTGCTGGGTGAATTCGTGCTGCGCGGTGCCTGCGCGCTGCATTTCTGCGTCGAACAGAATTGCCCGCGATGATGTGGTGCCCTGATCAATGGCAAGAATGTAGGTCACGCCTCATGCCCCCTCTTTTGGTTTTGCGGGACTTTAGCGCAAACAATGACGAACGTGCCAGTACGTTCAGACAGGAATGTTGTCGATCAGTCTCACGCCATCTGCCCAGGCCGCAGCAAACAGGCGTGCAGGGCGGTTTGCGTGGGTGAGAGGTTCCAGCGTTTCGGCACATCGCAGTTGAATATATTCTACCTGCTTGAAGCCCGCGGCCAGTAGGTCGATCTCGGCCTGAGCAGCCAAAGGATCAAACGGCGCCCCGTCTTTCAGGGCGGCTGCCAATTCCCGCATGATCCGGTTTTTGTGGGCGGCAATATCCAGCCCCTCGGGCGTCAGTCGCAGATTGCGCGATGACATGGCCAGACCCGAGGGCTCGCGCACTGTGGGGCATCCGACAACTTCGGTCGGAATGTTCAGATCGCGCGCCATTCGGGTCACAATCATCAGCTGTTGATAGTCTTTTTCTCCGAAATAGGCTCGATCTGCCTGCGTTTGCAGGAACAGTTTGGCCACAACTGTGGCAACGCCGTCGAAATGGCCGGGGCGGAACTCGCCCTCCATCACATCGGTCAGGCCCGCGACGGAAACGGTGGTGGCAAAGCCCTGCGGGTAAATCTCTTCGGGTTCCGGGACATAGATCGCATCAACGCCGTATGGGGCCAATTTCTGCGCATCCTCGTTCTCGGTGCGCGGGTATTTTGCCAGATCCTCGGGGTTGTTGAACTGTTTGGGATTCACAAAGATCGTGACGATCACGCGGTCGCAACCTGCCTTGGCGGCCTCAACCAGCGACAGATGCCCCTGATGCAGCGCGCCCATAGTCGGAACCACGCCGATCTCTTCACCCTTCCGCGTCCATTCCGAGGTCAAGGCACGCAGGTCGGCCAGACGGCGAAAGATTGGGGCGGTCATGTCTTGGGTCCTTTGGTCGGGGCCTGATCGGAAAAAACGTGTTCGTCCGCCGGGAATGTTCGGGCGCGCACCTCGGCTGCGTATTCGGCGATGGCGGCTTCGGCCAATGGGCCAAGCTCAGCATAGCGTTTGACGAATTTCGGTTTGAAGGCGGTGAAAAAGCCAACCATGTCGTCGACAACCAGAATCTGGCCGTCGCACCCGGCAGAGGCCCCGATGCCAATGGTCGGGATCGCGATTTCCGCTGTAATCTGATCGGCCAGCTTCTGCGGTACTTTTTCAAGAACGACCGAGAATGCGCCCGCCTCGGCCACAGCACGGGCGTCGGCAAGAACCGCCTCGGCCTGTTCGTCGCGACCTTGAACCTTGTATCCGCCAAGTGTGTTGATCGACTGCGGGGTCAGGCCAATATGCGCCATCACCGGAATCCCGCGCTTGACCAGAAAGCGGATGGTCTCGGCCATTTCGACGCCGCCTTCCAGCTTAACCGCGCCTGCGCTGGTTTCGGACATCAGCCGGGCGGCGTTCCGGAATGCCTCGGAAGGCGAATGCTCGTAACTGGCGAAGGGCATGTCGATGACCATCATCGCACTTTCCAGACCGCGCGACACGGCCTGACCATGCATCACCATCATCTCCATCGTCACGCCCAGCGTCGATTCCAGCCCGTGCAACACCATGCCGACGCTGTCGCCCACCAAAACGAAATCACAATGATCATCCATCAACCGCGCCATCGGCGTGGTGTAGGCTGTCAGACTGACCAGCGGCTCGCCGCCTTTGCGGGCGCGAATATCCTGCGCATTCGGGGCTTTTTTACGGGCGGTGGCGCTCATTGTCGCTCCTCCGGTTGTCATGTTGCAGCGCGGCATAACAGATGGGAGCGGGCTATAGAAACCCCGGTTGCGCGAACATTTCCTTGAATGACCTAAGGTTTAAAGGGAAGTTGGGTGCAGTACGGCCCAAAAAATCGCAGGTTTCCATTTTCAGTGGGGAGTAATTTACATGACAAAGCAGACATTTCGGTCCTTTGCTTCGGTGCTGGCGGTTAGCGCCAGCCTGTTTGGTACACAGGTTTTCGCTAAATCCGACGTTACCATAGCGTTGCAACTAGAGCCGCCGCATCTGGACCCGACCAGTGCCGCAGCGCAGGCCATCGATTCGGTGGTTTACACCAATATCTTCGAAGGCCTTACCCGGTTTATGGGTGACGGATCGGTGGTTCCTGGTCTGGCTGAAAGTTGGGAAATCTCGGAAGATGGCAAGGTCTATACCTTCAAGCTGCACGATGGGGTTACCTTCCACGACGGCACCACGATGGATGCCGAGGACGTCAAGTTCAGCCTAGACCGCGCCCGATCCGAGGATAGCGCAAATGCGCAAAAAGCCCTGTTTGCCGGGATTGAAAACATCGAGGTGGTCGACCCGTTGACCGTCAAGGTGATCCTGTCTGAGCCAAACGGGAACTTCCTGTTCAACCTGGCTTGGGGTGATGCGGTTATTGTCGCGCCCGAAAGCATCGAGGGCATCAAGACCAACCCCGTCGGAACCGGCGCTTTTACCTTTGGTGAATGGGTGCAGGGCGACAGTATCACTCTGAATCGCAACCCGGACTATTGGGGCGATCAGCCTGCGTTAGAGACTGCTACGTTCAAGTTCATCTCGGACCCGACGGCGGCTTTTGCGGCCATGATGGCCGAAGATATCGACGTGTTCGACAACTTCCCTGCGCCAGAAAACCTGCCGCAATTTGAAGCTGATCCGCGCTTTCAGGTGCTTGTCGGTTCGACCGAAGGGGAAACCATTCTGTCCACCAATAACAAGATGCCACCTTTCGATGATATCCAAGTGCGTCAGGCATTGGCCCACGCGATTGACCGTCAGGCGATCATCGATGGAGCGATGTTTGGCTACGGCACGCCCATTGGCACGCATTTCGCGCCACACAATCCGGCTTATGTCGATCTGACCGAGAACTCGGCCTACGACCCCAAAAAGGCCGCCAAGATGTTGGCCGATGCTGGATATGCAGAAGGGTTTGAAACGACGCTGCATTTGCCGCCCCCATCCTATGCCCGCCGCGGGGGTGAGATTGTGGCCGCCCAACTGGCCGAGGTCGGGATCACGGCCAATATCATCAACGTTGAATGGGCTCAGTGGCTGGAATCGGTGTTCAAGGGCAAGGATTTCGGGCTGACCATCGTCAGTCATACCGAGCCTATGGATATCGGGATCTATGCGCGCCCTGACTATTACTTCCAGTATGACAGTACGGATTTCCAGGCACTGATGGACACGCTGAATTCGACGACAGACCCCGAAGAACGCACCCGTCTGCTGGGTGAGGCACAGCGCCTGATCGCAGACGACTACGTCAACGGGTACCTGTTTCAACTGGCCAAGCTGGGCGTGGCCAAGGCTGGAGTTCAGGGCCTGTGGGAAAACGCGCCCACGGCCGCAATCGATCTGACGCAGATCAGCTGGTCCGAGTGACTCAAGGCAGGGGCCGCTGGTTCACGGCCCTTGCATTTAATGTTGTCGAGTGAGCCAAGGATGATTTTGTTTCGTGTCCTGTTTCTGGTTTTTGTGACCGTTGCCCTGGCGGCAACGACTGTGGAACCGGTTGTGGCGCAGAACATTCTGGACAGTCGGTTGGATACACCTATCGGGACGCCAGAGAACCCGCTGGATGTTGGCATCGGTATTAGAATCGATCAGATCACCACCGTTGACCAGAAGGCCGAAAACTACGGTGCCGTGGTTGTGCTGCGTGTTGAGTGGACCGACCCTGCGTTGGCTTTTGACCGGCAAGAGCTGGGGCGCGATTTCCGGGTTTTCAACCCCCCGGCGCTGGCCGATCATGCCGCTGAGATCGGGACGGTGGTACCAGCATTCGTCATTCACAACCAACAATCCAACAAGTGGATTCACGAAGCCGCCGCCTCTCTGCGATATGACGGGCGGGTGTTGTATGTCGAGAAATCCTCGCTGACATTACAGGCCCCACATTTCGATTTTCGGAAATACCCTTTCGACACACAGGAGTTTCATTTCGAGGTCGTTTCGATCTTTCCATCCCAATATGTGTCCTATCATCCGATGAACGAGTTCTCGGGCCTTGGTGACCTGCTGGGCGAAGAAGAGTGGATTCTGGACAATGCGCGGCTTGAAACCTCTCAGGTCACGGGCCTTTCCGGTCAGGACAGCGATCAGGTTGCGCTGATCTTCGAAGGCCACCGGCATCTGACCTACTATGTCATTCGGGTGTTTCTGCCGATGCTGGTGCTGATCTCGGTTGGCTGGGCACTGTTCTTTCTTGATGAATACCGCAAAAGGATCGAAATTGCCGGAGGAAACTTGCTGGTATTCGTAGCTTTCAACTGGGCGATTTCTGCTGATCTGCCAAAGCTTGGATACCTGACATTTCTGGATTTCGTTCTGCAATGCATGTTCCTGATGACCGGGGCTTTGATTGTGTTCAATGTCGCCTTGCGCAGGCTCAAAGTCTCGGGTCGCGAATCCGGGGCGCGCAAGTTGGATAACTACGCCATCAAGTGGATTTACCCGCTGGGTTACGCTGCAATCGTTGGCTATGCAGTTTTTGCCTATCTTCTGGTTCCATAGGTGCTGGACCGGGAGGGCGCGCACCCCTAACGTGGCCTCGATGCTTCGCTATGCCCTCAAACGACTGATATCGCTGGTGATCAGCCTCGCCGTCGCCTCGGTCGTTATATTTGCCGTGATTGAGGTAGCGCCCGGTGATCCGGCGTCATTCATGTTGGGCGTCAATGCGCAAGAGGATACGCTTGCCGCTCTGCGGGCCGAGTTGGGTTTGGATGTATCCAAGGTGCAGCGGTATTTCAATTGGGTTGGCGGGATGATGGTGGGGGATTTCGGAACCTCTTACACCTATCGCACGCCCGTGTCGCAGATGATCGCGGATCGGCTGTGGGTCTCGCTGCCCTTGGCGCTGTATGCGCTAACTCTGTCCACCGCGATTGCGTTTCCGGTAGGCATCTATGCTGCCGCGCGCCGGGGAAGACCGGGCGATCTGACGGTAATGGGGGCAACACAGCTGGGCATTGCAGTGCCGAATTTCTGGTTCGCGATGATGCTGGTCCTAATCTTTGCCATCAACCTGCGCTGGTTCAATGCCGGAGGGTTCGCAGGCTGGGCTATGGGGTTCTGGACCGGAATGCATTCCCTGACACTGCCCGCAATCGCGCTGGCCCTGCCGCAGGCGGCCATTCTGGCGCGAGTCATGCGGTCGTCTTTGTTGGATATATTGGGTGAAGACTTCATGCGTACCGCGCGCGCCAAAGGGCTTTCGCGTCGTCAGGCCCTGTGGCGGCACGGGGTGCGCAACGCGCTGATCCCGGTTCTGACCATCATCGGGTTGCAGTTTTCCTTCCTGCTGGCGGGATCTATTATTATCGAACAGGTCTTTTATCTGCCCGGTCTTGGGCGATTGGTGTTTCAGGCAATCTCGGCCCGCGATCTGATTGTAGTGGAATCCGTGGTAATGCTGCTGGTCTTTGCGGTCATTACCGTGAACTTTCTGGTCGATCTGGCCTATGCAGCCGTTGATCCAAGGTTAAGGAGCCGGACATGAGCCGGAGCCTGATCCTTGGGGCTTGTCTGTCCTCGCTGGTGCTGCTGGCGGCGGCGGTTTCATTTGTCTGGACGCCCTATGACTACGCCGCACTGAACATCCCAGACAAACTGCAGCCCCCCAACGTGCTGCATTGGTTTGGTACGGATCATTTCGGACGCGACATGTTCTCGATGATCATGGTCGGTGCCCGTACCTCGATTGCCGTGGCTTTGGTGGCGGTGGGGATTGGCATGGCGCTGGGCGTGCCTTTGGGCCTGACAGCGGCTGCGCGCAAAGGGTCGTGGCTGGACGAGCTGATCATGCGCGGCAACGATCTGGTCTTTGCTTTCCCGTCTCTGGTCATCGCCATCCTGATCACTGCTGTGTTCGGTGCTGGTGCGATAAATGCGATCATCGCCATTGGCATTTTCAATATCCCGGTTTTTGCACGCATCACTCGCGGCGCAGCGCTATCTCTATGGGAACGGGAGTTCATCCTAGCCGCGCGCGTTTCGGGCAAAGGTGCGGCACGGATATCGGCTGAGCATATCCTGCCTAACGTCGCCAACCTCCTGATCGTTCAGGGCACCATCCAGTTCTCTCTGGGCATTCTGGCTGAGGCTGGCCTGTCCTATGTCGGTCTGGGCGCGCAACCGCCCACGCCAAGTTGGGGCCGGATGCTGGCAGATGCGCAGACAATGGTCAGTTTTTCCCCACATTTGGCTCTGATTCCGGGTCTGGCGATCATTGTCACGGTGCTTGGGTTGAACCTGCTGGGAGATGGGTTGCGCGATTGGCTGGACCCCCGGATCAGGGTGGCGCGCACATGAGTTTACTTGAGATCGAAAACCTGTCGCTGTCCATTCACGGCACGAACATCCTGAAACAGGTCAATCTGTCCATTGCGCCCGGTCAGATCGTGGCCGTGACCGGGGAAAGCGGATCGGGCAAATCGATGACCGCGCTCGCGGTGATGCAGCTTTTGCCGGACGGGGCCAAGACGACCGGGGTCATCCGGCTGAACGGCTTAGATCTGCTGGACCGCGACGAAAACGATATGTGTACTCTGCGCGGTGCCGCGATCGGTATGGTGTTCCAAGAACCTATGACCGCACTGAACCCAGTTAAAACCATCGGCGATCAGGTGATGGAGACCATCCTGATACACAAGGCCATGCCGCCCAGACAGGCGCGAGACCGGGCGGAGGAAGTTCTGACCCGTGTTGGCCTACCGCCGGATCGTTTCCCGCTGTCCCGCTTTCCGCACGAACTGTCCGGCGGGCAGCGTCAGCGTGTCGTGATTGCGATGGCGATCGCGTTGCGTCCCAAGCTGTTGATCGCGGATGAGCCGACCACAGCGCTAGATGTGACAACGCAGGCGCAAATCCTCAAGCTTCTAAAAGGGCTGGTGTCGGAATACGACATGGGGCTGTTGATGATCACCCATGATCTTGCGGTGGTCGCGGATATGGCCGACCAAATTGTTGTTATGCGCCATGGCGAAGTCGTCGAATCCGGGGCCACTGACCACCTGCTACACCACATGCAACATCCATATACCCGTATGCTGTTCAAGGCTTCGGGGTATCAGGTATCCCTGCCCGAACTCGCGCAATCCCGCCCTTTGCTTGAAGTGACAAATGTCATTCGCGACTATCGTCTGCCTCGCAAGGGGCTGTTTGATACACCGGGGCACCACAGGGCAGTGGACCAAGTCAGCTTTACGCTCAATAGCGGAGAACGTCTGGGCCTGGTCGGCGAGTCGGGGTGCGGAAAATCGACCCTAACAAAGGCGATTCTGGGCCTTGAAGAAGTTCAGGGTGGTGACATTCGTCTGGATGGCCAGCCTGTCTTTTCGGGTCACAAACCCAACCTCGCCGTGCGGCGCAAGATGCAGGTGGTCTTTCAGGACCCCTATGGTAGCTTCAATCCACGTCACCGCGTGGCCCGGCTGATCACTGAACCGTTCCATCTGCTCGATGCTCCTGTAATGGGGTCCGAGGGGCAGGACCGGATCGCTGAAATGTTGACAGCGGTGGGTCTTAGCCCGGATGACGCTGGTAAGTATATCCATGAATTCTCGGGCGGTCAGAGACAGCGCATCGCCATCGCCCGTGCCTTAATCATCCGGCCCGAACTGATCTTGTTTGACGAGGCTGTTTCGGCCCTTGATGTGTCGGTCCGGGCCCAGATCCTCGACCTGCTGGCCGAACTATGTGAGGCCTATGATCTGACTTATCTGTTCATCAGCCATGATCTGAGCGTCGTGCGCACCATCACTGACCGCGTTATGGTGATGCGGGCCGGAAAGATCGTCGAAGAAGGCGATACCGAAAGCGTCTTCTCTGACCCACAACACCAATACACAAAAGACCTGATTAATGCCGCGCCAGTGCTGCCAGACATTGGTCGGGATGTGGCGTGAACCACATATTAGAGCCGAATATAGGAGTATCTCATGCCCAGCCCCCTTTGGTTTGATCCAAGCCTGTGTCTGATCGGCGGCAATTGGGTGCCGCCAGCCTCAGAACAAACATTGCCTTTGATCAATCCTTCTGACGGTTCAGAGATCTGCCAGATCGCAAGGGGTGGCGCGCATGATGTTGATGCTGCGGTCAAGGCGGCTCAGACTGCGATTGACGGGGATTGGGGACGAAAGACTGCGCTGGAGCGGGGCCGTATCCTTACGCGTATGGGAAGGATGGTTTTGGAGCGTGTCGAAGACCTGGCCACGCTAGAGGCCATGGATGTCGGCAAGCCCCTGACGCAGGCACGCGCAGATGCGGTTGCGTTGGCACGGTATTGCGAATTCTATGGTGGGGCCGCGGACAAGGTCATGGGCGAGACCATCCCGTATCTGGATGGCTACACCGTCTATACTTTACGGGAACCGCACGGCGTGACGGGGCATATCGTGCCGTGGAACTATCCGATGCAGATCATCGGGCGGTCGGTTGGGGCTGCGCTGGCGATGGGCAATGCCTGCGTTCTGAAACCTGCGGAAGAAGCTTGCCTGACCGCGCTGGCCTTTGCGCATCTGGCGCAAGAGGCCGGTTTGCCCGCCGGTGCCCTGAACGTCGTACCCGGGTTGGGGGCCGAGGCGGGGGCGAGTTTGGCGGGCCATCCGGGCGTGCACCATGTCTCGTTCACTGGGTCAGTTGCCACTGGGGCGCTGGTGCAGCAGGCAGCGGGGCAAAACGTGGTTCCTGTGACGCTGGAGCTTGGGGGGAAATCACCTCAACTGGTGTTTGACGATGCTGACCTGGATGCTGCCCTGCCGTTTTTGGTCAATGCGGGGGTTCAGAATGCCGGACAAACCTGCTCTGCCTCGTCACGTATTTTGGTACAGCGCGGGGTTTATGATCAGGTCAAGCAACGCATGGCAGCGGCTTATGCATATTTGACCGTTGGTCCCGCGCAGGATGATCTGCGCGTTGGCCCGCTAATATCGGGCCGTCAAAAAGAGATCGTGTCGGGCTTTCTGGCCAGGGGCGCAGACCTGACTGTCGCAGGGCAAGGTCGGATTGTAGACGGTGCCCCGTCTGAGGGGGCCTATGTTGTGCCGACGCTGTTTGCGGACGTTCCGCCCGATCACGGTCTGGCCAAGGATGAGATTTTCGGCCCGGTTCAGGTGCTGATCCCATTCGACACTGAGGAAGACGCGGTAAAGATCGCCAACAGCACCGAATACGGGTTGGTTGCGAGCATCTGGACCCGCGACGGGGCACGACAGATGCGGCTGGCAAAGCAACTTCGCTCCGGTCAGGTGTTCATCAACAACTACGGTGCGGGTGGTGGCGTAGAGCTGCCCTTTGGTGGTGTCGGAAAATCCGGACACGGCCGCGAGAAAGGGTTCGAGGCCCTTTATGGCTTTTCACAGTTGAAAACGGTCGCGGCGTGCCATGGTTAGAGCCTAAACGATCACCTCGATTGCCTCTTGCGCGCCTACGCCGAACACTCGTTTGTAGCGTTCGATCTGATCCTTCGGTCCCATCGCCTTTTCCGGGTTGTCCGACAGTTTCACGGTCGGCTGGCTATTGGCGGACACAGCCTTGCAGACCAGTGAGAACGGCGCCAACGCGTCGTTTGGCACGAGTCCGCGGAAGTCGTTGGTCAGCAAAGTGCCCCACCCGAACGAGACTTTGGTTCTGTGGGCGAATTGAGTGTGCAGTTCCCGAATTTTGTCGACATCCAGACCATCCGAGAAAATCACACGCTTTTCCAGGGGGTCTTCTCCTCGAGACTGCCACCACTTGATAGCGGTTTCCGCGCCTGTTGCGGGATCACCGCTGTCGATGCGAATGCCGGTCCATCCGGCCAGCCAATCGGGCGCGCGATCCAGAAAGCCCTGCGTGCCATAGGTGTCCGGCAGAATGATGCGCAGATTGCCGTCATGTTCGTCGTGCCAGTCGCTCAGCACGTCATAAGGCGCTTGCGCCAGTTCGGCATCGTCTTTGGCAAGGGCACTGTAGACCATCGGCAGTTCGTGCGCGTTGGTGCCGATGGCCTCAACTTCGCGCCGCATCGCGATCAGACAGTTAGATGTACCAGTAAAGGACGGTCCCAGACCCTCGATCATGGCCTGCACGCACCAGTCCTGCCAAAGAAAGCTGTGTCGACGCCGGGTTCCGAAGTCAGCGATCCCAAGCCCGTCAATATCCCGCAGTTGTTCGATCTTCTTCCAAACGCGGGTCATGGCCTGGGCATATAGCACTTGCAGCTCAAACCGCCGCATGTTGTTCAGCACCGCGCGCGAGCGCAGTTCCATCAGAACCGCAAGCGCCGGGATTTCCCACAGCATGACCTCGTGCCATTTGCCCTCAAAGGTCAGCTCGTACTGATCGCCCTTCCGTTCCAGGTGATAGGGCGGCAGGCGCATGTTTTCGAACCATTCCATGAAATCCGAACGGAACATCTGGCGTTTGCCATAGAATGTATTGCCCCGCAGCCACGTGCTTTCGCCCCGGCTGAGGCTAAGCGACCGGATATGATCCAATTGCTCGCGCAGTTCGCCTTCATCGATAAGTTTTGCCAATGGGGTGTGATTCGACCGGTTGATCAGGGAAAAAGCCACATCTGTTTGGGGCTTATTTCGAAACACTGACTGGCACATCAGCAGTTTGTAGAAGTCCGTGTCGATCAAAGACCGTACAATCGGGTCAATCTTCCATTTATGATTGTACACGCGTGTCGCAATATCGACCATGGGGAACTCCTGCGATTTCCGTTGTTAGATCAATCAGTGCGTGGAATGGCAAGAGTCGCTGGAATGATGACAATGACAAGGTCAGGTCACATTGCGAGCATATTGTGTGTTCTTTTCACAGTTTAGTGAAAAGAAAGGGATGGTTGAACGAGGTTAATTTGGTGAATGGTTCTCGAGTACGATTTTGACATCGTTGTTAACGAACAAGCGGATGAGGAAACCGGTTCCGAGCAATTGGACCAGTGCGCCACACGCGCGCGATTCCGTCATGTGAAAACGGCTGACGCGCTCAGATCGGCGTCACCTAAGATTCGTTTGATTTTTCAGGAAGCCGGGTTCGATCTGGATTCGACTGACAGCGACATTATGCACGGGTATTACCCTACACGGGATGTAGCCGAACGCGAGCGGATTTTGCGCGCGTTGTTCACGAATATTCGGGAACTTGGCATCAGTGGCGAATATTGCGGTGAGTTCGATTTTCATCGCTTTTTGGACAATGTCAAAACGGCCAAACCGCGCAACGATCAGCGCCCAAAAGTCGAGAATTGGACGCCGAACCCGCGCTACAAATCACCTGCAACGCCCGAGCGCCGCACATTGCCCGGACGAATTGGCGTTGCATTGGGACTGGCGGTGATCTTGTTCGCAGTGCTCAGGTATCTTGCCGAAAAAGGCGCTACGCCTTAGATCAGCGCAACACCGGCGTCACGCATCGCGGCCTTGGCGGCTGCCAATGATCCATCCATGTCGATCGCCCGACATGCGTCCATGCGCACGGTGACATCAAATCCCAAGCGGGCAGCGTCAACAGCCGAAAAATGAACACAGAAATCTGTGGCAAGCCCAACTAGGGTCAGTTTGGTGATCCCGCGTGATTTCAAGTAACCTTCTAAACCGGTCGGTGTCTTTTGGTCGTTCTCAAAAAATGCGGAATAGCTGTCGATACCTCGTCGAAAGCCCTTGCGAATGACAAGATCGGCATGGGTCTTCAGGTCCGGGTGGAATTCCGCACCTTCGGTGCCCTGCACACAGTGATCTGGCCACAAGACTTGAGGCCCGTAATGCATGTCGGTTGTTTCAAATGGGGACTTGCCGTCATGTCCGCTAGCAAAGGACGAATGCCCCTCAGGGTGCCAGTCCTGTGTCAGGATCACGGTGTCAAACTCAGCCATCATAGCGTTGATGTGGGCCACGATCTCGTCACCTCCAGGCACAGCCAGCGCACCACCGGGGCAAAAATCGTTCTGAACGTCAACTACAATCAGGGCATGGGTCATCAGGGTCTCCTCACATTGCCCTATCGGTAGGGGGCTGGGCGGGGGGCGTCAATCCGGTCCCTTGCGACTCTGGCCCAGCGGGTTTAGACCGCGCGCATGTATACGATCGCTGCTCTCTATCACTTCACCCGTTTTTCGGATCACGTGTCCCTGCGCGACCCGCTGCTGGACCTTTGTCGCGCGCAGTCAGTTAAGGGCACCTTGTTGCTGGCTGCCGAAGGGATCAACGGAACCATCGCAGGCCCGCGTGGCGGGATCGATGCCGTGCTGGCCCATATCAAGGCTTTGCCCGGTTGTGCGGATCTTGAGTGGAAAGAGGCCACATCCGATCACCCGCCCTTTGGCAAAATGAAGGTGCGTCTGAAAAAAGAGATCGTGACCATGGGCCAGCCGGACGTCGATCCGCGTGCCCGCGTCGGCAATTATGTCGAGCCTGAAGACTGGAATGATCTGATCCGCTCTGACGACGTGGTCGTGATCGACACTCGCAACGATTACGAAGTGGCGATTGGTACTTTTGAGGGCGCAATAGACCCTGAAACAGCCAGTTTTCGTGATTTCCCGGCCTGGTGGGAAGAAAACAAAGACCGCTTTCACAACAAGCGGGTTGCCATGTTCTGCACCGGCGGCATCCGTTGTGAGAAATCCACCAACTACCTGTTGGGGCAGGGGGTCGAGGATGTGTACCACCTGAAAGGCGGCATCCTGCGGTATCTCGAAGAGATGCCCGCCGAGGACAGCAGCTGGCAGGGTGAGTGCTTTGTTTTCGATAATCGCGTCTCGGTCGGACATGGGTTGGTCGAAGGACCACACAACCTGTGCCACGGCTGCCGCCGCCCGATTCTGCCCGAGGATATGAAACGCGCGGAATACGAGCACGGCGTGTCCTGCTATCGGTGCATCAATGAGACTTCGGATGCGGACAAGACGCGTTTCAGGGAACGTCAGAAACAGATCCTGTTGTCGCGTCAGCGCGGGCAAGAGCATATGGGCGCTGAATGACAGGCGAATGATTTGGGTTGCGGGTACAGGCCGGAACCCTGATGATCGCGGAAAAACCTAGGTCATCGGAGGTTTTATGCACCGCGAACCTACAACACTGGAAGAGTGGAAATCGACGCTTATCGCAGCGGTCGGACTGGTTATTGCCAGTTTTTTCGCGTGGTATGGTCTGTCGCGCCTGAGTGAGGCGGCCGCAGGCGAAACCATCGGTACTATTGTGTCGGTCTGCCTGGTGGTTTGGGTCGCATCGCAATCTTGGTACTACATGACACAGGTGAAACTGCCGCATCGACGCTTGTTTCTGATGGGTGTGTCCTTCATTCAGGTCGTGCCGTTCTTGTTCGCGGCGGCGTATGGCGCGTTCGGCTACGCCGACAATTGCGTGGTAGGTGCAGATGCTCCAGCAGATTTCCTGTATTTTTCATACGTCACCTTCACCACTGTGGGATATGGCGACATGATCCCAACAGGTTTATGTCGCGGGCTGGCCGTCGCTGAGGCTGTTACCGGCTACATCCTCTTGGGTATGTTTGTTGCTGCTACGGTTGCGCTCTATACCCGCCACCATAAACATTAGACGGCCATCATTTGTTCTGATCAATCCAGCGGGACATCATCTGTTTGTCGCGGAAACACTCGGACGGGATAGGCCTGCGCTTGCTACGGGAAATGCGTTCGGCAAAGGCAACCTGCTTACCGGTTGGATAGTCCGCAAAGGGCGATGGATCGGTTGGCTTGTGCGCCGAAATCCAGGCAGACATCGACTTGCGATCCCGTTGTGCCTCGACCGGGATTTCCAAGGCCGACTGCTGGGCAATTGCACGAGCGTATCGCATTTGCCGGTCTGTGACGGGCAACAGGTGATAGTCGTTTGATGGGCCATCCATGGCCGGGTTGCGGGCGTGGTAAGACATCGGATTGTTTCTCTGACTATGTAGAACATAAATGGAACATTAAGCTTTTTATTCAAGAGGGAGCCGATTCACATCAGCGGGAGTCCGCCGTGAATTGCTTTTATTGACTGGTCAATCAATAAAATATAAATGCGAAAGAAAGGACTTCTAAGAAGGAAATCGGCATGAAGTTTCAGCCCAAAGCGAGCCATTTCATCAACGGCGCATATGTTGAAGATACCAACGGCGCCCCTATCGACGTGATCTACCCGGCCACCGGTGAAATCATCGCCCGGCTGCACTCTGCCACGCCGGATATTGTTAATCAGGCTCTAACAAGTGCCAAAAACGCTCAGGCAGAGTGGATGGCAATGTCCGGGACCGAGCGTGGTCGCATCCTGAGACGGGCATCTGACATCATGCGTGACCGCAATCGCGCGCTTTCGATCCTCGAAACCCACGACACCGGTAAACCCTTGCAGGAAACCCTGGTGGCCGACGCCACATCGGGTGCGGATGCGTTGGAGTATTTTGGGGGGCTGGCTGCGTCATTGACGGGTGAGCATATCCCGCTGGGCGGCGGAGACTTTGTCTACACCATCCGCGAGGCGCTGGGCGTTTGCGTCGGTATCGGGGCATGGAACTACCCGACCCAGATCGCATGCTGGAAAGGAGCCCCTGCGCTGGCCTGCGGCAACACGATGGTCTTCAAACCGTCCGAGACCACGCCCCTGTCGGCGTTGCAGGTGGCCGAGATCCTGATCGAAGCGGGCGCGCCAAAGGGCGTCTATAACGTGATCCAGGGCTACGGCGATGTTGGCGCATCGCTTGTGACCGATCCGCGCGTGGCCAAGGTTTCGCTGACCGGGTCCGTTCCGACCGGTCGCAAGGTCTATGCCGCGGCCGCTGATGGTATGAAGCATGTCACCATGGAACTGGGCGGCAAGTCCCCGATGATCGTGTTCGACGACGCTGATATCGAAAACGCTGTTTCGGGTGCGATCCTGGGCAACTTCTATTCCTCGGGTCAGGTCTGTTCGAACGGCACCCGTGTCTTTGTGCAGAAAGGCGTCAAAGAGGCATTCCTCAAGCGCCTCTCAGAACGTCTGGCCACTGCGAAAATTGGTGATCCGCTGGATGAGGACGTCAACTTTGGCCCTATGGTCAGCGAAAACCAACTGAACATCGCGCTGAGCTATGTCGAAAAGGGCAAGGCCGAAGGTGCGCGCTTAGTATTTGGCGGTGAGCGGATCGACGGTGACGGCTTCTACATGCAGCCCACAGTGTTTGCGGATGTGACGGACGATATGGCCATCGCGCGCGAAGAGATCTTTGGTCCGGTCATGTCTGTGCTGGATTTCGATACCGAAGAAGAGGTGATGGCCCGCGCCAACGACACCGAGTTTGGATTGGCAGCCGGTGTCTTCACCAACGACCTGACGCGCGCGCACCGCATTGTGGCCGGGTTCGAGGCGGGCACCTGCTATATCAATACCTATAATCTGGCTCCGGTCGAGGCCCCGTTTGGTGGATCCAAAATGTCGGGTGTCGGGCGCGAAAACTCGAAACTGGCGATCAATCACTTCAGCGAGATGAAGACGGTCTATGTTTCGATGAACGACGTAGAAGCGCCTTACTAATCAAAACCGGCCATTCAAGCTCTGTTCCCGACATTTCGCGTCGGGAACAGAGCATAAGCCACATAAGACATGTGGCTGACTTCCTCCAAAGGGTGCCGTTTTTGGTTCCGTCGGTGGGAGATCAAGTTCATGAAAACGCATGCACAGGCCGTGGTCATCGGCGGAGGATTGGCTGGCTGTTCGATCCTGTACCATTTGGCAAAGCTTGGTTGGCGGGACGTTGTCCTGCTTGAACGGGATGAACTGACCAGCGGATCAACCTGGCACGCAGCGGCCAATATCCACGGGTTGCATGACAACAACAACATCACCCGCATCCAGCATTACACAATGAACCTGTATAAAGAGCTGGAGCAGGAAACCGGCCAGAGTTGCGGAGTGTTCCAGCCCGGTTCCCTCTATCTGGCGCAGACAGAAGAACGCGAGCACCAGTTGCGTTTGCAAGAGGCCAAGGCTCGATTCTATGGGCTGAATTTCCACGAGGTAAGCCGGGAGCAGGCGAAGGAACTGCACCCTCTGGCACAATTCGACGATATCCGCTGCATCATGTACGAACCTGACGGCGGAAACGTCGATCCCTCAGGCGTACCGCATGCTTATGCTGCGGGCGCGCGCGCGATGGGCGCGACGATTGAGCGGTTTTGCCCAGTATTAGGCACCGAACAACAGCCCGATGGGTCTTGGATCGTGCGCACGGAAAAGGGTGACATCCATACTCAGTGGGTGGTGAATGCCGCAGGGCTTTGGGGACGTGAAGTGGCGGCGCTGGCTGGACTGACGCTGCCGTTGCAGCCAACCGAACACCAGTATTTCGTAACCGAATCCATCGACGAAGTCGCCAATCTGGGCCGCCGCCTGCCCTCGATTGCGGATCGGGATGGCGAGTACTATTTCCGGCAGGAAGGCAACGGGCTGCTGATAGGTGCCTATGAGAAGGACATGAAGTTCTGGGCCGAAGACGGTACGCCGCTGGACTTCGCCCATGATCTGTTCCCCGACGATCTGGACCGGATTATGGAGAACGTGATCCGCGCCACCGAACGTGTGCCAGTTGCCGCCACCGCTGGGGTCAAACGGGTGATCAACGGACCGATGATCTGGTCTCCGGACTCCAGCGCCTTGTGGGGTCCGGTGCCTGAGTTGAAGAACTATTTCCTTTGCGGCGGTCTGATACCGGGCTTTTCTCAATCAGGCGGTCTGGGTCTGCTGGCGGCGCAATGGATGATCGAGGGAGAGCCTCAATACGACATGTTTGCCTGGGATCTGGCGCGGTTTGGCGACTGGGCGGACAAGAAATTTACCAAGGCCCGGGTTGAGGACCAGTATACCCACCGGTTCGCCATCCACTTCCCCAACGAGGAACGCAGCGCAGGCCGTCCGGCCCGCGTGCGCCCGGCCTATGAAATGCAAAAGGACATAGGCTGCGTCTTTGGTCTGAACTGCGGCTGGGAGCATCCGCTGTGGTTTGCCGATCAGCCCGACACAGAAGAAACGATCGGCTTTACCCGCCAGAACTGGTGGGACCCGGTGGGCCGCGAGGTAAAAATGCTGCGCGAGAGCGTCGGCGTGATCGACATCTCGAACTTCGCCAATTACGTCATCAAGGGGCCGGGCGCTTATGAGTGGCTGGACAAGCTGGTGGCCAACCGGGTGCCGACCGTGATCGGGCGGTCCTGCCTGACGCCGCTGATCTCGGTGCGCGGGGGTGTGGCCGGCGACTTTACCATCACCAAGGTGGCCGAGGACGAATACATGATGATCGGCTCGGGTATGGCCGAGCGCTATCATCAGCGTTTTTTCAACATGATCGACCTGCCCGAAGGCACCACGTTCGAGGCGGCGACGGACCGGATTGCGGGCTTCAACGTCGCAGGGCCTAAATCGCGTGACCTGCTGCAGCGGCTGACCAATGCGGATTTGACGAACGAGGCGTTCCGCTTCATGCGCTCGGCTACGATCGAGGTTGCCGGCGTCACCTGCCTTGCGATCCGTGTCAGCTTTACCGGTGATTTGGGGTGGGAGTTACACTGCGCAGAAGAGGACCAGATCAGGCTCTACTCAGCACTGCTTGTGGCTGCGAAGGAGTGCGACGGTGGTCCGGTGGGCGGCCGCGCGTTGGGGTCACTGCGGATCGAGAAGGGTTATGGCTCCTGGGGCCGCGAGTATTCTCAGGAATACTGGCCGCAGGAGGTCGGGCTGGCAGGTCTGATCAAGCTGGATAAGGACTTCCTGCACAAGGACGCCTACCTGGCCGTCAAGGATAACGCCCCGCGCGAGGTTCTGTCGATTTTTGAGGTCGAGGTGACGAATGCTGACGCGTCCGGTGGCGAACCTATTTTTACACCAGATGGCGCACCGGTCGGACGTGTGACCTCAGGGGCCTATGGCTATTCAGTCGGCAAATCCCTGGCCATCGGTTATGCAAATCCGGCAGTCGTACAGCCGGGGGATATGGTGGAAATCTTCATCCTCGGCAAACCGCATAAAGCCAGAGTTTTCGCCGAACCGCCCTTTGATCCATCGGGTCTCCGGCTGCGCGATGTCCAACCCAAGGTGATGGAGGCAGCCAAATGACCGGCACGCTTGATCGGGTCACGGATTTTGCCCTGAACCTTTCAGCGCACGAGATGCCTGACAGCGCGAAAGAGGCCGCTGCCCTGATGATGCTCGACACAATGGGCATCCTGATCGCCTCCGGCCCGATGGAGGCCGGCGTGATCGCGCGCGATACTGCCGCGCTACTCTACGCAAGCACTGATGCGGCATTCAGCGTTCCGATGATGTTTGATGGCCGCCCCGTCAGCATGGCGGGCGCTGCCTACGCAGCAGCCACACAAACCGACAATTTGGACGGGCATGACGGCTACAACCCGACTAAGGGGCATATCGGTGTCGTCGTCCTGCCTGCGTTGGTTTCACTTGGTGCGCCTTGCCCTGACTTGTCCGGCCCCGAAGCCCTGGCTGCCGTCGTCACAGGATATGAAATTGCGGGACGTGCGGGGCTGTCGCTGCACGCATCGGTCAGCGATTATCACACGTCCGGCGCGTGGAACGCACTGGGTGTGGTGGCCATGGCCGCGCGCATGCGCGGGTACACGCCAGAGCAATTTCGACAAGCGTTGGGAATAGCAGAATACCACGGACCTCGAAGTCAGATGATGCGCGAGATTGCAAATCCGACGATGCTGCATGACGGATCGGGTTGGGGCGCGATGGTTGGCATATCATCTGCGATCCTGGCTGAACGTGGTTTCAAGGGCGCCCCGGCCATCACAATCGAAGATGCTGATGTTGCGTCGTTTTGGGATGATTTGGGTCAGTTCTGGCAGGTCGAACACCAATACGTAAAACCTTATCCGATTTGTCGCTGGGCTCATGCGGCAATTGATGGCGTTCGGGCTGTGATGATGGAGAATGACCTAGCCCACGACCAGATCCGATCCATCCATATCAACAGTTTTCAAGAAGCGGCCTGCCTGTATGGCGGGATGCCTGATACCACGTCTCAGGCCCAATATTCTCTGCCTTTTGCTGTGGCGGTTCAGGCGATCCATGGCCGGATAGGGGTCGAACATATCTCGGGTGCGGGTCTGTCTGATCCGGCGGTGGCAGAGTTGGTGTCGCGTATTCACGTTCTGGAAGATGCGCGCCACAGTGCACGCTTCCCGCAGGGGCGGTGGGCCGATGTCACCTTGAAATCGACCGATGGGCTTGTGTTCGAATCCGGCGACACTCACGCGCGCGGAGGGCCGGAGGCCCCGCTCAGCAGCGGAGATGTGATCGCCAAGTACACCGAGTTTGCCGCGCCAATTGTCGGTTCAGACCGCGCGGACGCGATCCGCGCGGCCATATTGGGTTGGGTCGAGCCTACATCCAGATTGTCGGACCTGATGCCGTTGGTCTTTGATCCGTAAAAGCGGCCGATGCGGGCTGCGGGCCGACGCTCAGCGGGCACCTATTGAAAGACAAACCGTGAATGCAGGTGGCGGCGACCTGATCCGCTATTGGTCCACCTTCGCAAGCAAATCCAGAATGTGCTGGCGTGTTTTTGCGCTGTCATCCAACAAGCCCTTCGCGTCAGCTAAAGGTTTATCCTGCATTCGTGTTGGCGGAACGGACAGGAGCTGCGTTGTTTGCTGAACTGCGAGGAACTTTGTGTCGCGTTCGGGCTCGACCGTTTCCGGATGATCGGCCAACCAAAAGAACCGATCGGCTTTTTCGTCTGCACCCACAGCCCGCAAAAGCTGACCAGCTGCCACGTAATCGTCCGTCATCTGCAATGCTTGCCCTCGCAAAAGCTGGGCCGCGTCTGATGGATCGTCGGCCAGCTCCAACATCGCTTGATGTGGTCGGCGTTGCAGTAAGGCAGCGCGCGCGCGTAACCGTGCCCTTTCTGCGCGTCGGACCTTGTCCTGTGGCCGGCTGGCCAACTCCAGCGCCGCGTCCGCAAAACCAAGGGTGACCAAACGCTCGGCCATCGCCACGCTTGTATCTGTGACTAGCGCCAGTTTCTGCTCGGGTGTCAGGGTAACGACCCGTCTAAGGAATGTCGCGTCGTCGGCGCGTTCGGTCAGGATTTGGGCGACGCGGTTCAACGTTTCGATGGCATTGGCCTGTGTATCTTGGGCGCTCAGCAGATCCATCGCCATGTCGAACTCATGGCTTAAGCTTAACGCAACGATCTGTGTTTGCAGCATGCGCGGCCCGATTTCAGACCGGCGAAACTCCACGACGTAAGAGGCCGCAAGATCAAGTTCTTGCGGAGATATTGCCCCACGTTCCGACCATCGCTTGTCGACCAGTCGCGTAAGCGCAATCGGTGCCTCCAACTCTGCACTCGACGCGGCGATGATCTCGTTCAACAGAGCTTCTGACTTCGGGCCGTCGCCTTCGGCAGCCGCGACCTTGGCCTTGGCTTGGGACGTATCGGCGCTGTCCTCAGTCGCAACGCGGTCGACCGCGCGCAACACGCGCCTTGCTGGTTCAAGTTTCCCAGCATCTGTCAGAATTTCCGCCAATGTCGGCCCAACATGACGGCGCAGATGGGCGGGCAAGCGCGCAAAAGACTGTTCGATCGATTGCAAATGGGCCTCTTCCTGCAGCACTCCTTCGATCAAAAGAGCCCAAAGCGCGGCGTCGCTTTCACACCGCTGAAGACTGGTAAACGGGTTCGGATGGGACGGCTGTGCGCCATCAAGGTACCGGGCTATGGCGGCAACCCGATCTGTGTCCGGCGCATGCCGCCCAAGCAATTCAAGCGTCCGAAGAGCCTCTGCGCCGAACCCGAAATTGGCGTATAGCTGCGCCAGCTTCAGCGTTTCATCTTCGTCGAGATGATCGAATTCTTTGAACAAGGCGGCGCGCAACGAAGCCACCTGTTCCGGAAAGGGAGTTGCCCCAGACCAACGGTCAAACCCAAGCTCAGCGCTTGAGATGCAGGGTGGGCGTTGTTCAAGCTGCGGCAGGGATGGCCCTAAAAGTTCATTCAAGCCGTCCAGAACGGATGTCACATGAATATTCGCATTAAGATCTGAGGGGCTAAAGGGATCGTTCTTGGGGACCGACAGCCTTGGTCCGACTGGAGCAAGCCTCAAATCAACGACTTCCCGGTCAGAACCGCGCAGTAGCAGGGTAGAGAGCTGTTCTTCAAATCGTTTTGCGTTCAGGCTTAGCAGTGGCAATTCGAGACTCTGCAGATTTTGCGCAACCAACGGGTCTTTCTCTTTGGACGCTTTGGGCAAAACAGGCGACGGTATATCAGTGCTGATTGTGGGTGGCGCCGAGCCTGGTGCAATATCCACCACGATCATCGTGCCCTTGAACAGAAAGGCATTGGCAACACAGTCGCAGCCAAATTGCATATCAAGTGCCGCGCCCGGTTCGAACTGAGAGATCGCGGCCAAGCGGTTTTGCGTCAAACGCTGGAAAACGGCTGCTGTGTCGAAGTTTACCTTTTCCAGTTGGACACTCAGACGCGCACCATTTTTCTTGTGCGACAGCATCCATTTAGTGCCCGGTGGAACCTGTGCGACCAGTCGCGTATACCCATCATGTTCGCCCGAGCGTACCTGCACATTTTGTGCTTGAACCTGCGCTGCCGCGGCGGTTAGCGCCAAAGCAAGAAAAACTGTCCGGATCATGCCGCTGCCTGTTTGAGTTCCTTCAACGCATCTTCCAGCTCAGAAAATCCGGGTCGGTTATGTGTCGGCGTGTTCTGGCGGCCAACTTCAATGCACATGGCTGCGTTATGGTTGTGCAGGTTGGCGACCAGAACCTCTTTGATCAGCTGATAAAAATGGTTGTCCTCTTCGACCACCGCTTTCAGCTTGCCCGCGAACGGGCCAACCAGCCCATAGGCCAGAAACACGCCCAGGAATGTCCCGACCAAAGCGCCACCGATCAGTTTACCCAGCACTTCGGGTGGTTGGTCAATGGACCCCATCGTCTTGATTACGCCCAAAACGGCGGCCACGATCCCAAGTGCGGGCAAACCATCGGCGACGGTTTGCAGCGCGTGGCTGGAATGCATGGCGTGGTGAAAATTGGTCTCCATCCGTTTTTCCAGCACTTCTTCAACTTGATGTGGATCGTCGTAATTCATCGACGCGGATCGCATGGTGTCGCAGATCAGATCGACAGCTTCCTTGTCCTTTTGAATCTTCGGATAGGCCGAGAACAGGGTTGAGTTCCCAGGGTCTTCGATGTGCTGTTCCACTTCGACCGGATTGGCCTTGGCGATGCGGATCAGAGAAAACAAAAGGCACAGCAGATCGCGGTAGTCTTCGGGTTTCCATTTCGGGCCTTTAAAAACTTTACCCATGTCCTTGATCGTATCTTTGACCGCGCTCAAGTCGTTGCTGATCATGAATGCGCCAACGGCCGCGCCGCCGATCATCATCATCTCGAAAGGGAGCGATTTCATAATGATCGTCATCTTGCCCCCGGCGGCAAGATATCCGCCAAACACCATGGCGAAAATGACGACGATTCCGATGATTCCGATCATGGGCGGTCTCCTGCAATGTCAGATGCGGGGGTAAAGTACATGTGCGCTACTCCTGCGGAGCCGCAGCATTGCGACCGGCCATGATCACACTGATCGTATAGGCGGCTTCGGGGCTGAGACCGGCCAGAACACCTGCTGCTGCGTCAGGTGGCATCCGCGACAGAAAGCCAGCCGCAAAGCCGGGGTCCATGGTTTCGAACAGGGCGGCTGCGTCCTTGGGCTTCATGCTCTGATACACATCCGTCAGGCGCGTCAGATCGGTCTCGGCGGCTTTTTCGGCGAAGGCCAGTGTCTGTCGCAGCGACTCTTCGGCCTCCTGCAAGGCAGCCAGGCGCGTTTCAATCGCCTGATCCGCGATATCGAGCGCCTTTTCCTTGTCTTCCAAAGCGGCCTCTCGTTTTTTGAGTGCGTCTTCGCGGCGTAGCAATTCAGTCAACAATTCTTGCGCACCGGGCTGTTCGGGTTGGCTGCCCCTCGCCAGCGATGGGGCGAGATCGGATCCTTTAGCCAGCGCGGGGCCGGCCTCGAATCCTATTCTGATCGCGGCGGAACCGATCATAAGCATCGCGATCACCGCAAGAACGCCGCCTTTGGGGCGATTTTCCGCCCGCTTCCGCCTCATGTCGCGGCCTCGCTGCGGCTGTGACGCAGGAACATCAACCCACCTGGACGTTTGACCTGAGTCTCGGCTGGCGCGTCTTCTTCAATAACGGGCACTGAGGTGGTTTGGGACTGTTCTTCTGAAACAACCGGCTCAGGTTCTGGTGTAGGGATCTCGGTCGCCTCATCATCGTCCGGCACTACGTCATGCATCGAGGCCATCATCAGCTCAAGCCGCTGCGCCACTGTTTCGGCGCGCTCGGTTAAATCCTTCAGCGCGACGCCAGATTGATCCGAGGCGTCGCGCGCTGAATCCAGTGACCGTTTCAACTCTTCCGCTTGGGATGACAGCACGCTCACGGCACCACCGACGCCTCTTTCAAGGTCGGTAAAGCGTTTCAACCGTCTGGACAGGACGAAACAATAAAGACCCGCACCCAAGGCACCTGCCACCAGCAAAATATCTGCAATCAGCTCCAACTTCGCCTCCTAGTTCAGTACGAATTCCATGACGAGAACATCGCGCACACGGCCTTCACCGACGACGATTTCGACACGCCGTAACAGATGTCCTCGGATGCGCATAAGCGCGAGCGAATCCTCAAGATCCGTTACCTCAATCGCGCGTAGATATCCGTTCAGCACGTCCATGATTCGCGGTTTCATCTTTTCCACATCCGCCATGTACGGCGCGTTCACCTCGAGCTGGGCGTGAAACTTCAGATGTCGCGAATCGCTGGCGTTTACCGACACGACGACTGGGGCAAGGTCAACGAATCCAACCTTTGGCAGAGCCTTGGCAGGCTTGCTTTTCTCTGTTTCCTCGGCGTTTTGTACAACGGGTCTTCCACCTATTGGCAACAGGCCGGTGGTGGTCAGGAAATACCCGCCCGCAGCACCGGCTATCGCCAGAATCGCGCCTATTATCATTCCCTTTTTCCCAGATTTTTCCTGGACTTCTGCCTGTTCTGCAGTCGCGTCGGTCATGACGTCCTCATTCCTACAATCTGCAATCGTCATAACCCGACAGGGACTAACCGATTGTTAAGGGTAATCGTCCAAACAAGGGATGCGTCGCACAGAATGTCGGCGAGTCGGAGGTGATCGTGCAGCAGATCGGAACTGTCTGGGCAAATTTGGACAGGCGTAAACAAATCATTGTCGCGGGCGCAGTCGTGCTGGTGTTTTTGGGGATCCTTGCGATGTCGCGTCTGGTGACAACGCCGTCGATGACCCTGCTTTACGCCGGATTAGAAAGCGGCGCTGCGGGGGATATCGTCCGTTCATTGGATCAGCGCGGGGTGCAGTATGAGATTCGCGGTGGCTCAATCTATGTGCCGGGATCACAACGGGATGAATTGCGCTTGACGCTGGCCAGCGAAGGCCTGCCTGCAACGGGAAACCGGGGCTACGAGCTGCTGGATTCGCTCAGCGGGTTTGGCACAACATCGCAGATGTTTGACGCCGCATATTGGCGCGCCAAGGAAGGTGAATTGGCCCGAACCATTGTAGGCAGCCCCCATATCAGTCAGGCGCGCGTGCATATTGCCAATGGATCAGCCAATCCGTTCCAGCGCAGTGTTGCACCAACCGCATCGGTCTATCTGGTCGCATCAGGCACGGACATCACGTCGGATCAGGCAAAGGCGATCCGGTTCCTGGTGTCGTCCGCAGTCAGCGGACTGGCGCCCGAGAACGTCACCGTCATCGATTCGAATGGCGCAGTGATCGGGGCACAGGACAACCCGGTGTCCGCAGATACCGCTGACGATAAATCGCGCCAGCTGCGCGAGCGGGTTCTGCGTCTGGTCGAAGCCCGGGTCGGAGCTGGAAATGCTGTCGTCGAGGTGAGTGTCGATACGGTGACCAAGACAGAATCAATCCGCGAACGGCGTTTTGATCCCAATGGCCGTGTGGCCATCAGCACCGATGTCGAAGAGCGTTCGGACAGTGCTCGCAACCAATCCGGGGATGTGACGGTTGCGTCAAACCTGCCCGATGGCGATGGCGCGGGCGGGGACGAATCCAATTCGAACGCAACCCAGACCCGAGAACGGGTCAACTACGAGGTTTCCGAAACCGAGCTTGAGGTTCACAACGGTCCCGGCGCGATCAAGCGACTGACGGTGGCTGTTCTGGTAAACGGAACGCGATCCGTGGACGCAAACGGCAGTGAAACATTCACGCCGATGCCGCAGGCCGAGATGGATGCACTGCAAGAGCTTGTGGCCTCGGCAGTGGGCTACGATGCCGAGCGGGGCGACGTTATTACGCTGAAATCGCTGGATCTTCCGGTGGTGGAGCCGCAGGGCAGTTTGGCAACCGCCTCGCTGTGGCAGAAATTTCATATTGACGCGATGTCGCTAATTCAAATGGCAGTGCTGGCGCTGGTTTCGTTGGTGCTTGGTATGTTTGTCATCCGCCCCATTTTGACGCAGCCGGCGACCGTTCCGGCGCTGTTGTCCGCAGGTACGGCTCAGGAACCTGACGCATACCTGACCGGCGAAATTGCGACGGAAGAGGGCGGGCAATTCACCACCTTGCCAGGGCAGGCGCCCACAGGGAACGTTCCGGCGCTTGCGACCGATGCCGGGGCGGACCCCGTGGATCGGCTCAGGGCGATGATCGGCGACAAACAGGAAGAAACAGTCGAAATCCTGCGCAGTTGGCTGGAAGAAGGTGAGGAGCGTGTGTGATGTCGATTGCCCATCTTCTTGAGGATTTCACTTTACAGGCCGGCGGTGGACAGCTGCACGTACTAGATGAGGACGCGTTAGAGGAACAAAGGCTGGCCTCGTTCGAGCAAGGCTATAGCGCCGGCTGGGAAGACGCGGTCCAGGCGCAAGAGCAGAGCCGGGGGCAGGTTTCGGCCGAATTGGCCAAATCGCTCGAAGATATGTCTTTTACCTATCATGAAGCGGTTAACCGGATGGCCCTGTCGCTGGAACCAATGTTTCAGAGCCTGACACAGCTGGTTTTGCCTGAAATGCTGGACCGAGGGTTTGCCGTTCGGCTTGTCGAGCAGCTCACCGATATAGCGCGCGGGCAGATCGGACAGCCCATGCAAATCTTCGTACCCTCAGGTCGTGTGAACGAGGTGGAAGACCTGATCCCCGCTGAGCTGTCATCACCTGTGCAGGTGATCGAAGACCCGTCGCTTGAAGCGGGGCAAGCGCGGCTCAAGGTCGGGGTTTCCCAGCGCGAGGTGGATTGCAGCGGTTTGCTTGCTGCAATCGATCAAGCCTTTCAGGCGTATGTTTTTCAGGCAAAAGAGGCAGTGACCAATGAGTGATCCGCAAACCCCGAAATCCGAGAAGCCCAACCCGTTTGAGGCCGTTCCGATTGAAGTCACCGTATCGGTTGGCCGGGCGCGCCCTTTGATCCGTGATCTGCTGAACATGGGGGAAAACGCCGTGCTGATGCTGGACAAACGCATTGAGGATCCGGTTGACCTGTATGTCGGCGACCAGCTTGTCGCACGCGGTCTGCTAGAGGAGATGGAGGGCGAGCACGCCGGTCAGCTGGCCGTGCGACTGACTGAAATCGCGGATCTGCAAAACGGGATCGGCTGATGCGCCGGTTTCTAATTCTGGCGGTCGCGTTTGCGGTTTTGACCCCGTCTTTGACCACGGCGCAGGAGTTGTCTGTTTCGCTGGGCGAGGGCGGTTCGATTTCTGCGCGCACGATTCAGTTGATCCTGTTGATCACCGTGCTCAGCCTGGCTCCGGGATTGGCGATCATGATCACCTGTTTTCCGTTTCTGATCACCGTTTTGGCGATCCTGCGCCAAGGTATCGGGTTGCAGCAATCTCCTCCCAATATGCTGATTGTCAGCCTGGCGTTGTTTCTGACTTATTTCATCATGGAGCCGGTCTTTTCCGAAGCCTGGACAACAGGAATTCGGCCGTTGGTCGATGAAACGATGGAGGTCGAGCCTGCATTGGAGCGTGCATTACAGCCGTTTCGCGGTTTCATGGCTGCGCGATTGGACCCCGATTCGTTTCACGCCATGGCCGCCCTGCGCCCCGGTGGTGATGCCACAACGCTGTCGCCCGACGCGCCGCTGTCCATCCTGATGCCATCCTTCATGCTGTCCGAAATTGCGCGCGCTTTTCAGATCGGGTTTCTGGTCTTTCTGCCATTTCTGATCATCGACCTTGTGGTTGCGGCGGTGCTGATGTCGATGGGGATGATGATGGTGCCGCCAGCCACAGTGTCCTTGCCGTTTAAACTGGCGTTTTTTGTCATCGCCGACGGGTGGTCCCTGATCGCCAGCGCGCTTGTGCGCAGCTATACCACCTAGTTTTTTACTGCCGGGCGATTTGCAGACAGGCGCGCAGGCCGCAGTCGCCGGCCTCAAAGCGCATTTCTCCGCCATGCTGTTCGGCCACGGTGGCGGCAATTGTCAGGCCCAAACCATAGCCGTCGGACGATCCGGTGTTGGACCCACGACGAAATGGAGCCATCAGGTTTTCGATGTCCTCCACCGACAGATCGGTGCCCTTATCTTCGACCGTGATCGTCGCGGTGGTCGCATCGGTCGCCAACTGCACTTCGGCGTGTCGACCATATTTCAACGCGTTGTCGATCAAATTGGTCAGCGCACGCCTAAGCGATATGGGTCGCGCCATGACCAGGACGCGGCGTGTTTCGGTCAGCTGCCCGTGTCCGCGCCGGGACATGAAAACCGATGTAACCCCATCGACCGCGACGGGGTCGATCTTTTTTAGTGTCACGGGTAGGTCCATATCCTGATAATCGGCGACCAGAGCCTCGACCAAAGAGGTCAGAGAAATCTGGCGCGGTTCCTCAACATCCAGTTCGGATCGCGTATAGGTCAGGACACTTTCGATCATGCCCGTCATCTGATCTACATCCGCCTCGAGCTTTTCGCGTAGCTCATCGTCGGGGATCAGGGCGGCACGCAATCGCACGCGGGTCGCAGGGGTGCCCAGATCGTGGCTGACACCGGACAAGACCGTCGCCCGCTTTTCAAGCTGCGCGCGCTCGGCCTCAAGATGGGCGTTCACCGCCGAGACGATATCGCGCAGTTCATCCGGGCCATCCGCCTCATAGCTTTCCGGCCCACCAAGGCGCTGCCTTTCGCGCAACGCGCGGGCAAATCGGGTGAAGGTATCTGAGACGTTACTGACTGCGGATAAGATGATCGCCATTGCGACGATCCCCATAAGAACTGCGGGCAGACGTAAATCCATTGGGGCCGCCTGACAGCCCCAGATCTGGGTCCCGTCGACCTGATGCCAGGCCTCGCGTCCAAATTTCGCGATCAGGATCGGCTCACTGCAATATGTCGCCAGCAACCGGGTCAGGTTCCCCATCTTTTCAGGCCCGGTTTGATCATTGCCTGAAACAATGTCCGACACCGGATAAACCAACCGGTTGGACAGAATCGCCACGGTTAATTCACGCCCGCTGAGCGGCGAGGAACTGTCGGTTAGGATCGAAAGGTTGGTGACGAAACGGCGGTTTGAAAACCCGGGCAACCGCTGAAATTCACCATTTTCGGCAAGAGCAGTATCCTGGGGCGGCAAGGGCGTTATCGACAACCCCTCGGAGGGGGCCATGCCTGTTCGCAACTCTTCGTAGACGGTGAACCCTGCTACAAAGGATTGCAGCAGGTAGTCGTTCCAGGCGCGCGCCGAAGCGAACCATAACCCTGCAGACAGCAAACCGGCAGCAAAGGCTGAAAGGGTCCAAAGCCACCCCAGATTGCGCAGGCGCAGCGTCATTCTTCGACCGAAATGTCGGCGGCAAAGATATACCCGACCCCGCGTTCCGTACGCAGCATTTGCGGATCTTTAGGGTTGGTCTCGATCTTGGATCGCAGGCGACCGACCAGCATGTCGATGGCGCGGCCCTGCGCTTCGGACTTGTCACTGTCCCCTGTTACATCCAGCGCTGCGACGATTTCATCGCGGGTCAGCGGTATGTGCGGGTTGGCCAAAAGCACCTTGAGCAGGGCGGTTTCCCTTTGTGACAACGCGACCAAATAGCCTTCGGGCGAATGTAAATCATCACGCTTGCCATCATAGACCCAGCCGTCAAATCGGAAAGTGCGCGTTCGGCGTCGATAGGCCAGCGAAGACGAGCGCCGAGCGCGTTGCATCACTGCCCGGACGCGGGCAAGCATCAGTTGCGGGTTGAACGGCTTGGCAATGTAGTCGTCTGCGCCAACTTCGTATCCGGCCATACGCTGATGGTCGGCAGACAGGGCCGAGACCAGAATGATTGGCACATCCTGTTCGCGCCGCAGCCGCGCACAGATGTCGATGCCGTTTTCGTCGCCCAGCATGACATCCAGCAGGATCAGGTCTATCCGCCCGTTGGACAGGTGCGCTCGAATTTCCTGTTCAGAACTGGCGGGCAGCGCGATGAAGCCGTTTTGCTGCAGTAACTGCGTCATCATCGACCGCATCTCTGGGTCGTCATCCACCACCAGAAGCCGCGGAATGCTCACTCTGTCTTTCCTCCCGATCTTTTCCCTCTGTCGTTGTCCATTGTAACGAATGGAAACAGATTCAATGCCAACGTAACACGCTGTAACAGAAGTGGTGAAAATTTGGGCCGTTTCCGTGCTTTACTATGAATTCCGCTTTGCCAGACGGCGATCAGACCACAGTAATAGCGCCATCGCTGCTTTGGCAGTCACTGAGTTCTCAGGGAGGAGACAAAAAATGAAGCGTTTTGCATTTGCCACCGTTTCGACTTTGGCCGTTGTGGCCGGATCGTCCGTTGTGGCCGAGCCGCAGGCGGAAGTACTGCACTGGTGGACCTCGGGTGGTGAGGCCAAGTCGGTTGCCGTTCTGCAGGAAGAATTCGCCTCGAACGGCGGTACCTGGACCGACATGCCCGTTGCGGGTGGCGGTGGTGATGCGGCAATGACCGCGCTGCGCGCCCGCGTTCTGTCCGGTAACGCGCCGACCGCAGTCCAGCTGAAAGGCCCTGCCATTCAGGAATGGTACGAAGAAGGCGTTCTGGCCGACATTTCGAACGTGGCCGAGGCAGAAGGCTGGGCGGATGTCCTGCCTGCGTCGATCGCGGGCCATATGATGTGCGAAGGCACTTGGTGCGCTGCACCCGTGAACGTGCACCGCATCGACTGGATCTGGGCGAATGCCGATGTTCTGGCAGCAAACGGAATCGAAATGCCCACCACATGGGATGAGTTCAACGCAGCGGCCGAAAAACTGCAGGCAGCTGGTGTGATCCCGCTGGCCCACGGTGGTCAGGCCTGGCAGGACGCGACCGTGTTTGAGGCGGTCGTCATGGGTATTGGTGGACCAGAATTCTACCAGAAAGCCCTGGTCGATCTCGACCCCGAAGCATTGACGTCGGACACAATGGTACAGGTCTTTGACCAGATGCGTACCATGCGTGGATATGTTGACGAAAACTTCTCGGGTCGCGACTGGAACCTGGCCACCGCCATGGTGATGAATGGCGAGGCCGCTTTCCAGATCATGGGTGACTGGGCCAAAGGTGAATTCCTGGCCGCTGGTAAGAAGCCCGGCGAAGATTTCCTGTGTGCCTCGACCCCCGGTGACGGATATCTGTACAACGTCGACAGCTTTGCCATGTTCGAAGTTGAAGGTGACGACAACCGCGCCGGCCAGGAACTGCTGGCCAAACTGATCGTCGCACCGAACTTCCAGGAAGTGTTCAACCTGAACAAGGGTTCGATCCCTGCACGGACTGACGTAGCGCTGGATGCCTTTGATATCTGCGCGAAAATCTCGGCAGAAGACATGGGTACGACCTCGGCAGGTGGTTCGCTGCTGCCGTCTTACGCCCATGGCATGGCGCTGCGCGGGTCGCAGTCTGGTGCGATCACGGATGTTGTGACCGCGCATTTCAACTCGGATATGTCCTCGGCTGACGCGGTTCAGCAACTGGCGGACGCAGTGGCCAACAGCTACTGATCCAAAACGCTCTGCCCCCTATACTGAGGGGCAGAGCACTTTTCCCCGGAGGAAAAAATGTCCGAATGGCTGGAAAACCACCTGCCCAAGGTGGTGCTGGCACCGTCGTTCATCGCCGTATTGATTTTTGTCTACGGATTTATCGGATGGACCGCATGGGTGTCGCTGACCCGATCGAAACTACTGCCGAAATACGAGATCCATGGCTTCATTCAGTATGAACGCCTGTTCGATTCCCCTCGCTGGGATACGGCAATCAACAACCTGTATATCTTTGGCGCGCTGTTCATCGTGATCGCGATGGTGCTGGGCCTGCTACTGGCCATCCTGTTGGATCAGAAGATCCGCGTCGAAGGGGTCATTCGCACCATCTACCTGTACCCGATGGCACTGTCGATGATCGTGACCGGCACCGCATGGAAGTGGATCCTGAACCCAGGTCTGGGCATTGAATCCATGGTGCAGGGCTGGGGCTTTCCGAATTTTGAATTCGATTGGCTGGTGAACCCCGATTACGCCATCTACACGATCGTGATTGCCGCGATCTGGCAGAGCTCGGGCTTTGTTATGGCGCTGTTTCTGGCCGGGCTTCGTTCGGTGGATGGTGAAATCATCAAAGCCGCACAGGTCGATGGTGTCCCCACATGGCGCATCTATACGGCGATCATAATACCGTCGATGGCACCGATCTTCCTGTCTGCCTTCATCGTGCTGGCCCACCTTGCGATCAAGAGCTTTGACCTTGTCATCGCGCTGACAGGTGGCGGTCCGGGATACGCGACTGATCTGCCAGCCACATACATGTATGCCATGGCGTTTTCGCGCGGCGATATCGGTCAGGCGGCGTCTTCCGCAATGATCATGATGCTGGTCGTCTTTGCCATCGTGGTTCCATATCTTTATTCAGAGCTGAGGGCGAAAAATGACTGATCTGTCGATGCCCCAAACCCAAACTCGCTCGCAGAGCGCCACTGGCAAGATTGCCCTTCGTTGGCTGCTTTACGTCCTGCTGGGCCTGTTCGCGCTGTATTACCTGATGCCGCTGTTCGTGATGTTGACGACATCGCTGAAAAGCCTTGAGGAAATCCGCACCGGGTCCCTGATCTCACTACCGCGCGAAGTCAGCTTTGATGCTTGGAAAACCGCATGGTCCGGGGCTTGTACCGGTATCCAGTGTGAAGGTCTGCGGCCTTACTTCTGGAACTCGGTCCTGATCGCTGTGCCTGCGGTGTTTTTGTCCACCCTGATTGGTGCGCTGAACGGCTATGTCGTGGCGCAGTGGCGGTTCAAAGGCGCGAACATCATCTTCTCGCTGATGCTGTTTGGCTGCTTTATTCCGTTTCAGGTTGTTCTGCTGCCAATGGCGCGGCTGCTGGGCATGATGGGGATCGCCGGAACCATTCCGGGCCTGATCTTTGTCCACGTGATCTATGGCCTTGGCTTCACTACGCTGTTCTTCCGCAACTACTATGTCACCATTCCGGCCGAGCTGACCAAAGCCGCTCGGGTCGATGGGGCAGGCTTTCTGCGGATTTTCTGGTCGATCTTCCTGCCGCTGTCGCTGCCCATCATCGTGGTGACAGTGATCTGGCAGTTCACGCAGATCTGGAATGACTTCCTGTTCGGCGTGTCGTTCAGCCAGGCGGGCACGCAGCCCGTGACTGTGGCGCTCAACAACATCGTAAACTCCACCACCGGCGTTAAAGAATACAACGTCGACATGGCCGCCGCGATTATCGCGGGGCTGCCGACGCTGCTCGTCTATGTCGTTGCCGGTAAGTATTTCATCCGCGGCCTGACCGCCGGTTCTGTGAAGGGATAAGACCCATGGCTCCCATCCTTGATATCAACAAACTCTACAAGAATTACGGCGCAACCGAAATTCTGAAGGACATCAACATCTCGATCGAACCGGGTGATTTCCTGGTGCTGGTCGGCCCCTCGGGCTGCGGTAAATCCACCTTGCTGAACTGCATTGCGGGGTTGGAGGAAATCACCGACGGGACACTGGCGATTGGCGGCAAAGACATGACCCATGTCAGCCCCAAGGACCGCGACATCGCGATGGTGTTCCAATCCTACGCGCTGTATCCGACGATGAGCGTGGCCAAAAACATCACCTTCGGCATGAAGGTGCGCGGGGTCGATCAGGCCACGCAGGACGCCAAGCTGAACGATGTGGCCTCTCTGCTGCAAATCGAGCCGCTGCTCAACCGTCGTCCCAGCCAATTGTCGGGTGGTCAGCGCCAGCGGGTGGCGATGGGTCGGGCGCTGGTGCGCGACCCCAAGCTGTTCCTGTTCGATGAACCGCTGTCGAACCTCGATGCCAAGCTTCGGGTTGAGATGCGGACCGAGATCAAGAAGCTGCACCAAACCTTGGACGCTTCTATCGTCTACGTGACCCACGATCAGATTGAGGCGATGACGCTGGCCACCAAAATCGTGGTCCTGAAGGGCGGTATCGTGCAGCAGATCGGCAGCCCGGCCGAGATCTACAACAATCCGGCCAATCTGTTTGTCGCCGATTTCATGGGCTCGCCGGCAATGAATCTGATCCCTGCGCAGGTCACAAAAAACGGATCGGGTACACAAATCGTCATCTCGCGCGATGCCGGGGAAACTCTGGTTCTGAACGATGCGCGCGATCTGGCGTTGCCCGAGGATGTGATCCTGGGTTTGCGCCCCGAGGATATTGCCGAGGCCGGTTTCCGTGCCGGTGATGGCGTGCAGGAAGCGGCGTGCATGGTCGATATGGTCGAACCCGCAGGGGCCGATACCTATGTTGTCTCAGAACTGGGCGGCAAGCAGGTGACCGCAAGGCTGCACGCGGAAACCAGTGCTCAGGCGGGCAAGATGCTGAACCTGGCCTTCGATATGAGCAAAGTATCTTACTTCGCCAAGGAAACCGGCGAGCGCCTGAATTGAACTAAGAAACGCCGCGCGAACCCTATCGCGCGGCGTTTTTCTTATACTTAACCGGGTTGGCTGACCTTGGTTTAGCCCATGTCCTTGATCAAACGGTTCAGGTCGCCGCCACGGGCGTCCAGCATAGCGCCAACCTCGGTTCGTTCGGTCAGCAGCATATTCACCCCTTCGATGAACATGTTGAAGAACTTGTCGCGGCCTGATTTGTCCGAAACCAGGAATGTCACCTCGAACGGGGACGAGCCCTGCAGCTTAACCGAGGTGCGTACCTCGTAACCGGCCTTGATTTTCCGGGCTTTCCGGACGGTGACTTGCCCACCAATGAATTCGCGGAAACGTCGACCATACTTGTTCGAGATATAGCCCTGAAACGCTTTGGTGAACTGCTTCAACTGCGACGGGCTGGCCGAACGGGCGTCCGCCCCCAGCACATAACGTGCCATGATCGGCACATCGGCATATTGCACAAAGACCTTTTCGAAATCGCGGATCATCGCCTTTTCGGATTTGCCCGAGGCGATAATGCGGTTGATGTCATCCACGACACTGACGACCAGAGCCTTGGCGCTGGCTTCAGTCTGGGCAAAGGCGGAAAAAGGCAGGGCGGTCAGTGCCAGGCCAGCAAGGCCTGTGGCGACAAAACCGCGCCGGTTCATATGGTTACTCGGCATAGGGGTCCTCATAGGGGTCCTCGTATGGGTCTAGGTAGGGATCTCTGACAGGGTCGGTCCCATTGTCTGCATAAGGGTCGTCGTAAAGACCCAGATAGGTTTCTTCGTCGTCTCTCGCCAGTTCGAAGCGGCGATTTTGTAGGTAAATGGTCCGCGCTTGTGCATAACTGTCGGCGCTTTCATATAGGATCGAGTCGACCGTGTCTGAAAAACGCCCCCGATCACCCATCCGGCGCACGACCTCGGCATAGACACCGATATTGTCGACCGGACGGACCGGAGAGAAGTTGATCGGGTTCGAGAACAGGTTGACGATAACGCCAATCGAGTCCCGCTGCGTTGACGGACCATAGAGCGGCAGCTCGACATAAGCGCCCTCGCCAAAACCCCAGACGTGCAGCGTTTCACCGAAATCGGTATCCACAGGCGGAAGGTTCAACTCGTCGGCGGGGGCTGACAACCCCAGGCCACCAACGGTCGTGTTGATCACAAATTGCAGCAGTGCATTGCCCGACTGCTTGAGGTTGCCTTGCAGCAGGTAGTCCACGGCTTGGCCCGGCATCGTCAGGTTTTCGGCAAAATGGTTGAAACTGGTCACCATCGAGTCGGGCACGATCTTTACGTACCCTTTCGAGGCGGGACGAAACAGAAACCGGTCGACGCCAAGGTTGAACTTGTGGATGCCCCGGTTGTTGCGTTCATACGGATCAAATGCTTCACCCTGCTGAACACCCTCCGGAGGGCGTGTGGTGCAGGCGCTGAGAACTGCCAATACGGACACAACGATCAGGGGTTTTAGGTTGATTCTGCTCAACACGATCTTTGCCACTCCAAAACGTTCGGACAGTCCGCGCCCGAACACTTAATCAATACTCTTTTTGGCCGTTGTGCCCGGCCTACCCAAAGTCACATAGGCGTTTCGCCACCAATATGAAACAGATAGCGTTTAACCTGCCGAATAGGTCAACGTAAAGTGACACAGGTTCAACAGTTCAGAATAAGAAAAGTTACGCCCACAACCGGTGCAGGTCACATCGCCGTTTTCGCACTTTTCGATCCTTGCCTTCCCGGTTAGCTTCGCCCCGACTCAAATTTGGGAGGAGACCTCATGAGCATCGCGGCGAAACTGGAAAGCTTGGGTGTCAACCTACCGGACGCTCCTGCGCCGGCGGCCAACTACGTGCCCTTCGTGCGCGTGGGCAATATCGTCTATGTCTCGGGGCAGATCTCGAAGGCGGATGATCTGATCACTGGCAAGCTGGGCGACAACATGGAAGTCGAAGCAGGCGCTGCTGCGGCCAAGGTATGTGCGATCAACCTTCTGGCCCAGGTCAAAGCGGCCTGCGGTGGCGATATCGAAAAGTTGGTGCGCGTCATCAAGCTGACCGGGTTTGTGAACTCGACGGCAGATTTTACCGCGCAGCCGCAAGTCATCAACGGTGCGTCAGACTTTCTGGTCGAAGCGCTGGGTGATGCAGGCCGCCATTCGCGTTCGGCCGTCAGTGCGGCGGCACTGCCCTTGGGCGTCGCGGTTGAGATCGAAGGTATCTTCGAAGTTCAATGACGCCCGCGCTGCCTGACGTATTCCTTCAAGTCCCGTTGGCGCATCGTGCGCTGCACGACAAACAGGACAACCGCCCGGAAAACAGCCGGGCGGCCATTCGCGCCGCTGTGGACGCCGGTTATGGGATCGAGATTGATCTGCAACGGACCTCGGACAACCGGGCCATGGTGTTTCATGACTATGACATGACCCGCCTGACCGGACAGCCCGGACCGATCCAACAGATCACTTCGGCGCAGGCGTCAGGCACCACGCTGTTGCACGCAGAAGATGGCATCCCGAGGCTGGATGAGGTGCTGCAAATCGTGTCAGGTAAAGTACCGCTGCTGATCGAATTCAAAGATCAGGACGGCGCGATGGGCACATCCGTGGGCCCGCTGGAACAAGACGCCGTGCGTGCATTGTCAGGTTACGATGGGCCGGTGGCGTTGATGTCGTTCAACCCCAACTCGGTCGTTGAACTGGCGCGGCTGGCACCGCATCTGCCGCGTGGCATCGTGACAGGATCGTACCAGCCCAAGGTCGAGCTTTTACCTCAGAGTGTTTGTGACTACCTGCGCGACATTCCGGATTTCGATCGTGTCGGGGCCAGTTTCATCAGCCATGAGGTCGAAGACCTTGACCGCCCCCGCGTGGCCGAACTGAAGGCACGCGGTGTACCGATCCTGTGCTGGACCGTGCGGTCGCCTGAACAAGAGGCAGAGGCCCGCGAAGTTGCGGACAATGTGACGTTCGAAGGGTATCTGGCTGTTCAACCGGGTTGAACCAGCCCTGCAACGTCACAGATAAAGATCAGAGGCGGAGGGCAAATGGATCAGGCACAGATCGAGGTTCGGGTGCTGGGTTCGCTGTCGCAGATATCTGCGGCGGAATGGGACAGCTGCGCCTGCCCCGAGGTTGCCGATGGCGGCCGTCCGCTTGATCCGTTTACCACCCACCGGTTTCTGCTGGCACTTGAGCACAGCGGCTCGGTTGGGCGTGGAACTGGCTGGCAGCCGCAATACCTGGCGGCCTATCTGGACGGGATGCTGATCGCGGCGGCGCCGATGTATGCCAAATCCCACAGTCAGGGCGAATATATCTTCGACCACAACTGGGCGCATGCCTATGAAGGTGCCGGGGGTCGTTATTACCCCAAGCTGCAGATCGCCGTACCGTTCACCCCTGCAACAGGTCGGCGTTTTCTGGTGCGCCCCGGCTATGACTCGGTTGGCATGTCTGCGCTGGTGCAGGGGGCGGTGCAATTGGCTGCGGACAATCAGGTGTCTTCAGTCCACGCAACCTTCTGCACCGAAGCCGAGGCGCTGGCGGGCGAACAGATGGGCCTTATGCTGCGCCAGTCGCAGCAGTTTCACTGGCTGAACGACGAACACCAGGACTTCGACGGATTTCTTGCGGCATTATCGTCGCGCAAGCGCAAGAACATTCGCAAAGAACGCGCGCGGGCCGTCGATTTTGGCGGCGAAATCCGCACTCTGACGGGGGATGACCTGCGCCCCGAACACTGGGATGCCTTCTGGCAGTTTTATCAGGACACCGGGTCCCGTAAATGGGGCGTGCCTTATCTGACCCGCCAATTCTTTGATATTGCACATGAAACCATGGCGGACGATATGGCCTTGGTGCTGGCTGAACGGGGCGGATACCCCATCGCAGGGGCTTTGAACTTCATCGGCCGCGAAACGCTTTTTGGCCGGTATTGGGGTTGCATTGAACATCACGCCTGCCTGCATTTCGAACTGTGCTATTATAGGGCGATCGACTTTGCCATTGCGGAAGGTCTGGCACGGGTAGAAGCAGGCGCGCAGGGTGAACATAAGCTGGCGCGCGGTTACTTGCCCACGCGCACGCATAGCTTGCATTGGGTCAATGACCCCGGCTTTGCCGATGCGATCAAGAAATATCTGGACGCCGAGGCCCACGCAGTGGGAGAAGAGATCGAGATTCTGACGGATTATGGTCCGTTCAGAAAATCGAATCCGGAGGAACAGCAATGACGGAACTATTGTCGACCGAAACTCGCGGCCCTCTTCTTGATCCGCTGTTCGACAACGGCTGGACCATGGTCACCGACCGGGATGCTATCACCAAGACCTTCATTTTCGAGGATTTTGTCCACGCCTTTGGCTGGATGACCCAGGTGGCGATCTTTGCCGAGAAGTGGAACCACCACCCTGAATGGTCAAACGTGTACCGCACGGTTGAGGTCGTCCTGTCCACACATGATGTCGGTGGGTTATCGTCGCTGGACGCCAAATTGGCGCGAAAAATGGACAGCCTCGTTTAACGGTCTCCTCTGGATCCCATGCCGCCGGCCAGAGAAGCTATTTCACCCAGACGACGGAAATCGGCGGGTGTGACCGTGCCGTTGCTGACGTCGATATCTCGTGGAATACCGGCTGTCCGATTCCCAACCGAACGAACGCTGCGCGCCGCCGGATTGATGTCCAAACAACGCGTATCATAGCACGTCAGGCCCGAAGTGCTGATCTGGATCTGGGGCTGTCCGTTTGGTCCGGTCACCACGGGGGCCTGCGGCGCATCACAGGCGGCAAGAAACCCCAGAATGCCGAGGGCTATCCACTTTTTCATACCACGCTCCTATCGTTCAGCCCGGTCGTGCGATCAATCCAACTGGCCGTTTCCGTCCTGATCGGCGGCCAGGAAATCATCGCCCATCTGCTGGTCATACTCTGATCGTGAAATAAAGCTGTCGTTGTTGCGGTCAACGTTTTGAAACCGCTTTATGTCCAGAAACGGCTTGGCTTCTTCCAGACCCAGCGTTCCGTTCTTGTCTTCGTCCATGGCCTGAAAAGCATAATCCGAAAAAGCGTTGAACTCGTCCTTGGACAGGAAGCCATCGTTGTTGGAATCAATGGCGTTCAGTTCCTTTTCGTGCAGTTCAGCCACTGTTTCCGCCAAGGTTGCACTGGCCATCAGAATGAACGCTGTCGTCAAAATCGCTGTTTTCATCATCATTCTCTCCTCAGCACGCGTAACGCTGGCCCGAGACACCGCCCGCGACGGCCCCTGCCGCAGTCAGGATGTCCTTGCCGGACCCACCGCCGAATTGATTGCCAATCGCCCCGCCGATCAGTGCACCGCCCAATGTGCCGCCGAGGCAGGCGATCTCATGCTGTCGTGCTTGCTGCTGTTGAGGTGTCGGGGCCGGGCCACACGCTGCCAGCGCGCCTGCAGCACCCAGAATGACTGTGATGACTTTGAGCTTCATCAAAAAAACTCCCTGAATGAATGGGGCAAGTATCGACCCATCAGGAAGTTGCATCAAGTGAAATAGGGTTAACGTGGCCCCGGCTGTACCGGGGCCCGAGTGACCTAGATGGCCTCAAGCAGACCTTCGCCCGCGGAAATCTCGCAGGCACCTGGGTTTTCTTCAAGATTCAATGCAACGACTTTGCCATCTTCGACCAACATCGCATAGCGCTTTGAGCGCGCAAGCAGGCCGACGGGCGGGGCGTCGAAATCCATGCCAATGGCCTTGGTGAATTCGGATGCGGCGTCGGCCAGCATGGTCAGGCCTGCACCTGTCGCGCCAGTGGCTTCGCCCCATGCGCTCATTACAAAGGGGTCGTTGACCGAGACGCAGATGATTTCGTCCACGCCCTTGGCGTCGAACTGTTCCTTGGTGCGCATAAAGCTGGGCACATGGGCCGAGTGGCAGGTCGGCGTGAATGCGCCGGGCACAGCAAAGATCACAACTTTGCGGCCTTTGGTCTTGTCTGAAATCCGAACCTCTTCGGGCCCTTCTGCCCCCATTTGAGTCAACGTTGCGTCGGGAAGCGTATCACCGGTTGAAATCATCTTGTTCCTCCTGTCGATTGGATTTGCAGAGTCGGCCTCAGCCGCAATATAGGTGAGCCAGAGAATGAAACCACGGGAATTTGACAGGGCAGGACGAAGATGAGCCATATTGTTGTGATCGGAGCCGGGCAGGCGGGATCATCTCTTGTTGCAAGACTGCGCAAGGACGGGTTTGAAGGCGATATCACGCTGATCGGTGCCGAGCAGCATCTGCCCTATCAGCGCCCCCCACTGTCCAAAGCTTATCTGCTGGGTGAGATGGAGCTTGAACGCCTGTTCCTACGCCCTGAAGGTTTCTACGCCGAAAACAACATCACCCTGCGTCTGGGTAAACGCGTGACCGCGATCGACCCCAAGGCCAAGACCGTGACCCTGGGCGATGAGGTGATTTCTTATGACGAACTGGCCCTGACCACTGGTTCCGACCCGCGTTACCTGCCTGCTGCCATTGGCGGTGATCTCGAAGGCGTCCATGTCGTGCGCGACCTGACCCATATCGACGAGATGGAGCCCCGCGTGAAAGAGGGCGCCCGCGCCCTGATCGTTGGTGGTGGCTATATCGGGCTTGAAGCGGCCGCCGGCTGCGCCAAGCGTGGAGTCAAGGTTACTCTGGTTGAGATGGCAGAACGGATTTTGCAACGTGTCGCGGCACCGGAAACCAGCGATTACTTCCGTGCTCTGCATTCCGAATACGGTGCTGACATCCGTGAAGGCGTCGGGCTGGATCGTCTGGTCGGCGAAGACGGCAAGGTTACCGGGGCCGTCCTGACCGATGGCACCAAGCTTGAAGTTGATTTCGTCGTGGTTGGCGTGGGCATCGCACCCTCGACCCAATTGGCCGAGATGGCCGGGTTGGAACTGGACAACGGCATCAAAACGGATGCTCATGGCCGCACCTCTGATCCGGCTATCTGGGCGGCAGGCGATTGCGCGTCGTTCCCGCATTTCGGTGGTCGTATTCGGCTGGAAAGCGTACCGAATGCCATCGATCAGGCCGAGATTGTTGCTCAGAACATGCTGGGTGCCGCCAAAGACTATGTGGCGACGCCGTGGTTCTGGTCGGACCAGTATGACGTCAAACTACAGATCGCAGGTCTGAACACCGGCTATGACCGCGTGGTGACCCGCAAGGGCGACGGGCAGACGGTGTCCTTCTGGTATTACAAAGGCGATCAGCTGATTGCGGTAGATGCCATGAACGACCCGCGCGCTTACATGGTCGGCAAACGCCTGATCGATGCAGGCAAAACGGCCGACCCGGCGGTCGTGGCCGACCCAGACGCGGACTTGAAACCGTTGCTCAAAGCGTGAGGATCATCGCCGGAGAGTTCCGAGGTCGCGCCTTGGCCTCGGTCGGCAAAGGCGATGCCGGGGCGCATCTGCGTCCCACCACTGACCGCGTGCGTGAAAGCCTGTTCAATGTGCTGAGCCATCAGATCGACTTTGATGGGCTGCGTGTTCTGGACCTTTTTGCCGGCACCGGAGCACTGGGGCTTGAGGCGCTGTCGCGCGGCGCGGCGCATGTGACTTTCGTTGATGACGGGCGTGTGGCGCAGGGACTGATCCGTAAGAACATTGATCTGACCCACAGCAAGGATCGTACCGATCTGATCCGCCGCGACGCGACACGGTTGGGTGACAATCCGGGCGCGCCTTGTGATCTGATTTTTCTCGATCCGCCTTACGGCAAAAGCCTGGGACAAAAGGCGCTTGCGACGGTCACTCAAGGGGGGTGGCTGGCAAAAGACGCCTTGATCGTCTGGGAAGAAAACGCCCCCATTGAGGCGCCAGAAGGGTTTGACCTGCACAATACGCGTAAATACGGCGACACGCATATTTCGCTGATGTGGCGGGCAGAGGTCTGACATGCACGATCTGGTCATTTTCGATTGCGATGGTGTGCTGGTCGATAGTGAGGTTCTGTCCAACCAGGTTTTGATCGACAGCTTTGCGAGATATGGGCTGAACCTGTCTTTGGCGGAATGCATGGCGCTTTTCGTAGGCGGTACGATGACCGGTGTCCGCGAAAAGGCCCGGGCGCTGGGCGCGGACCTGCCGAATAATTGGATCGAACAAATCTATTCGGAAACCTATGAGGTTTTGCGTGCCGGTACACCTTTGGTTGCGGGTGTTCCCGAGCTGTTGGCGCAGTTGGATTCATTAGGTATTCCGTATTGCGTCGCCTCGAATGGCCGCCCGGAAAAGATGCAGATCACCCTGAGCCAGAACGGGTTGTGGGACAGGTTCCGGGATGTGATGTTTTCGGCGCATGTTCTGGGGGTGGGTAAACCCGACCCTGCTTTGTTCATTGCAGCAGCGCAGCATTTCGGTGCCAAGTCCCCCGTCGTCATCGAAGACAGCGAAAACGGCGTCACCGCTGCCAAGCGCGCCGACATGCGGTGCCTGGGGTATGCGGCCCATGACGACGGTGCGCGGTTGGTTGCACTAGGTGCCGAGGTCTTTGACGACATGGCCCAAGTGCCAAAGCTTTTGGGCTTATAAATCAATTATGCTAGGATTGGCGGATGGACCGCACCGCCACTTCTCTGTTCTGGACCCATTCACAGGCCGCTGAATCCCACACTGGACCCGCGCCCAAGCCTTTGCGCGCGCCTGTGTTCATCCACGACGCGATTACGCCGTGGGGAACGGAAACATTGCTGCTGAAACTGCTGCGCGAGCAGGCCGCCGATCAGGACGAATAGGTCGGATGGAACTTGTTGCCCGGTGACAGGGTAAAGATATCGACGCCATCAGCCGTCACACCCACAGAGTGTTCGAACTGCGCTGACAGTGACTTGTCGCGGGTCACCGCAGTCCAGTCATCGGCAAGTGTTTTCGTCTCAGGACGGCCAAGGTTCACCATCGGTTCGATGGTGAAGAACATGCCCTCTTCCAGAACCGCGCCAGTGCCCGGACGGCCATAGTGCAGCACGTTTGGCGGCGCGTGGAACACCCGGCCCAGGCCGTGACCACAGAAATCGCGCACGACGCTCATCCGATGCGCCTCGACATATGCCTGAATCGCGTGGCCGATATCACCGAAGGTGTTGCCGGGCTTGACCGCCTCGATGCCTTTGAACAGGGCATCATGTGTCACTTGGACCAGACGCTCAGCCTTGCGGGGCAGTTTGCCCGCAACATACATGCGCGAAGTATCGCCGAACCAGCCGTCTACGATGACCGTAACGTCGATGTTCAGAATGTCGCCATCCTTCAGCTTCTTGTCACCGGGAATGCCATGGCAGACCACGTGATTCACGCTGATACAGCTGGCATGCTGATAGCCCTTGTAGCCAATTGTTGCCGATGTCGCGCCTGCATCCTCGACCATCTGCGTGATCATGCCATCAATCGCGCCAGTGGTCTGGCCCGGAAAGACATGTTCTGCAATATCGTCGAGTATCCGCGCGGCCAAAGCCCCTGCCGCATGCATGCCGGCAAAGTCACCCTGTTCGTAAATGCGGATGCCGTCCTTGGTCAGGCGGCCACGATGTTCTTTCATCGACGCTAAGCTCCAAATGTTGCGCGCAGCCTGCCTTTTACGCTGCTTGTGCAGAAAGTTCCAGAGGGTGCGCGTTTGCGGGTGTTAGATGGCGCGGAATGCCCTCGGATCAAGGCTGCAAAGTCTGTCAAATTCGCTCAAAATCATAATTTCAGATAGAATGTTGTTTTTTCGCAGTGAGATCGTTTTGGAGGATCGAAATGTCCAGCAATTCTGCCAATTTTATCGGTGAAATTCCACACCATTACGATCAGGGTCTGGGACCGAACATTTTCGTAGACTATGCCGACAGGTTAACCGGGCTGTGTGGCGGTCTTGAAACGGGTCGCGTTCTGGAGCTTGCCGCAGGAACGGGAATTGTCAGCCGTAAGCTGCGCGACGCGTTAAACCCGTCTGTTTCACTGACGGTTACGGACCTTAATCCGCCCATGTTGGAGATTGCAAAAGCCAAGCTCGCCGGCAGTGAGAATGTCGAGTTTGCCCAAGCGAACGCAATGGAACTGCCCTTCGAAGACAATAGTTTTGACCTGATCGTTTGCCAGTTTGGCGTGATGTTCTTTCCGGACAAAACTGCGTCATATCGCGAAGTCGCCCGTGTTCTGAAGCCGGGTGGCCGTTACGTGTTCAATATCTGGAGTGATATGTCCGAAAACCCGTTTTCCGAGACAGCCCACAAAGCGGCGATGACGTTCTTTCCCGAAAACCCACCGGGATTCTACAAGGTCCCGTTCCACTATGGCGACCCCGACATCGTACACGCAGACCTTGCGGCCGCAGGTTGGGGGACCGTTACGCACGAAACCATCAGGTTGAACAAACCAATCGCCGACCTTGAGAAATTTGCGACAGCCCTGGTGTATGGAAATCCGTTGATTGACGAAATCAGAGCGCGCGGAGGTGTCGATCCGGATGCGGTTGTGGCCGAAATGCTGTCGGCGCTGCGGTCCAGATTTGAGGCCAGTGATATGGTGATGCCCCTTTCAGCAACCCAGTTCGAATGCCGAAACAAGGGGTGAACCGGACCTGACGAGGGCAAGTGATATTATCCGGGCAGGTTAAAGTCCCCGAACCGTGTGGTATCCACCCAAACACCGTCGGGCGAAATTTGCGTACCATACACCAATCGCTCGACACCCTTCGCCTGTGCCGTCTCAAATGCCGCCGCATAGGCCGCGTCTATATCCGCCGCCAAACCAAACCGGTCGCAATCGGTGCGTTGCACCAGATACAACATGATCGCGCGATGTCCTTGGGTCACCATAGCCGTCAGCTCTCCTAGATGTTTGGTACCGCGTGCGGTGACGCTGTCGGGGAACTCTGCCAAACATGGTTCACGGGACAAGGTCACGCTTTTGACCTCGACATAGGCGTTGGGCAGGCCAGGTTGCGTCAGCAGAAAATCAATACGGCTGTTTTCGCCGTACTTCACCTCGGGACGGACGGTTTCATAGGCGGCAAGCTCAGGTATTTCACCGGCTTCAAGGGACGCGCGCAGGGCTTTGTTGGGCACCGAGGTGTCAACACCGGTAAAATGCCCGTTCTCATGATCGACCAGACGCCAGCCGTATTTCAGTTTTTTCTTCGGGTCATCGTTGGGTTCCAACCAGATCTTCTCGCCGGGTTCCGCCAGCCCCATCATTGACCCCGGATTGGCGCAATGGGCGGTTACTTCACGCCCGTCCTCCAACTGGCAATCGGCCAGAAAGCGTTTGTAGCGGCGGATCAGGCGGGCGGGGATCAATGGGGTGGCAAACTTCATGCCACCCGGCTTAACGCGCGCCCGCCCGTATGGGAAGTGTCAGACGAGGCCTGCCATTACGCCACCATCCACATCCCAGACTGCCCCGGTGACCCAACCTGCATCATCGGACAGAAGATGGGTGACGGTATGCGCCACATCCTCGGGCCGACCGACGCGGCCGATCGGGTGGAAAGCGTCGAAAGCATCGGTCAAAGTCGCCTCGATCTGGTCCGGTGCGATGAAGGCGCCATAGATGGGGGTCACCACCACCGCCGGAGAAACCGCATTCACTCGGATCTTATGTTCCGCCAGCTCCATTGCCAGATGCTGCGTCAGGGAATGAAGTCCGGCTTTGGCCATCGAATAGGCCGAGGACGGTGTGGCGCGAACTGCCTGTTTTGCCCACATAGAGCCTATGTTGACGATATTGCCACCTCCGTTGGCTTTCATGTTTTCGACCACGGCCTGTGTGATGAAAAAGGTCGCGCGGTTCAGGTCCAGATAGCTGTCGTAATCCTCGGCCGTGTGTTCCATGAACGGTTTTGGCGCGAATGTCCCGGCTGCATTCACCAATCCTTGAATGTGACGCGTGTCCGATTTGATCTGGTTGATCAGCCTTTCGACGTCTGCCGCATCGAGCAGGTTCGCGCGGTATATGTCCGCGGCGCCGCCAAGTTCCGCTTTCGCCGCGTCCAGCTTGCCAGCGGATGACCCGACAAGGGTCACGTGCCCGCCGCTTGCTATGATTTGGCGCGCTGTGGCCAGACCCATTCCGCTGGATCCGCCGACGATAAGTGTTGTTGTCAGAGTCATGATCAGATTTCCTATCTACTGATAGGTAGATATATTGAGCTTGGAAACTGAAATACAACCCCCTATCTAGTGGTAGGTTATTTTTAGATAGATGTGCAGATGCCCAAAACGGAAAAACCCTTGTCAGAAACTGCCAGCCGTATTTTGGATGTGGCCGAGCGTATGGCGCGACAAGGCGGGTATTATGCCTTCAGTTTTCGCGACATCGCGTCTGAAATCGGCATCAAATCGGCCAGCATTCACTACCATTTCCCCACCAAGGAAGCTTTGGGCGAGGCGCTGGTTACCCGTTACACTGATCGGTTCCTGGGGGCGTTGGGGCGGTTGGACGAAGCCACGCCTTTGGAATCTCTGGAACAATATGTGGCGGCATATCGACAAGCATTGATCGAACAGGACCTGATGTGCCTGTGCGGTATGTTTGGTGCTGAAATCGCAAGGTTGCCAGACCCGGTCGCCAGACGGACTCGCGAGTTTTTCGAGCGCAATCTCGTATGGCTGGAAACGGTTTTCCGGGCCGCAGGGGCCGCGAATCCCGAAGCCCGAGCAGGGGAAACGATTGCCCGCCTGGAAGGGGCGATGATTCTGGCGCGGTCGATGAACGATATGGACCTGTTCCAAAGCGTCACTGCGAATTTGCCTGCCCAAGCGCTGCGGGACTGACAAACGGGCCTTGCGAGGTTCAGCAGGAACGATATCTTGCGGCCTGTGCCATATCAGGAAAGGACAGGTCATGCCGAACCCAACCGCAGCAATGCTTGTGATCGGGGATGAAATCCTGTCGGGACGCACCCGGGATGCGAACATGCATTATCTAGCGCAGGAACTGACAAAGCAGGGCATTGACCTTAAAGAGGTCCGGATGGTCAGCGATGACGCCACTGCTATCGAACAAGCCGTTCGAGCGCTGTCTGAGCAGGTTGATCATGTGTTCACCAGCGGCGGAATAGGCCCGACCCATGACGACATCACCGCAGATTGTATCGCCCGGGCTTTTGGTGCGTCGATCGACGTGCGCGCTGACGCCCGAGCGCTGTTAGAGCGGCACTATGAGAATTCGGGGTTGGAACTGAACGCCGCGCGCCTGCGTATGGCGCGTATTCCCGATGGGGCGACATTGATCGATAATCCTGTTTCGACCGCGCCAGGCTTCACGCTTGGGAATGTGCATGTGATGGCGGGTATTCCCACAATCTTTCAGGCCATGGTCGCCAGCGTTCTGCCCAAGCTGACCGGCGGCGATCCCTTGTTGTCGCAAACGCTGCGGATCAACCGGGGTGAAGGTGATATCGCCTCGATCCTCTCGGCTTTGGCTGAGGATTACCCTGATCTCGCCATCGGCAGCTATCCGTTTCAGGTAAATGGTGTATTCGGCTCTAACGTGGTGGTTCGGGGCACGAATGGGTCGCAGGTCGATGCGGCCACGACCCGGTTGGCAAAAGAGCTGGAGCTTTGAGCCCGAACTGGGCCGACGTTGTCGACGGCACATGGCCGGCGGCTCGGTTCGAAACAATTGGCCCTTTTCGCCTGCGGCAGGGGTTGGGTGGTGGCTCGCGCGTTTCCGCGGCCAGCGCTCTGGCATCTGCGATCGACGCGGATATCAAAGCCGCTGAAGGGGCGATGCGCGCGATGGGGCAGCGACCCATATTCTGCCTGCGACCGGGCGACGAAGGGTTGGATCTGCAGCTTGCGGATCAGGGCTATGACATTCTTGATCCCGTCAACATCTACCAATGCCAGGTCGAGGACCTGACCGATACGCCCATCCCTCGGGTCACCGCCTTTACCATCTGGAGTCCGCTGGCGATCATGAACGAGATCTGGGCGCAGGGCGGGATCGGACCAGAACGGCTGGCCATCATGGACCGCGCCGAGGGGCCGAAAACGGGGATATTCCTACGTCATTCCGATCACCCGGCGGGGACCGGATTTGTCGCCATTCACGACGACGTCGCCATGGTTCATGCGCTGGAAATCTTACCGGCCTATCGCCGTCAGGGCTTGGGAAAGTGGGCCATGCGCGCGGCTGCAATCTGGGCGCAGAAGAACGGCGCAAAAACGCTAAGTGTGATCTGCACCAAAGCTAATAACGGGGCAAATGGTCTCTACCATGCGCTCGGGATGGAGATCACCGGCGAATACCACTACCGTCAGCTTGTCCAAGGAGAGTGACCAACGTGACCGATCAAACCCTGCCCACCGCGCTGGACCTGCCGATGGTGGACCCGCTGCCGCCTGAGACGCAGAAGTACTTTGATATATGTGTCGAAAAACTGGGCTTTGTGCCCAATGTGCTGAAGGCATACGCGTTCGATATCGACAAGCTGAATGCGTTTACGGCGAACTACAACGATCTGATGCTGGGCGACAGCGGATTGTCAAAACTGGAACGCGAAATGATTGCGGTGGTCGTGTCCGCGATCAACAAGTGCTTTTACTGTTTGGTGGCCCACGGCGCGGCCGTCCGACAATTGTCGGGCAATCCGCAACTGGGCGAGATGCTGGTCATGAACTACCGCGTGGCCCCTCTGGGCGACCGCCAACGCGCCATGCTGGATTTTGCTGCCAAGATGACGACCGCCAGTACCGAGATCGAAGAACCTGATCGTCAACGTCTGCGCGATGTTGGGTTCAGCGACCGGGACATTTGGGACATTGCCAATGTGACCGGCTTTTTCAACATGTCGAACCGAGTGGCCAGCGCAACTGCGATGGCCCCGAACGACGAATACCACGCGCAGGCCCGATGATCCGAACTGCTGCCCTATTCCTGATGATCATGGCCGGCCAGGGTCTTGCGCAGAACCTGACAATGCCTTCCGGCGCGCGTCTTGTCAGCGAGCGGACCAGTGAACTGGACAGCTACGAGCTGCCAATCGGGCCCTTTGCGGATGGGGCGGTACCGGCGCGAGAAGTCGAAGGAAAAGTCGAGCGGTTTACCTGGCGGTTGCAATCCGGCTCCAGCACGACGCTGCAATTGCTGGCCCCGTTGCGTGACCAGATCGCAGCGCAAGGGTACGAAATATTGCTTGAGTGCCAGGCCAAAACGTGTGGTGGGTTCGACTTCCGTTTTGGCACCGAAGTTGTGCCCACACCAGACATGTACGTGGCTATTCAGGACTATCGTTTTTTGTCTGCCATCCGAGGGGGAAATGTGGTCAGCCTGCTGGTCAGCCGCAATCCGCCTGACGGGTATGTGCAGATGATCCGGGTCACCCCGGTGGGTGCAGAGGCGTCACCACCGCTTGTGATCGACGAACCGGTCACGTCGCCCGGTGATTTGTTAGCCAGTCTGGAACAAAACGGGCATACAATATTGGAAGACCTGCATTTCCGCACCGGAGAGATGACGTTGGGCGAGGGGCCTTTTTCCTCGCTTGAATTGGTAGCGGAGTTTCTGGCCAAAAACCCAAGTACCCGGCTGGCACTTGTGGGCCACACGGATGACACCGGTGCGCTGGATGCCAACATCTCGGTCAGTACCGGCAGGGCTCAGGCTGTACGCGCCCGATTGATCGAGGCGCATGGGGTCGCGGCAGACCGGGTCGAGGCGCGCGGGATCGGCTATCTTGCCCCGCTCACTTCCAATGCCACGCCGGAAGGCCGGGATCTGAATCGCCGGGTTGAGGCGGTTTTGCTGGTCAACTGAACCCTGCAGTCCTGTTCACATCATGGCCGATAAAAAAAGGCCCAAGCAGCAGGCGCGGGCCGTACAGTTTACCGAGGTTAATTCACCAATCCATCGGGCCTTTTTCGTGAAAGGCATCGACGAGAAAATCTATGAATGCCCGAACCTTGGGCTGAGTAAAGCGTCCGGGCGGGTAAACGGCGTAGACGCCCTGAACCTCGTCCGGAAGCGACGGCATAGCGTCCAGTACAGCACCGGATTTCAGCGCATCTGCGTACAGATAGCTGGGCAAATATGCGATCCCCAGACCAGAGATGGCGGCGTTCAACAGGGATTGCCCATCGTTCACGCTCAGCCACCCTGCGGTGCGAACCTGTCTTTTTTCACCCGAAGGCGCGGTCAGCTTCCATACATTGCCAGAGGACTGGCTGGAGTAATGCAGTAGCTTGTGTTCATTCAGTTCGTCAATTTTCTGCGGCCGGCCGAATTTCTCGACATAGCTGGGTGCTGCGACCATCCGCTTGACGGTTTCAGTCAGTTTGCGTGCGCGCAGGGTGCTGTCTTCCAGCTCACCAATCCGGACGGCTACATCGAACCCTTCAGAAATCAGCTCGACGTAGCGGTTGTTCAGCACCATGTTCACAGTGATATCAGGATAGGCCGCCAGAAAATCCGACAGAACCGGAGACAGGTGATTGACGCCGAAATCTGTTGCAACGCTGATCCGAAGCAGACCCGAGGGGGCGGATTGCATCGAAGTCACAAGCGCATCAGCTTCGCCCGCGTCATTCAGAACACGCCGTGCGCGGTCATAATATGCCAGGCCAATTTCGGTCGGCGACACGCGCCGGGTCGTGCGGTTCAGCAGCCGTGCGCCCAGACGGGCCTCGAGGCTCGAAACATGCTTTGATACGGCCGATTTGGAGATGCCCATTTTCTTGGCCGCATCGGTGAAGCCACCTTGGTCCACCACATTGGCAAAGGCTTCCATTTCGGTCAGTCGGTCCATTCTCGTTCCCCAAGTCTTAGTCCTTTGAGCCAACCTGACGTCCAATCTGGGCGGAAACAGGGCGGACATGGGATAATATCAGGGTTTCAAATCGGATCGTTTGCATATGGGAAACGCGGAAACGATGGTTTCCGAGATGGCCACAATGCCTGTAAGCCAAGGGTTTTGGGTGATTTCGGCCGGATATGCTAGGATGACAATGGCAAATTTGTGACCACGGAGGAGATCATGAAAGCCATTTATACCGTCGCAGTCATATGTCTGTCCGCGACCTTCGCATGGGCTGGTGGCGAGACGCCGTCGAACCCGGACGCACGGGTCTATTTTGTAAACCTGTCAGATGGCGACACGGTTTCATCGCCGGTGACCGTGGTCTTTGGGTTAAGCGGGATGGGCGTGGCCCCCGCCGGAACCGAGGCGGAAAACACCGGGCACCACCATTTGCTGATCGACCGCCCGCCGATTGGTGAGGGTGAGGACGGTGCGGATGAGCTCGCCTATGGTCTGCCTTCAGACGACAATCATTTGCATTTCGGTGGTGGTCAGACTGAAGTGACGCTGGAGCTCGCGTCGGGTGATCACACGCTGCAACTGGTTCTGGGGGATGCAGGGCATGTTCCGCACGCAACCCCGATTGTGTCCCAGGTGATCAGGATTTCGGTCGAGTAATCGAGGTGCCTTCACGGCACAGGAGGCTATGCCACGTCAGGCAATAGGAAAATACGGCGCGCCAGCGCCGAATTTAGCCGTTCTTGTGGATACCATTGGCTGAGGGCTGTCTTGGCCATCAAATCGGGGTTTTCCGCAATGAACGCCTCGAAAGCGCTGGTTTTCGAACTGGCAAGACGCTCTGCGATCAGGCTCATGAACGCGTAGGTGATCGTCAGGTTGAACTTATCCGGGGTGCCAGCCTTGGCTGCAAGTGTTCGGATTCCTTTGGCGTAGATCGCTGCAGCATCGATGAAATCATACTTGCGCAGCAGATCGTAGGCGACCTGTACATGTTCGGCATGTCCGAATGTCGTGTTGTCGATGGCATGTGCTTCAAAGGCGTTGGAGATGTCGGTGCTCATTCTCCGTCCTCCTTGAAGCGGTGGCTGTCATTGGCTGTCCAGTCGAGGTCGTAGACACTTTTGAGTTGTTTGATCTTCTCCAGCGATTCCTCGGAAAACGCTGGCTTGTTCTCAAAGCTATGCAGGGCAATCCCCTCGATCAGATCGCCAAGGGTCATGTCCAGCGACTCTGCCAGCCCCTTGAGGACTTTCAGCAGGCGCTTTTCGATTCGAATTCCCGTCTGGGTGCGCTCTATTTTCTGACTCATTGCGTACATATGTATATTGATAACAAGAGAGTCAAGCGGCACAAAAAAGCCGCCTCTTTCGAGACGGCTTCCTTCAGTTCAATTGAGGTGTTGCTTTAGAACGTTGCCGCCAGTCGCGTACCTTGATTGATCGCCCGTTTGGCGTCCAGCTCTGCCGCCACATCGGCTCCGCCGATCACGTGCGGAGTGATGCCGCGTTCGATCAGCGCATCTGCGAGGCTGCGCTCGGACACCTGACCGGAACACAGAACGATTGTGTCCGCCGCGATCACGGTCGGATCAGCACGTTCTTCGCCAAAGCTGACATGCAGGCCGTCCTCATCGATACGCTCGTAGTTCACGCCGCCCACAAAGTTGACGTCCTTCATCTTGAGCGTAGCGCGGTGAATCCACCCGGTTGTCTTGCCCAGACCCTTGCCATGTGCTTGCTTCTTACGCTGCAGCAAGGTGACATCACGCGCAGGTGCCGCAGGCTGAGGGCCTTCTGGTGCCAGGCCCGAGCGATGCTCGGCCGGATCGGTCACGCCCCACTCCTTCATCCAAGCGGGCAGGTCTGTGGTGATGCTGTGGCCGTCTTCCAACAGGAACTCGGATACATCAAACCCGATGCCGCCTGCGCCGATTACGGCGACAGACTTGCCGACCGCGGTCTTCTCGCGCAGCACGTCGATATAGGTGATGACATTGTCCCGATCCTGGCCCGGGATTTTCGGATCGCGCGGAATGACACCAGTAGCGATAACCACTTCGTCAAAGTCGGTCAGGTCGTCAGCGCTGACTTCGCGGTTCAGCTCTACCTTCACACCCAGATCGGTCATCATGGTGTGGTACCAATCGACTAGTCCCCAGAACTCTTCTTTGCCCGGAACCTGCTTGGCCATGTTCAATTGGCCGCCAACCTCCGAGGCGCGATCGAACAGGGTTACGTCGTGTCCGCGCTGCGCTGCAGTCATCGCGGTGGATAATCCCGCGGGGCCGGCGCCGACAATGGCAATCGTCTTTGGCGCTTCAGCTGTGGTGATTTCCAATTCGGTCTCATGGCAGGCGCGTGGGTTCACAAGGCACGAGGTCAGCTTGCCGCTGAAGGTGTGGTCCAGACAGGCCTGGTTGCAGGCGATGCACGGCGCAATCTGTGCTGCGTTACCTGCAATTGCCTTGTTGACGAAATCCGCATCGGCGAGCATCGGACGGGCCAGAGACACCATGTCGGCGCAACCCGTCGACAGGACCTCTTCGGCGACCTCGGGTGTGTTGATCCGGTTCGAGGTGATGACCGGAATCGAAACCTTGCCCATCAGCTTTTTTGTCACCCAGGCAAAGGCCGCGCGCGGAACGCTGGTGGCAATGGTCGGAATGCGTGCTTCGTGCCAGCCGATGCCGGTGTTGATGATCGTGGCACCGGCCTCTTCGATACGCTGGGCCAGTTCAACGACCTCTTCATGGGTCGAGCCATTGGGGATCAGGTCAATCATCGACAGGCGATAGATGATGATGAAATCGGTGCCCACGGCCTCGCGCGTGCGGCGAACGACCTCGATCGGCAGGCGCATGCGGTTCTCATAGGACCCGCCCCAACGGTCGGTGCGCTTGTTGGTGTGTGTCACAATGAACTGGTTGAGGAAATATCCCTCGGACCCCATGATCTCGACCCCGTCATAACCCGCTTTCCGGGCCAGAACGGCAGCGTTCACGATGTCGCTGATCTGTTTCTCGATACCTTCCTCGTCCAGCTCATTCGGCGGGAAGGGCGAGATCGGGGATTTCACCGGGCTGGGGGCCACACATTTCGGACCATAGGCATAGCGACCCGCATGTAGGATCTGCATCGCGATCTTGCCGCCCGCCTCATGAACGCGTTGGGTCACGATAGAGTGGTTCGCGACCTCTTTGTCATTGGTCATCATTGACGCGCCGGGCAGCACCGATCCTTCAAAGTTCGGGCCAATCCCGCCTGTCACCATCAATGCGACACCGCCACGGGCGCGGTCGGCATAGAATTCGGCCACACGGTTCCAGTCGCCGGTTTCCTCAAGCCCTGTGTGCATCGACCCCATCAGGACGCGGTTCTTCAAAGTCGTAAAGCCCAGATCCAGCGGGGCCAGCATATTTGGGTACGCAGTCATGACGAACTCTCCCTCCCGATTTGTCGACGCTAGATTGACCTTCGCGTCAACGTTGTCACGCGAAACCTAACGTCACACCCTTTGCTGGCGCCTTGGGGCTTGATACAGACGTCTCAAAGCACATTCACGAGGCTGCACATGACCCCCGAAGAGATCGCCAAACTGCCCTATCGCCCTTGCGTGGGGCTTATGCTGATGAATGCCGAGGGCAGGATTTTCGTCGGTCAGCGCAATGACCGCCACAAGGATGCATGGCAAATGCCTCAGGGCGGCGTGGACAAGGGCGAAGATCCACGGGATGCAGCCCTGCGTGAGCTGTGGGAGGAAACCGGCGTAACTTCGGACTTGGTCGAGATCGTGGCTGAGACGGACGGCTGGCTGCCTTATGATCTGCCACACGACATCGTGCCGAAAATCTGGAAAGGCCGTTATCGCGGGCAGGAACAGAAATGGTTCTTTCTGCGGTTCACCGGCCGCGACGATCAGATCGACATCCAGACCAAGCATCCGGAATTCACCCGATGGAAATGGCAGGAGCCAGGCAAGCTGATCGACGAGATCGTACCGTTCAAACGTGAGGTTTACCAGCAGGTGGTTGCCGCCTTTGCGGATCACCTGTCATAAAACAGCATGCGCATTGAAGACATCTGGCCCAAGTACCGCGCACGCCTGAAGGCGTTTCTGCATTCGCGTGTGTCCAACGCGGCAGATGTGGAAGACCTGTTGCAAGAGATCTCGGTCAAGGTCTTTACCGGTCTGCCCAACCTGAAAGACCCTGCCAAACTGCAACCGTGGTTGTTTCAAACGGCCGACCGCACGATAATCGACCATTACCGAAAATCAGGCCGTTCCGAGGCGCACCCGGATGATCTTTGGTATCACCGGGATGATCCGGAAACGCGTCAGGACCTTGAGGGGTGCGTCGAACCTTTCATTCGCGGATTGCCGCAGGAAACCGCGGACATGCTGATGGCAATCGACATCAATGGCGTGTCCCAACAGGATTACGCACAGGCGCAAGGACTGGCGTATTCAACGCTCAAATCCCGGGTTCAAAAAGGCCGGGCAGAGCTGCGAAAAGCGTTCGAGGATTGCTGCAATATCTCGATGGATGTGCGGGGTAATATCTCGGACGTTCAGGAAAAACAGAAAACCTGCAAAAAATGTTGATCCGATCGTCGTCTTTTTGATGCGGGCTTCGTCTGACAGATGAAACCAGCAAAAGGAAAGACAAATGATCCGTATCATCAGTTTCAAAATCTGCCCCTTCGTTCAGCGCGTCACTGCGCTGTTGGAAGCCAAGCAGGTGCCCTATCAGATCGACCATATCAGCCTCAGCGACAAGCCGGACTGGTTTCTGGAATTGTCGCCGACAGGTCAGGTGCCAGTTCTGGTGACCGAAGGCGGTACCGCACTGTTCGAGTCGGACGCTATTGCCGAATACCTCGACGAAGTGACCGCCCCGCTGCAGCCCAACCTGACATCTGAACAGCGCGCCCTGAACCGCGCGTGGAGCTATCAGGCCAGCAAGCATTATCTGGTTCAGTGCAGTGCGATGCAAAGCGCGGATCAGGCGATCTTTGCGGATCGGACGACCAAGTTGAACGCCTCGTTCGCGAAAGCCGAGAAGCAGCTTAGCGGTGGCCCATTCTTTGCGGGCGAGGCGCTGGGCAATGTCGATATGGCTTGGTTACCGTTGCTTCACCGGGCTGCAATCGTGGCCGATCACAGCGGGCACGATATGCTGGCTGACTATCCTAAGGTGAAGGCGTGGCAGCAGGCTCTTCTGGCAACAGGCATTCCTGAGAAAACCGTGTCTGATGACTTTGTCACCCGGTTCACTGATTTCTATCTCGCAGAGCGGACGTGGTTGGGGCGGGGTGCGAACCTGAACGAAGCGCCTGCAACCGCTCAGGTGAAACAATCCGGCGGGTGCTGCGGGTGATTCACTCACTAAGCCGCACGTTGGCGTGAGGGGGCGTGGCCGCATCTGATCGACCTGTCTAGCTTGACGGGTATGAAGGACACGGCCCCAACTCTCTCTTCTGTAAAACCCGCCGGACGCAAGTTTACCGGCACCGACCGTCGCGCGCCTTTGCGCGGCGGTCTGCAAGGGTGCGGGGAATATGGCGCAGGGCAGACGGCGGGCCGGTTCTACCCCATCGCCTGCGTCGCGCTTGAGGTCACCCAACGTTGCAATCTGGATTGCACACTGTGTTACCTCTCGGACCGAGCCGAGATGACCTATGACCCACCGCTGTCGGTTCTGTTTGCGCGTCTTGCCACGATCCACAGCCATTATGGCCCCGGTGTCTCGGTTCAACTGACGGGGGGTGATCCGACACTGCGCAAGGTAGAAGACCTTGAGGCACTGTGCCGCGAAATTCGCCGCCTGGGCATGCGGTCGTGCCTGATGACCAACGGCATTCGCGCCAGCCGGGCGTTTCTGACGCGGCTTGCGGCGGCGGGGTTGGATGACGTGGCCTTTCACGTCGACATGACGCAGGAGCGCAAGGGGTTTAACAGCGAGACTGAGTTAAATGTGGTGCGCCGCGCCTATATCCGCCACACGCGCGGACTGGGCTTGCGGGTATTGTTCAACACGACGGTCTTCGGCGGCAATATTGCTGAAATGTCTGCGCTGGCACGATTCATGCGAGACCGTCCCGAGGTGGCTTTTGTGTCCTTCCAGATGCAAGCCGATACCGGGCGCGGGGTCTTGCGCGAACGTCCCGACGCGATCACGCAGGACAGTGTAATGCGTGCCGTCGAGGTCGGATATGAAACGCCCCTGCATTTTGACACGGCCGCCGTGGGCCATGCAAAATGCAATCGCTACGCAAGTGTTGTGACTGCCGGCGGGCGTGCGGTTTCGGTTCTGTCCGCCAAACGCCTGACGCAGAAGGTGATCGCCGCGCTAAGCCGCGTCGATCAGTCGGCAGACGGCCATATCGACACCCGCGACAGCATCTGGCGCATGGTGAGGCGCAACCCGCTGTTGGCGCTGCGGGCCGGGCTACATCTGTTGGGTTGTGTGCTGCGGTTGGGTCGAGGGTTGTTGCAGGGTCCCGTCCGTCGGCAGTCAGTGTTTATCCACAATTTTATGGCCGCCGATGCGCTCGAAGAAGACCGCTGTGCCTCTTGCGTCTTTACGGTCGCAACCGCGAACGGGCCGTTGTCCATGTGTGTTCACAACGCGCAGCGTGACATGCATCTGGCCGCGCCAGAACGGGTTGACGGGCCGTCTGGACCAAGCTGGTGGAATGCCGCCGTTCCCCGCCTGTCGGGTGGACCCGATCTGCCGGATCTGAGCGATCCCGGGCTGGCCCCGCTCAAGCGGCTCAAGGGGCAGTTGCGGGCCACGCGCCGGAACCAAAAGGACGTATCATGAGAAAACTTCTGATCCTGCTGTTGCTTCCGGTTTTGACCGCATGCGCAAGTGTCGAGCGTCTAGCCTTGCCCGCCGCGGAGGCATTGCCAGGGCAGACCCTGACCAGATTTGCGTCCCCACCGGGCGAAAAGGTCGATCACCGCGATTGGACAGCTTTCCTGCACCGCTATGTCGTGACCGACGGGCAGGGCGTGAACCGGGTAACTTATGGGCAGGTGACACAGGCAGACAGGGCGCGCCTGGACGAATATCTGGTCGATCTGCAAGCCATTGACCCTGCGCGGCTGACACGTGATCAGCAACTGGCGTATTGGATCAACCTGTACAATGCGTTGACGGTGGATGTGGTTCTTGAAAACTATCTCGTTTCTTCGATCCGCGACATCAAGAACGGACGATTTTCGATTGGGCCGTGGAATCAACCTCTGGCGCAGGTGGCCGGGCAGGAGTTGACCCTCAATGACATCGAACACCGCATTATCCGGCCCACATTCGGCGAACCGCGCATCCACTATGCGCTGAACTGTGCCGCTGTAGGTTGCCCCAACCTGATGGACCGCGCCTGGCAGGCCGAGACGTTAGAGCGCGATTTTGCCGCCGCCGAGCACGCCTATATCAACGACCCGCGTGGTGTGCAGTTCGACGCGCGTGGCGGATTGATCCTGTCAAAGATCTTTATCTGGTTCCGCGAGGATTTCGGACCGAATGAAAAATCCGTGCTGGCCTATATCGCGACAGCAGCTGAACCCGAGCTGCGCGCCCGTCTTCAGCAGACGCCGCGTGTCAAAGCGTATCAGTATGACTGGGCTTTGAACGACGCGGCGGCTGGATCTTAATCAGCGGATTACAGCAACCCTTCGGCGCGCAGCAGGTCCTGCATGTTCGCCTCGGGGCGCGGGCCGATGTGGCTGATGACCTCGCGGGCGCAGATATTGCCGATCTTGGCGCAGGTTTCGTGATCGCGGCCTGTGGCCATGCCAAACAGGAAGCCGGCGGCAAACTGATCGCCCGCACCGGTTGCATCCACGGGCACAACTTTCTCGACCGGTACGTCGACGCGTTGCCCGTCGCTTAGGACAGTCACGCCGTCGCCGGAGCGGGTGCATACAACAAGCGGGCAGATCGCGGCGGTTTTGGCCAGCGCCTCTTCCAGATCGTCGGTTTCGAACAGGGATTTGATCTCGGCCTCGTTGCCAATGACGAAATCAAGTTCGTTTTCGATCAGCAGCAGGAAATCAACACGGTGGCGTTCCACACAGAAGGGGTCGGAAATGGCGATACCCGCCTTGCCGCCACCTTTGTGGCACGCGCGCGCGGCCTCAAGAAACGCGGCCTTGCCCTTTTCCTTGTCGAACAAATAGCCCTCAAGGAACATGATCTGGCTGTTGCCTGCGACGTCATCCGATACGTCCTGCGACGACAGTTCCGAGGAAATCCCCAGATAGGTATTCATTGACCGTTCCCCATCGGGCGAGACAAAAATCATCGACCGCGACGTTGGCAGCTCGCCACCCGGTACCGGAGGGTTCACGAAATCAACGCCGTCCTCGTTCATCGCGTCGGCATAGAACCGGCCCAGAGCGTCGTCATGAACCCGCCCGATAAACGCTGAATCCAGCCCCAGCGCACCTGCGCCAGCGATCGTGTTGGCAACCGAACCACCCGGCGTCTGAACCCGGCCTTCCATCGAGGCATAGAGGACTTCGCCACGCTCCTGCTCGATCAGTTGCATGATGCCTTTTTCGATGCCCATCAGCTCCAGGAAACTGTCGTCGGCTTGGGAGATCACGTCCACAACGGCGTTTCCGATGCCGGTCAGTTGGTAGGTTTTCATAGGTTCTTGTCCTCAAATTCGCAGAGATCGCGGATGATGCAGGTACCGCACATGGGTTTGCGCGCCTTGCAATGATAGCGGCCATGCAGGATCAGCCAGTGATGCGCATGCAGCTGAAAGTCGGTCGGGATATTGTCTTCGATGGCGCGTTCGACGGCGTCCACATTCTTGCCGGGGCAAATGCCGGTGCGATTGCCGACCCGGAAGATATGCGTGTCCACCGCCTGCGCCGGATATCGCCACCACATGTTCAACACCACATTGGCGGTCTTGCGGCCCACTCCTGGCAGTGACTGCAGGGCTGCGCGGGAATTGGGCACTTCGCCGCCATAATCGTCGACCAGAATACGGCTGAGTTTAATGACGTTCTTCGCCTTTTGCCGAAACAGGCCAATGGTCTTGATGTGCTCGGTTAAACCTTCTTCGCCCAGATCCAGCATCTTTTGCGGTGTGTCGGCGATCTTGAACAACGCACGGGTCGCCTTGTTCACGCCTAAATCGGTGGCCTGCGCAGACAGCGCCACAGCAACGACCAGAGTGTAGACGTTGACATGCTCAAGCTCGCCCTTGGGTTTGGGGTCGGCTTCTTGAAAGCGCGTAAAGATCTCGCGGATCCGGTGATATCCGAGTTGTTCTGCCATCCGCGTCTTAATGCCGTTCGGGGCGCGTCGATACAAGTCCAAAGCCAATGCGCAAGTTCCGGGTCGCGGGGCCGTGACCTGCGCGCTATGGTTTGGTCAAGACAATGAGGTAATAGCCATGAACGTCCAGACCCCGGAAAGCGGATACCACTACAACGTCATGCGCCGCGCGATCGACCTGATTGATCAGGGCGGCGAGGGCCTGAGCCTGGAAGAGCTAGCCCGCCAGATGGATATGAGCCCGGCGCATTTCCAGCGCTTGTTCTCGCGTTGGACCGGGGTGTCGCCGAAACGCTACCAGCAATATCTGACGCTGGGCCATGCCAAGGCATTGTTGCGGGAACGGTTCACCACGTTGGAAACCGCGCATAACGTCGGCCTGTCCGGCAGTGGCCGTCTGCACGATTTGTTCCTGAAATGGGAATCCATGAGTCCCGGCGAATACGCGCGCAGGGGCATCGGGCTGACCATCTATTGGGGCTGGTTCGAATGCCCATTTGGCCCGGCACTGGTGATGGGAACCGACAAGGGCATTTGCGGCATGGCTTTTGGTGCTGAAACCGGTGAAGAGGCCGCGATGGAGGATATGATCTCGCGTTGGCCAAAAGCGGATTTCATTGAGGATCCGATGCGTCTGCGCCCTTGGGTGCTGAGTGCTTTTGGTGCGGCAAGTGACCGGCTGGAACCTACGCCGCTGTACCTTATTGGTTCGCCCCTGCAAATCAAGGTTTGGGAGGCGCTGATGCACATCCCGTCGGGTCAGGTCACCACCTATTCCGAAATCGCGCAGCGTGTGGGATCGCCACAAGCCGTCCGCGCCGTGGGTACTGCGGTTGGTCGCAACCCGGTTAGCTGGCTGATCCCTTGCCATCGGGCGTTGCGCAAATCCGGTGGGCTGGGTGGCTATCATTGGGGCTTGCCGGTCAAACGCGCAATGCTGGCATTCGAGGCCGCTCAGGCCGACGCATAGTCACGTCAAAAACAAACATTGCGCTGCTGCATCCTGTGATAGTGAGATTCTATGAAGCAGGACAGCAGGCAGATCACACAGACATTCGCGGCGTGGGCCATTCCGGTTTCAGTGGCGGTTTTGCTGCTGAAACTGCTGGCCTGGTGGGTGACGGGCTCGGTCGCCCTGCTCTCGGACGCCTTGGAATCGGTGGTGAATGTGGCGGCTGCTCTGCTTGCATTTTTCGCGGTGCGGATATCTGGCATGCCGCCAGACAAGAAACACCCGTTCGGGCATAAGAAGGCCGAGTATCTGTCGGCCGTGGCCGAAGGGACGCTGATTGTTCTGGCCGCGCTGCTGATCATTCGTGAAGCTGTTTTCGCATTACCTGATCCGCATCTGGCCGGGGAACCGTTCCTGGGCATTGCCATAAATGTGGGCGCGACGTGCCTGAATGGTATCTGGGCGTTTCTGCTGTTGCGGGTTGGGCGACGAGAATCCTCGCCAGCGTTAGAGGCAAGCGGAAAGCACATATTAACCGACATTATGACCTCGGTCGGTGTTGTTGTCGGGTTGCTGATTGCGATGGCGACAGGTTGGTTGATCCTTGATCCCATTATCGCGATTCTGGTGGCCGTTAACATTTTGTGGGAAGGTTGGAAGGTCATCCGTAGCTCGGTCGACGGGTTGATGGATGCTTCGCTGATCGACGGAGAATTGACGTCTGTCCGCGAAACAATCGAAGCCAATTTAGGCCCGGCGCTTGAGTATCATGATCTGCGCGGTCGCAGGTCAGCCAACATGATTTTCGTTGAGTTTCACCTTGTCGTCGACGGTGCCATGTCGGTCGCGGCCGCGCACGACATCTGCGACGATATCGAGGCGGCCCTGAACAGGAAGTTTCCGGGGTCAGTCTTTGTCATCCATCTGGAACCGGACAGCGAGTTGAAAAGTGCCAGCGCCTGATTGACAGATACACTCGCCGGTGCCAAAGGTTTCCTTCAGGTTTGGGTCCCCTGCCGTTCGCAGCCATTTGGCATTGGTGAAACCCGATTAATGAACATCTGTTGCCCTTTTCTGGCGCGCGGATGGTAATGCGAACCCCGTCCTGACTTGGCGCCCGTTTAAGGAAACGAGGCAAGAAATGACACGTTCAAATAGTATTGCTCCACTTGAGGAGCTAAAAGCGCAGGCAAAACGACTGCGCGACAGGCTGCGCGGAGCGGGGGTTACGCTCTCGCATAGTGAATCGCTGGAATTGCTGGCGCATCAACATGGGGTGCGCGATTGGAATACGTTGCACGCAATGGCCGGAAATCGCATGCATTTGCGTGTTGGTGATCGCGTTAAAGGGTTCTATCTGGGGCAGCCGTTCAGGGCGGAGATCCGTGGTATGACCCTGTTGGGTGACGGGTCGCATCGGCGCGTTACCTTACACTTTGACACCCCCGTGGATGTCGTTCAATTCGACAGCTTCTCGGCCTATCGGCAACGCGTAACCGGTGAGATTGGTTGGGATGGCCGATCCACGCGACATACCTCGGACGGCCAACCGCAACTGATCGTGCGACCCAGGTAAAGAAAAAGGCGCGGCGGGTAACCACCGCCGCGCCCTTTTGTTAAGTTCTAGTCTGGCGTCACTCTGCTGCCCAGCCACCGACGGCTTTGACCTCAAGGAAGTCCTCCAACCCCCACAAGCCGCCCTCGCGCCCGTTTCCGGACTGTTTCATGCCGCCAAACGGTGAACCTGCACTGCGCGACTGGCCATTCATTTCAACCATGCCGGACCGCAGTACCCGCGCCATTCGATTGGCCCGCGCGCCGTCTTGTGTCTGAACGTAATTGGTCAGGCCGTATGGCGTGTCGTTGGCAATCTCGACCGCTTCTTCTTCGGTGTCGAAGGGGATCATGGTCAGGACCGGGCCAAAGATCTCTTCGCGCGCGACGGTCATCTGGTTATTGGCATCGGCAAAGACGGTTGGACGTACATAATAGCCCTTGTTCAGCCCCTCGGGCCGACCGGTGCCGCCTGTTACCAGCCGGGCGCCTTCATCGATGCCCTTCTGGATCAGGTCCTGGATTTTGTTCCACTGCACCTCGTTCACGACGGGACCGATATGGCGGCCTTCTTCCTGCGCGCTGCCCACCGAAACCATGCTGGCCACTTCAGCCGCCGTTTCCACGGCCTGATCGTAGATCGGGCGCTGCACCAGCATGCGGCTGGGCGCATTACAGCTTTGGCCGGTGTTGTTCATCATGTGCAGAACGCCACGTTTGACGGCCTTTTCATCGGCATCGGCAAAGACCACGTTTGCACCCTTGCCGCCCAGCTCCAGATGTACCTTCTTCAAGGTGTCTGCAGCACTTTTCGAGATCGCGGTCCCGGCACGGGTCGAGCCGGTAAAGCTGACCATATCCACATCCGGATGCGCGGAAAGCTGGGAACCGACGCCCACGCCATCGCCGTTCACCAGATTGAACACACCGGCGGGGAAGCCGGCCTCATCCATCATCTCGGCAAAAATCATCGCGTTCAGCGGGCTTTGTTCGGAGGGTTTCAGAACCATGGTGCAGCCTGCAATCGCCGCCGCGCCAACCTTGAGCGTGACTTGGTTCATCGGCCAGTTCCATGGCGTGATCAGGGCGGCAACACCGACGGCCTCATAGATGATCCTGTCATTGGGCGCGTGATCGCCCAGCGGGCGGTCGAATTGGAACGCTTTGGCTGCGCGCACAAAGTTCGCAAGGTGATACATGCCCGCGCCAGATTGCTGGGTGCGCGCCATGTCGATTGGAGCGCCCATCTCAAGCGACATTGCCTGTGCCAAGTCCTCGGACCGGGATTGGTAAATCCCGATCAGTTTCTCGACGAGCGCGATGCGATCTTCGACCGGTGTGGCCATCCAGCCGGGCAGGGCGGCCTTTGCGGCAGCAACTGCGGCGTCGGTATCAGCTTGCGCGCCCAGTGAGATCACCGCGCAGGGTTCCTCGGTCGAGGGGTTGATCACCTCGAAATCATTCGCTGCAGATGGGGCGACCCATGTTCCGTCAATGTAGAAATTGCGTTTCTCGATCATCACGTATCCTCCTGATCCCGTGGCCCGGATGGCGGGAATTTGCGCCACTCTGGCACCGGCATATCGGTGTGGCAAGGCGCAATTTGATCAAATTAATTTCCTCAAAAATGAATACCCTTTCAAGCAGCTAATGGTTTAACAATGGCGCAGAGTTATTAGGTTTCCAGCAACCGACTCGGTTTGTTTCACAAAAAAGGAGATGCCCCATGAGTTTGCGCATCAATGACACCGTTCCGAATTTCACCGCAGAAACGGATCAGGGCACTGTTCAGTTCCATGACTGGATCGGTGACAGCTGGGCGATCCTGTTCTCACACCCCAAGGATTTCACGCCGGTTTGCACTACCGAGTTCTCGGCCGTTGCGCAGCTGAACGACGAATGGGCAGCCCGCAACACCAAGGTGATGGGCGTCTCAGTCGATGGCGTCGAGGACCACAAGAAGTGGAAGAAGGACATCGAGGCGTATGGCAACGCCAACCCCGGTTTTCCGATCATCGCTGATGACGGTCTGGCCGTGTCCAAGGCGTTCGACATGCTGCCCGCCGAGGCATACCTGCCCGATGGCCGCACGCCTGCCGACAGTGCAACCGTGCGTTCGGTGTTCATCATCGGCCCTGACAAACAGTTGAAACTGTCGATGACCTACCCGATGACCGTGGGCCGAAATTTTGCCGAAATCCTGCGCGCGCTGGATGGTCTGCAGATGAGTGCCAAGGGCGTGGCCACCCCCGCGAACTGGGTGCCGGGCGAAGACGTGATCATCCCGCCGGCCGTGTCGAATGATGAGGCAAAAGAAAAGTTCGGTGAGTTCGAAACCATCTTTCCGTATCTGCGCAAAACCAAAGCGCCCAGCTAAAGTAGCTCGGGCAGGGCGATAAGCTCTGCCCGATTCCAATCCGCCTTCAAGGGTGACTAAGCTGCGTATCGTTGAGGGTGCTGATACAGTTTCCGACGGTAGGCAGCGCGTTTGAACTCACGCGTTAGCTTGTCGGCCAGCGGCGGGCTTGCCTGTATGGTCGAACCGCCGATTTCTTGTGCGACTTCCTGATTGCCGCTTCCTTGCAAGGAAAGGATCGGCTGCCCAGTCACCCAGTGCATTTGCAGGAACGTGTCGACCGGTCGGTCAATCTGGTCGGTTACGGCAAGCAACCGCTCAGCCGCACGCCGCCCGACCACCTGGCAGACGCATTGCAAGCCAATGACTTTTGGCAGGATCAGACGCAATCCATTTTGCTTTATAAGCGTTCGTGCCGCATCCTCGCGTTGTTTCACGGGAATTCGGATATAATGATCCGGGGTTGCAAGCGGATCCAACATCTCTAACGCATAGGCCATACGACACGGATCTATGCGCAAATCATCCTCGGTAATGATAGCGCGGTCGATCTTTTCATCAACGAGCTTGCGCCAGATTCGCCGATGGCTCGCGAAAATTCCGATCTCCGCAGGGCGTAGCGGAAAAGGGTATCTGGGGCGATACAAATCGCCCGGAAACAATTGTACATCTGCGATCTGAGCGGGGTCCTTCCCATTGACGGCCTCGAACAGTTCCGCATCGGGCAGACTGGCACACAGCCTTTCGGCATTGGGTCGCCGCGCTGTGCTTGCTGTCATATGGATGACAAAAGTCCTCATGCCACAGTGCATAGAACACGATAACGAAAGGGGGAAGAGAAACCCGAAAGAAACACTTCCCCGTGATCCATCAGAAACCGTAACGCAGTCCGACATTGACGCTGAAGGCGTCGATATCATCCTCGACCGTACCCGTAGACGCACCGTTTGGTGCCAAACGTGCCGAGGATACGTCGAATACGCGGGCATATCGGGTGTCCAGGGTCAGAGAGGTATTTGGGCTGATCTCATAGGCTACACCGGCAATAATTTGCGCAGCAAAGGTGGTGTCGGTGTCGTTAAGTTTAACGCCCGGCCCGTAGACAAAGTCCAGATCAGAATAGGTGGCACCCAGACCCAGACCGACATAGGGCGTGAAGGCCCCTGCCTGTTTGAAATCGACCAGCACATTGGCGAACAGCGATGTCTGCGACACGTCACCCGAAATGTTGCCTTCTGCGCCGGGTCCGTTGCCTGAAAAATTGACGCCATCCACGTCGTTGTCGCGGTAGGACAGCTCCAGCTCGATCCGGGCGCCAAACTGATCGTTCGACCACTGCGGGATCTCTTTGCCGACCGCGATGCCCAGCCCATAGCCGCCATCGAAATCGGTATCCACCGACTGCGACGATCCATTGATTGTGCCGCTAAAGTCGCTGTCCTGCAGCTGGCTGTACCCGGCAAAGCCCTGAAGATAGAGATCATCCGACAGGCTCTGCGCGGCCAGCGCGGACGCGCTGATCGTCAAAGCTGTCGAGGCGAGAAGAAGACGCGTAACCATGACCATGTCCTTTGTTCCACATTTGTTATGGCGCACATGTGGGCAGTAGAGGCAGGAATGAAAGGCAACAGCCCTTCACTTCAATTCACAGGATCTTGGGCGTGTGTGAGTGAATAAGATCAGTACCGAGCTAACACTTTGATTCACGGTCTATGTGGTCGAATTCGACCTTTCAGAACTGTTTGTAAGCAAAGGTTCGGAAAGCAACTCATCGATGAAGTAGCTCAGCAATTGCACGCGTCCCGTAACTCCTGCCTTGCGATACACCGCCGCGCATTGCGCTTTGACCGTGCCTTCCTTGGTTTGCCGCAATGTCGCGATGTCCGCGATTGACAGACCCTTGATAGAAAGCAGGGCAACGTCGCGCTCAGCATCACTCAGGTTCCACTCAGTGAATTGAGAGGCAATGAGTTGAGCAAACGCGCCCTGCGCGACGCTCAGCTGTCGCTGCATGTCGCGCACACGCCTGTTCTGGGACCGGATCAATGCAATCGTCGCGGCAAGACCGCCGATCAATGCCAGGGCCAGAACCAGTTCGAAACTATGCAGGTGGCGAAAGCCCGCGCTTTCCCCGCCGGTCCAGTCCAGCATCGCGTCCGTCACGAAAAAGGCGGCGCAGACGGCCTGCACCACCAGAAGGAGCCAAAGCAATGACGTTTGTGAAAGCTTCATGAGGCTCCTGTGATTTTATCCGATCAATCGTCGTCCCCTTCGAGTTCGATGGCAGTTACCATGCCGTCCGTCTCGGACAGGACGAGTTCAGTTTCCACGCCATCCTTGATGAGTTCAACCTCGATCTCGCCATCTTCGAATTCGATCTCTTCGATTTCGTATCCCTGCGCCTCCAGGGCCGTGCGGATATCGGACTCGGTGGTGCCCAGTTTGTCGCCCAGCCCGACATTGGCCAGTGCAAGAACCGGCGCTGTTGCAATCAATCCGGTCAGTGTCAGCAGTTTCAAGGTTTCCATTTTGCATCTCCTTTTTGCGTTGTGGCGATGTTGTGAAACTGGGAACAGGGCGCGTGCGCTGCGATTGGCTTTTGGTTGAAACGCAAGGAATTGGACCAAAGTTTATCCCGGTAAAATGCGGTTTCAGGCCGCCTGGTTCTGCATTTGCCCGAATTGTGTTAGGTTTAGACCGGGGGAGTTCTACAGGCATATAACCAAGACGTCGGGCGTTCAGACTGTGTAAAACAGGAGAAGACGATGGCATTCACAGATTGGTACGTTGAAGGCGATGCATTCGGGAACTGCAATTGCGGCTATGCCTGCCCTTGCCAGTTCGAAGAATTACCAACCCATGGAAATTGCCGCGGCTTTGAGGTGCTTGAGGTTTCCAAAGGGCATTTTGGCGACACCGACCTTGCTGGCACAAAAGCTGCGCTGATCTACGCTTGGCCCGGCCCGATCTTTGAGGGCGGCGGCCAGATGCAGGTGATCATCGACCCTAGCGCCTCGGAAGCGCAACGGGTCGCATTGGAAAAAGTCTTTCACGGTGAAGAGACCGAGGAAATGGCAACCCACTGGCATGTATTCCGCACGATGTGCGACACCGTTCACGAGACCCTGTATGTGCCGATTGATTTTGAGATGGACATGGATGGGCGCACCGCCAAAGTCTCAATCGGTGAGGTGCTGAGCTCAACCGGCCGTCCCATCGAGGCCCCACATGGTGGTGGCCCGCATCGTGTACGGATCGACATTCCCGGTGGTATAGAATTCACCCTGGCCGAGATTGGCAGTGCATCGACCAAGGCAGATGCGGCGATCAAACTGGATTTGAACGACAGTTATGGGCAGTGGCATGTGATGAAACACGGGCCGTCTGGCGTGGCGCACTGACGTTCTGGGTATTTGACTTGTCAGCAAGGATCAGGCAGCAGCGGTTTCACCAGTCAGATGTTCGCTTTGGCCAGCTTCGTTCTTTTCCAAGCTTGGCTTAATCGGCCGCACGCGATCATAGATGATGTGGAACAGGTAGGTGTAAACCGTATAAGTCAGTGTCAGACCGACATTGAGCGCAAGCGCTGATCCCAGAGAATGCCCACCAACCATCATCAAAAGTGGGCAGGTGATCATGACTGCCGTAACCTCATGCAATGTGGCATGAAGAATACGCACCGATTGGGGGCGTTTGCAGGCCAGCCGGGCCGTTTTGTCCCGCTCAATCAGATCGAAAATAGTATTGAAGATCGGGCACCAGATCATGATCACAATCGATAGCATGGCGATCATAGCGAACCCGTGCACCATCGATGCGCCGGTCAAATAAGCGTATACGGGTGAGACAAATGCGATCCCGATCATCTCGAAGCTGCCGGTCTGGATGACGCGTTCCTTGAAGGTCCTCAGGGTCATGTCACGCCTTTCAAAACAAAGGATTACCGTTCAGCCGAGCGGATTGCCCGGCCGCTGAAATACGGGTGGTCTTAAGGGATGGATTGCTTCCCTAGCGTAACCTTTCATGAAGAAATACATCTGACTGTGAACTCGCACACATTCAGATATTTATGGCAATAATTGACCGATCCGTCCTTGGCTGGGCGGTCATAGCTCGAAACGAAAAAAGGCCCCGGCGTTTCCACCGGGGCCTTGATCAATTGAAAGAAGAACAGATTACTCTGCGCTTTCCTCTTTCTTTTCTTTCTTCTCGGGAACGATCTCTTCGCCGGTTTCCTGATCGACCACTTTCATCGACAGGCGGACCTTGCCGCGGTCGTCAAAGCCCAGCAGCTTGACCTTTACTTCCTGACCTTCCTTCAGAACATCCGACGGATGGTTCAGGCGGCGGTTTTCGATCTGGGACACGTGGACCAGACCGTCGCGCTTGCCAAAGAAGTTCACGAAGGCACCGAAGTCGACGATCTTAACGACTTTACCGGTGTAAACTTGGCCTTCTTCCGGCTCAGCGACGATCGAGTGGATCATCTCATACGCCTTCTTGATCGATTCACCATCGGGCGATGCGATCTTGATCACACCATCGTCGTTGATGTCGACCTTGGCGCCGGACACTTCGACGATTTCGCGGATGACCTTACCGCCCGAGCCGATCACTTCACGGATCTTGTCGGTTGGAATGTTCATGGTCTCGATGCGCGGGGCGTGGACCGAGAAATCGTTGGTCTCGGACAGGGCTTTGCCCATCTCACCCAGGATGTGCATCCGGCCGTCCTTGGCTTGTGCCAGGGCTTTCTCCATTATCTCGGGCGTGATGCCTGCGACCTTGATGTCCATCTGCAGCGAGGTAATGCCGTTTTCGGTGCCCGCAACTTTGAAGTCCATGTCGCCCAGGTGGTCTTCGTCACCCAGAATATCCGACAGGATGGCGTATTCGCCGTCATCTTCCAGGATCAGGCCCATGGCCACACCGGCAACCGGTGCTTTCAGCGGAACGCCCGCATCCATCATCGACAGCGAACCGCCGCAGACCGACGCCATCGAGGACGAGCCGTTGGATTCCGTGATCTCCGACACGATACGGATCGTGTAGGGGAAGTCAGTCGCCGCAGGCAGAACCGCCTGCAGGGCGCGCCATGCCAGCTTGCCGTGGCCGATCTCACGACGGCCCGGGCCACCTACGCGGCCAACTTCACCAACCGAATACGGAGGGAAGTTGTAGTGCAGCAGGAAGTTCGATTTGAAATTGCCATGCAGCGCATCGATGAACTGCTCATCGTCGCCAGTGCCCAGCGTGGTTACAGCCAGCGCCTGCGTTTCACCGCGGGTGAACAGGGCGGAACCGTGGGTCCGGGGCAGCATCGAGGTTTCTGCAACGATCGAACGGATATCGGTGGTCGAACGACCGTCGATCCGCTTGCCGCCTTTGACGACGTCGCCACGCAGAATGCCAGCTTCCAGCTTTTTCATAGCCGAACCGAGGTTGCCGTCTTCCAGCTGCTCTTCGGTCAGCGCTGCTTTGATCGCTTCACGCGCGGCGGCAACAGCGGTGGTGCGCTCTTGCTTGTCGGTGATCGCGAAAGCGGCGCGCATCTGCTCTTCCCCAGCAGCTTTGACTGCGGCGGACAGCTCCGAGTAGTCGGGCGCCTGGAAGTCGAACGGCTCTTTCGCGGCGTCTTCGGCCAGAGAGATGATCAGGTCGATGACCGGCTGAATCTGTTCATGTGCGAATTTGACCGCACCCAGCATTTCGGCCTCGGACAGCTCGTACGCTTCCGATTCAACCATCATTACGGCGTCTTTGGTGCCGGCAACAACCAGGTCCAGGCGCTGTTCAGGGTTCAGGCGCAGGTCCTGCATGTCATCGACGGTCGGGTTCAGAACGTATTCACCGTCCTCAAAACCAACGCGGGCACCGGCGATCGGACCCATGAACGGCGCGCCGGAAATAGTCAGCGCAGCCGAGGCAGCGATCATCGCAACCATGTCAGGGTCGTTGACCAGATCGTGAGACAGCACGGTGCACATCACCAGAACTTCGTTTTTGAAGCCGTCAACGAACAGCGGGCGGATCGGACGGTCGATCAGACGCGCAGTCAGCGTCTCTTTTTCGGTCGGGCGCGCCTCGCGCTTGAAGAAGCCACCCGGAACCTTACCGGCGGCATAGTATTTTTCCTGATAGTGGACGGTCAGAGGGAAAAAGTCCTGACCCGGTTTTTGCTGCCGTGCAAAGGTCACGTTCGCCATGACGCTGGTTTCGCCCAGTGTCGCGATCACGCTGCCGTCGGCCTGACGGGCAACCTTGCCGGTTTCCAGTGTGAGCGTCTCTTCGCCCCACTGCATAGATTTTTTCGTTACATCAAACATATGCGTATCCTAGATGGGAGCACTCCCGCCCCTGCGGGTCTCCCGTTTGCATGGCGGCCCCATTGCCGCCGATCCCATTTTAGCTTTCGTCTGAGTGCCGGGATCAGGGCACAACGTCTCAGATACCGCGCGCATACATGAGATTGGTGTAGAAGGAAAGGGGAACCGCGCAGCGCCGGTGGAGGACTGCGCAGCCTACGCCCGATCCATTTTGGACCGGGCCAGAGCCGTTCAAAAGAGTGCGTGCGCGAGGATCATCACCACGCCGCATCCCAGAGCATAGCCAGTGTCGACCATGATCGCGAACACGCTTTTTTGCGCCCAGGCCCCGACCGAGGCCGTCTGCGCCGCCACTGCAAGGATGGCCAGAAGGGCGACGCCCAGGCTGTTGGTGGTTTCGGTGAGCGCGATCACGGTGGCCAGCAAGATCAGGAACACGATCTGCGCGGCCATCTGAGGCAATGGCGGCGATTCCGGCGGTGTCGGATCGATCCGCGTTCCTTCGGCCCAGCGTTTCTGGAATCCGACCGGTCCATAGACCAGCCATCCCAGCAGAAAGGCCGCGATCACCCCCGCTGCAAGGGCCAGCCAGTTGATCATAGCGCTGTCTCCAGCGCTGCAAGGATCGCAGTCCATCCGCCCTCATGATTGTCGCGGCTTTCCTGTGATGGGAATCGGACGTGATGCAGTCGCAATTCGGTCCCTGCATCGGTTGGCGTGAAATCCAGCGTCACGGTGGAATCATCCTGACTGTACGGAGAGTTCCAAGTAAATTGCAGCCGGTTCGGGCGGTCGATGACCTTGTATTCGCCCTCGTGCGGCAGGTCACCCGCTTCGGGTGCACGCATGATGATCTTGAACCGTCCACCGACCTTTGCATCGGAATGCGCCTCTGGCACCGTCATACCCGGCCCCGGCAGCATGAATTTGGCCAGCATATCCGGGTTCAGCCAGGCGTCGAACACCTTTTCAGGCGGGTGCGGGATTGCGCGTGTGATTTCAAGTGACAGATCCGTCATCTTCTGGGTCCTCCAAAGCAGTTTCCAAAGCGTCCAGCCGAAGCGCCCAGATCGAACGCAAACCGGCAAACCATTCATCCACGGCTGACAAGGGATCCATTTGAACCTCGATCAAATGCTCGCGCCATTCCGTCCGGCGCCGCACCAGTTCGGCGTTTTCCAACACCTTGATGTGCTTGGATACCGAATTGAGGCTCATATCGAATTGCCGCGCGATGTCCGTCACCCGCAAGGGTCCCTGCTGCGCTAGCATCGTCAGGATCGCACGGCGGGTCGGGTCGGACGCGGCCTTCAGTATCGCGCTCAGATCAGGGCGACTCTCTCGTTCAACCATATGGATGAATTACATCCTTCTTCTGCTTCAGTCAACCATTTGGGTGAATAACACGGATAAAGCCCCTTGGCCAGAAGTTGGGACCAATGGTCCCGGTGCCGCCCAAAGTTGTTAATCTAGCCAGATAAATTCACTAACGGGAATGCGTTTGGTGAAATTATGTCGTCAGTGTAAGCTGTTATCACGAAGCCCGCGGTCGAATTGACGGAGAAGCGCCAAGGGACAAAATCTCGTTTCCGTCCGCTGGTCGAATACCTTGGCGTTTGCACTTAACGAACAGAAGGGCAGACGAATGGCACAAACCAAGAAAATGCTGGATCCGGACCCCCGGATTTACGACTTCGAGACCGAATACGAGCTTGGGCAAGACAACGTCCGGCCATTCGGTCTGGACATCCACAACCCGGTCTTTTTGATCTCGAGCATCCTGATCTTTGCGTTCGTTCTGATCGCTTTGGCCAACCAAGAGGGTACCGCGGCACTGTTTGGCTGGCTAAGACCATGGCTCACCAGCACGTTTGACTGGTTCCTGGTCCTGTCGGTCGACGCAATCACATTGTTCTGTCTTGTTCTGATCGTGCTGCCGGTTGGCAAGGTGCGGATCGGTGGCAAGGACGCAAAGCCCGACTATTCCTATGCCGGATGGATTGCGATGATGTTCGCGGCTGGTATCGGCATCGGGCTGTTGTTCTTTGGAGTGATGGAGCCCGTCTATTACAATTTTGCCGAAGACGGCAACGCGGTGCCACTGGGCATCGACATCGCCGTTCCGGGCAATGAATATGCTGGAGTCGTCGGTACAATCCATCACTGGGGGCTGGAAGGCTGGGCGGTCTATGCCGCTGTTGGTCTAAGCCTGGCCATCTTTGCCTATAACCTTGACCTGCCCTTGACCCTGCGTTCGGCTTTCTATCCGATCCTGGGCGAACGCGTCTGGGGTTGGTGGGGCCACATCATCGATACCTTGGCTGTGTTTGCGACGCTCTTTGGCCTGACCACCTCGTTGGGTCTTGGTGCGCAGCAGGTTGCGGCGGGCCTGAATGAGGTGTTCGGCATCGAACCCAGCCCAACCGTCACAGTCCTGCTGATCATCGGTATCACGTTGATTGCGTTGGGTTCGGTCCTGATGGGGATGGATGCTGGCGTCAAACGGTTGAGTGAAATCAACATGATCATGGCCGTCGGCCTGTTTATCTTCGTGATTGTTGTTACTGGCGTCGGCACGGCCATCGCACGGTATTTCAACGTGATGGTGGATTATGTGTACCACCTGCCGGCGCTGTCGAACCCGTTCGGACGCGAAGACACCAGTTACTTCCACGGCTGGACGACCTTCTATTGGGCCTGGTGGATCGCATGGTCGCCTTTTGTGGGCATGTTCATCGCCCGCATCTCAAAAGGTCGCACAGTGCGCGAGTTCATCCTTTGCGCCCTGCTCGCACCAACGGCTGTTTGTGCCTTGTGGATGTCGACCTTTGGCGGTGCCGCCATCGACATGTTGAACGCAGGTGGAGCCGAAGGTGTGCGTGCCACAGTGATCGACAGCTACGCCCCTGAAGGTGCCCTGTTCGGATTCCTCAAGGAGCTGCCGCTTTACAGTATTGTTGCGCCAATCGCCCTGGTCCTGATCGTGGTGTTCTTTGTCACCTCGTCGGATTCCGGTTCGCTGGTGATCGACACGATTACTGCGGGTGGCAAGATGGACGCACCGGTGGTTCAGCGGGTGTTCTGGTGCACTTTGGAAGGTCTGGTCGCCATTGCGCTGTTGCTTGGCGGGGGCCTCTCTGCACTGCAAGGTGCTGCGGTTTCGACAGGTATCCCGTTCACCTTGGTGGTTCTGATCATGTGCTACTGCTTGTGGCTGGCGCTGAAATCAGAAAAAGCTAAGATGTAGGGCCTTGATCCGATACATTCTGGACGCCCGCCTTTTGGCGGGCGTTCTTTTGCCGCCGGACAACCGAAAACGCCCGGAAACTTCGCGGAGAAAAAGCAAGGCACAGGCTAGAGGCCCTGAAGCTTAAACTTCTGCGACACTCACAGCAGTTTCGAGCGCTTGATCAAGACTGTTCGCCACCTGATCCACGTCGTCCAACGACAAACACAGCGGTGGCACCATCCGTAGGCATTGTTGAAACGGGCCGGACTTTGACAGGATAATTCCTTGTGCGCGGCAGGCTTCGAAAACTTCTGTGGTCATGTCCTTGTCCGGCGTTTTGCTATCCCGGTCTTTCACGAATTCCAGCGCAAGCATAAGGCCTTTCCCGCGAACATCGCCGATGACCTGATACTTGTCTTTCAAGCCATGCAGCCTTTCCAGCAAGGCGGCCCCTACAACGCGGGCGTTTTCCTGCAACCCTTCGTCCCGCATGACAGCAAGAACCGTACGGGCTGCGGCAGCCGAGGTCGGGTTGGCCCCATAGGTGTGGAACATGAACCTTTCCGCCATCGGTTCCGCAATATGTTTCTTGGCCACAACCGCCCCGATCGGGAAGCCATTTCCCAGACCTTTTGCCATGACGACGATATCGGGCACGACGCCGTCCGCTTCGAACCCCCAGAAGTTTTCGCCAGTGCGGCCAAAGCCGGATTGCACCTCATCCGCGATGTAGAGACCTCCTGCCGCGCGCACGCGCTCGGCTGCGCCGGACATATAGCCGGGGGGCATTTCGATGATGCCGCCATAGCCCTGCACGCTTTCGACAAATATGCCCGCTACATTGCCGGATGTGGCTGTGGCGATTGTGTGATCAATCTCATCCAGATAGGGCTGGGTCCCCTGTCCAAAGATGCCGCGGTATTGATTGGGTTCCGGCACAAAGGCCACGTTGCCGGGCATGCCCGGGTGACGCCAGCCCGAGATACCGGTAATCGACTGCGCCGCAGCCGTTGGCCCGTGATATGCGGTGCGCAGCGCAAGTAAATCCAGATTGCCTGTGTAAGTGCGCGCCATGGTCATCGCCAGATCAACCGCTTCGGATCCGGAGTTGGTCAGATGCACCACCCAGTCATGTCCTTTGGGCATCGTCGCGGCCAGTTCTTCGGCCAGATGTGCTGGTGTCGGGTGGTAGAACATTGTCGTGCAGTGGGTCAGTTCCTGCGCCTGTGCTGCTGCCGCCGCCACCACGCGCGGGTGCGAGTGCCCGACCGAGATACAGACATTCATGCCCAGCAGATCGGTGTATTTCCGACCATCCGTATCCCAAAGGTATTGTCCCTGACCTTTCTTGAAAACGATAGGTTCGCGAAACGGTGTGAACCGCGTTAGTGAGGCAGCATAGTACTGGTCCCGTCGCGCGGCGGTGTTCGAAAAGTCCCAGTCGGTGTGAAGGGCGTGGTCGGTCATTCGGAACCTCCGGTTTTCAAGCGTGAGTTTTCGGGGTCAAAGGGAGCCTTTGGCAGGATGGTTGCCGCACGATGCTGGTCCAGTATTGAGATGGTCAGCCCGTCTCGCGCGGTCTGGTCGCGCAGATAGGCCAGGGCCAGAACTTTTCCGGTCCGGTGGCCATAGGCACCCGAGGTGGCGATCCCAACGGGCAGATCGTCTTTCCAGATCGTGTGGGAGTAGAACGGGTCAATCTCACCGGCCTCGACCTCAAGCAGCACCATATCCCACGTGTTGTCTCGGCCCAGTCCGTGGCGCAGGTCCTTGCGGACAAACGGGGTCAGACCGGCCTCAAGCGGGCTGCGTTCGGTCGTCAGGTCACTGCCCCAACCGCGATACCCTTTTTCAAGGCGCATGGAGTTTGCTGCATAGGCCCCATAGAACCCAAGACCAAGCGGTTTGGCGACCTCTTCCAGCGTCGTGAAAAGCTGCACGGCATTTTCTTTGGCCACATGCAATTCCCAGCCACATTCGCCCAGATAAGACACCCGCAGAGCGCGCAGGGAAATCCCGCCTACATGGGTCTCTTGCGCGGTGAGCCAGGGCATATGGTTCAACTCGGGCAACACATCGGCGGATTTGGGTCCCATGACGCCGATAACTGCCAGATCCTCAGACACGTTTCGAACGGTGACGTCAAAGCCTTTGGCAACCTGTGTCAGAAGATCCTGGTCGATCTGCTCGGCCGCGGCGGCGCTGGTCAGATAGGCGTGATCCTCGGCCAAGCGTGTGACGGTGAATTCCGACAATACGCCGCCTTTGGGTGTCAGCGCATGGGTCAGACCGATCCGGCCCGGCTGGATGGCGCGGTTTGCGCCCAATGCTTGTAGGAAGGCCGCGATATCGGGGCCGGTGACGTCGAATTTCGAAAACACCGACAGGTCGCCCATGGCGACGCGGTTGTGCGCGGCCTCGACCTCTTGCGCCACGGGTTCGAACCAATTGGCGCGACGGAAGGTTTCGTCGGCGACTGCTCCGGGTGTGTCCGAGAACCAGTTTGGACGTTCCCACCCATAGGCCGCACCCATCACCGCGCCGCGTTCGACCATTAGGTCATGCAGTGGAGACAGGCGCAGACCGCGCCCGGCGGGGCGTTCTTCGTGCGGATAGTGCACGCCGAATTGCAGGCCGAAGCACTCGACGGCCTTGGCCACGCGATAATCACGATCAGCCCAGGACCCAAAGCGGCGCGAGTCCACGGCCAGCGCATCCATCGGCGGCGCGCCGTGGGTCATCCAATGCGCAAGGAGCCAGCCCGCGCCGCCGCCTTCCATGACGCCCATCGACGAGCCGGTCAAAAGCCACGCGTTTTGAAGCCCATGCGCAGGCCCGATCAGCGGATTGGCGTCGGGCGTGAACGTGATCGGGCCGTTGATCACCGATTTTACACCACCGGTTTCCAGCGCCGGAATCCGATCCATCGCGGCCATGATGATATGTTCCACACTGTCCAGATCCGGCGGCATCAGATCCGCGCCAAACTCCGGTGGCACACCATCAACGGACCAGACCTTGGCGTCCTTTTCATACGGCCCAAGGATCAGCCCATCGCGTTCCTGCCGCACATACCAGCTTTCTTCGGGGTCGCGGATGATCGGCAGCTCTGGCAATCCCTCTTTGATCCGCGATGACACGGCTTCCACCGTGTCCGTCACCAGATATTGGTGCAGCACCGGAACAGACGGGATGTTGAGGCCCATCATATGTCCGATTTCCCAACCCCAGGTGCCTGCAGCGTTGACCATGTGGGTGGTTTCGATGATCTCTTTCGCAGTCGCAATCCGCCAATGGTCCTGCTGACGCTCAATCGCGGTGACTGCGCAATTGCGTATGATCCGAGCCCCGCCACGCCGAGCAACCTCAGCCATTGCGTGGGTTGCCAGCGTAGGGTCTACATGGCCGTCATCGGGTTCATAGATCCCCCCGATCAGCCCATCCAGTTTGGCCAGAGGGAACAGCTCGGCGATGCGCTCGGGCGTCAGCACCTCCAGCGGGTAACCGGTGAATTCGGACAGGCCGGCCACATGGCGGAACTCGTCCATTCGGTCGGGGTTGCGTGTGATCCGCATCGCACCCGAGCGGTGAAAGCCGCAATCGCGTCCTGTTTCCTGCGGAAGTATATCGCGGTAAAGCCGAACAGAGGTAGCACGCAATTCCTGAATGGTGGGATTATGCGCGAAATGAGTACACAGTCCCGCCGCATGCCAGGTCGATCCGTGGGTCAGGTCGTTTTTCTCGACCAGCAGAACATCGGACCAGCCAGCCTTGACCAGATGATACATCAGCGACACGCCCATGGCCCCGCCGCCGATGATAGTAACCTGCGCCTTGATCATGCGCGCATCCTTTCGCCTGAGGGATCAAAGGGTGGGCGTCGCAAGGGCTGAGCGGGATAGTCCTGCCCGGCGACCCGAACCGTGAATTTTCGATCGCATGTCTGGGCCAACGTCTCGCCCGGTTGGACCGCGACCATGGCAAAACACAGGTTCAGCCCCGTACGCGGCCCGCGCCCGCCCGAGGTTGTCAGCCCCACATGGGTGCCATGCTCGAACACCGGTTCGTCATGCAGCATCAGGGCATTGCCGTGAACCTGCAGAAGGATCAGGCGCTGTTGCAAGCCGTTGGACTTTTGCTGTTCCAGCGCCGCTTTGCCCTGAAACTCCTTGTCCCAGTCGATGGTGAACCCCAGGCCGGCTTCCAGCGGAGTGATCTTGGGGCCAAGTTCATGCCCCCAGTGTTTGAAACCCTTCTCCAACCGGCAGGCATCCACCGCATAGTGACCCAGCGGGCGCGCGTCTGCCTTGTGGAGGGTGTCGAACAGCTGAGGGGCCTGCGCGTTGGGTACGGTTAGTTCCCAGCCCAATTCTCCGACAAAACTAACGCGCGTGCCGCGGCAAGTAATGCCTGCCATTTCGGCGGTGGCGGTATAGCCAAATGCCATTTCTGGTAGGCTGCCAAGACCCTGTAGCAGCGTCCGGCTGCCACCTCCCATTACACCGATTGTGCAGAATGCTTCGGTCAAATCCTCGACAGACACATCGCCCTTCAAATGCCTGCGCAGGAACATCAGATCGCGCATCCGCGTGGCGGCGCCCGAGGTCAGATGAAATGCATCCCGACCCAACCGCGTGATGGTCACATCCATTTCGATCCCACCTCGCGCGTTGAGTATCTGCGTATAGACAGCCCGACCAATGGGCACGTCCATCTGCGCGGTCGTCAGGCGGTTCAGCGTTGCAAGAGCATCCGGCCCGGTGATGTCAAGTTTGGTAAACGGACTCAGGTCAATCAGCGCAGTGCCCTGATCCAAGATTGCCGCTTCGGTCTCAGCCAGCGACCACCACCCCTGATCTGTTGTCGAATAGGGCTGTGCCGGGCCGTAATACAGCCCGCGTTCCCACCCGGCCGTCAGGCCAAAATGCGCCCCAGCCTCAGCCCAGAAATCGTGCAGTGCTGTGGTGCGCAGACCTCGGCCGGCGTTGGGCTGTTTATATGGCCAATGCAAAGCGAAAAGATCCGCGACGGCCTCTTCCATGCGGTCGGCCATATGTTCAGCGCTGGCTGTGTGCGGGTCGACCCGGGCGACATCGACCTCCCACATGTCCATCGGGGGGTGGCCGTCGACCATCCAATCCGCCAGCGCCCGCCCAATCCCCGCCGAAGACATGACCCCGACCGAGTTCATACCCGCAGCCACAAACAATCCATCGACCGTGGTTTCACCAACAAGCGGCCTTGTGTCTGCGGTAAAGCTTTCTGGGCCATTCATGAAATGCTGGATGCCGACCGTTTCAAGGCTGGGGCACAGCTCTAATGCGGCCTTCATGAAAGGGGCAAATTGATCCCAATCCTCGGCCAGTTCAAGAAAGGGTCGGTCGCCTTCGGGGCCGTATGCGTCCCAGCATTTGGCGTTGGGTTCAAAGCCGCCGATCACAAGCTTGCCCGCATCGCCCTTGATGTAGATGCCCCGGTCCAGATCTCGGATCACCGGGAACGGGTTGGGCAGGTCGAGCATGGGTTCGGTGACAACATACATGTGCTCGACCGCCTGTAACGGAAGCGCGACGCCAACATTGGCGGCCAGCTCACGTGACCAAGCGCCGGTGGCAAGAACGACCTGATCGGCGTCCAGTTTCGTCCCATCGGTCAGGGTTACACCCGTGATCCGCTGACCCTTTTTCCGCAGGGACTGAACCCCGGTATGTTCGCGGATTGAAACGCCACGATCCCGTGCACCTTTGGCGTATGCCATGCACAAATCGACCGGATTCACATTGGCGTCTTCCGGCACATGCAGCGCACCGAAATGGTTCCTCAGATCAAGGTGTGACAGGGGCACGTCCGAGGCCTCGATCATGCGTGGTGTCAATCCCAGGGTCTGGCCCAGATCCGCAATCCGGCGCAGCTCGTCCAAACGGGCAGGGTCGCGGGCCAGCCAATAGCCAGAGGTTTGGCGATATCCAGTGGACATGCCAGTCTCGGCCTCAAGGGTCGGAAAAACCTCAAGTGCGGCCATTGCCAATCGGGTCATGTTTGGCGTTGCACGCAGTGGACCGACAATCCCCGCCGCATGCCAGGACGTGCCCGAGGTCAGCTGATTGCGCTCCAGAACAGTGACGTCATTCGAACCGCGTTTGGCCAGATGGTAGGCCAGGCTGAGGCCAATGGCGCCACCACCGATAATCAAGAAACGGCTCATCAGAAGTAATCCTGATCTGGCTTCTCGGCCTTACGCTGCGCGATATAGTCCTGCAGCGCGGCGTCGATGCCGGGGTCGAGACCGGGGTCTTGATATGCGTCAAGCCGCTCTTTCCAGATTGCATTGGAGCGGGCTGCGGCATCCAACTCTCCGGCCGCGTGCCATTGTTCGAAAGAATTGTCATCCGGGGTCCAGGGCCGGAACAATGCGGACATGAAATTGGCCTGCGTATGCTCAGAGCCCAGAAAATGCCGCCCCGGTCCAGTCGCGGCAATTGCCTCCATCGCCTGAGCGTTCTCGCTCATGTCGATTCCATCGAAGAACCGTCCGACTTTGCCACAAAGATCATGATCCAAGATCGTTTTTTCGAACGAGGTCACCAACCCACCTTCGAGCCATCCAGTTGCATGGTTGATCAGATTGGCACCCGCGAACATCGACATCATAAGGCCCCATGTGGCCTCTTGCTGGCTCTGGGCGTCCGAAACTTTTGAGGCGCTGAGCGTGCCAACCGTGTGCATCGGCACCCCCAGCCTGCGAGCAAGCTGTCCGGCCGCCAAAACCATCAACCCGGCTTCGGGCGTACCAAAAGTGGGCGCACCGGATTTCATCGACATGGTCGAGGCGAAACTGCCCATCAAGCAGGGTGCCCCGGGGTTCACCAGTTGGGTCAGCGTCATTGCTGCCATGGTTTCAGCCAGCACCTGAGCCAGCGTCCCGGCAACGGTTGACGGCGACATGGCCCCGGTCAGAACCCAGGGGGTGCAAGCGACCGGTTGCCCGGCCCGGGCATAGGTTTTCAGCGCGCCCGACATGTGACTGTCCATCACCAACGGCGCGTTTGTATTCGAGACACAATACAGGGCGGCGTTTTCCGCCACGAAGTCTTCGCCGAACACAATTCGTGCCATGTCGATTGCGTGGCCCGCGCGTTCGGCCCCGATAAAGGCACCCATGAAGGCTCGATCAGAATAGCGAATATGGCCATAGAGCATGTCGAGATGGCGCTTGTTGGCAGGCAAATCCACCGGTTCGCAGACCACGCCGCCCGAATGGTGCAGCCAGGGCAGGCTGTGATGCAGCTTAATCAGGTCGACGAAATCCTGATGCGAGGCATAGCGCCGCCCGCTGTCCAGATCGTGCACAAAGGGCGGACCCCAAGCCGGGCATAACACGCTGGCGTCGCCGCCCAGCTGAACGTTGTTGGCCGGGTTTCGGGCATGTTGAACGAACTGTGCTGGCGCGGTTGCCATGATCGTATTACGGCAGAACCCCGGCGCGAACCGAACGCGAGAGCCGTCGACGTCACAGCCTGCATCGGCAAAAATGCTCAGGATTTCCGGGTCGTCCTGAAACTCCATCCCGGTTTCGGCAAGGATGGTATCAGCATTGGCCTCGATCTGTTGCAGGCCGGCCTCGCTGAGGACATTGAAAGTCGAAAGCTTGCGCAGAATATACGGCGCGCGCGCCTCGGGAAGAGTGCGAGGTCCAGCGGCCCTACGGCGTCGAGATGAGCGCGAACGTGTCATGGCCAAAGGGTTGACCGAGTGCTTGACGTAAACCAAGAAAATTCCAACAGTATAAAGATTATTTATACTAAGGATGAGCAATGCTGGGTCATCGTAAACTCTCACCAAGTCTGATGCGTTCACTTGAGGTTTTCGTCGCCGTTGCGGAAACGGGTCAGATGCGGGCGGGCGCAAAACTTCTGAATCTGTCGCAGCCGGCGGCTTCCCAGCACGTCACAGCGCTGGAAAAGGCCTTCGGCACTGTGCTTCTGGATCGCAGTACACGTCCGGCGCGGCTGACCTATGCGGGTGCGCGTTTGCATGGAAGAGCGCAGAAAATTCTGGATGCACTTTCCGACATGGAAACGGAGCTGCGCCACGTTGGCCAGAAATCCCTGACGCTGCTGCGGGTCGGCATTCAAGCCTCGATCGCCACGACGCTGACGCCCTCTTTGGTCGATTTCGCGCAGCGTGAGTTCAATGTCGAAGATATTACCCTGCATGCTGGCCAAAGCGGCAACCATGAACACCTGCTGCGGACGAAACAAGCGGACCTCGCGATCACATCTAACCCGTTTCTGGATATGGATGGCTTGGAGCGTCATCACGTTCTGACCGAAAGATACCTTCTGGTTCTTCCCGAAGCATATGACGGCCCGACAGACAGCCTGGAGGCGATCCAAACGCGGCTTCCTCTGGTGCGGTTCGGAGATACAACCAACGCGGGCCGCCAGATTGCGCAGCATCTGCGCCGATTGCGGTTTGAGCCCGACAAGGTCATCCAGGCGGACCGCTCCAGCATGGTTACGTCCTGTGTTTCTGCAGGTCAGGGGTTCAGCCTTTTGACGCCAACACTGCTGATCGATGGTCTGGTTGAGAATATGAGCCTGCAGTTGAAAGATCTTCCGGTCTCGGGCCTTTCGCGCACTTTGACAGTTGTCGCCAGAAAGGAAGAGCTTCAGAGCTTTCCGGAGGCGCTTGCAGATATGTCCAGGCAGAAATTGGTGCAGCGCATCACCGGCCACATGGGCGACATCGGAGCAAAAAGCGTAGAGTACGATATGGTCTAGCGCGCCGTCACAAGCTGAACAGCGCGGGGAACTTCGGGCTCAGGTTCAGCCTAAAGTTGCTACCTGTTGGTGAACTTCGACAACATTGCCTTCGGGGTCGCGAAAGAACACTTGGTGCCACTCTTTCGAAAAGGCAGTGCCATAGTCCGAATAAGGAACCGCGTTTTCATCAAGTATCCTCAGGACAGCGGCAAGATCATCCGTTCGGAACGCAATGTGTCCGCGGCTCACTGGATTGATGAACTGATCATTTTTGAAAGCGACGTCAAAGTCCCGTTCCGCCAGATGCATCTGCATGCTGCCGTCCGTTGCAAAGCGGATCTGGCCGTCATAACCGGCGTCTTCGGTTGCTTCAGAGCGCGGGAAATTCTGCTGCGGAATATCACCCAAACCCAAGACGTTTGTATAAAAGTCGTGTAGGCGGTCAACGTCGTCTGCCACCAGGTTAATATGATGAAATTCCAGCTTCATTTGGTTCCATTTTACTTGTCGTCACACACTGGATGTGTGCTTGGGGGACTGAGGTATTGAGCAGCTGTTGATCAGGTCCCGGGATAGTGCCGACAGAGTTAGTGAACTGCAAGCCGGATTGAGCCCCACCATACCGCTACTCCGAGCGCGCGTTCCCTGATCCAACAAAAAACGCCCGCCAATTAGGGCGGGCGTCCGAAATCCAAAAGCGGTAAGATCCGAAATTAACGACGGATGCCCAGCTTTTTGATCAGGTCCTGATAGCGCGCTTCTTCTTTGCCCTTCAGGTAGTCCAGCAGCTTACGGCGCTGGGCGACCATTTTCAGCAGACCACGACGACCGTGGTTGTCTTTTTTGTGGGTCTTGAAGTGCTCGGTCAGGGTGGTGATGCGCGAGGTCAGGATGGCAACCTGGACTTCTGGCGAACCGGTGTCGCCGTCCTTGGTGCCGAATTCTTTCATGACGCGTGCTTTTTCAGCGGCAGTAATCGACATCGGGGTCTCCTTTAAAAGGTTAGAGTTGATGGCGCAGGCCGGGATGTCGTCCAGCACAGGCCCATGGAGAAAACCGCACTGATTCCGATGCGGATGGGCGCGTATAAGCGGATTTCAAGCAAATGGCAAAGGGATTCTATTGCTTCAACTCAGCGCATTGAGCTGCGATAGTTCCTGACCGTTGATCAGTTGGATATCGTCCAGGGTCAACCCTTTGGCACCCAGCAGTTGGGCGACGTCTTGTCCGTCGACCATGATACGGGTCAGGTTTTCGTTTTCAGCGTCTGTTTCAATGTTGATCTCCGGATATTCCTCGCCTTCCCACGAGATCAACAGCTTGTCCTGCCCGGGTTCAAAATCCATGACCTTGACGGCATCGTCATCCTCCTCGGGGTTCAGGTGGATGCTGTCAGCGCCTTCGCCTCCGGTCACGATGTCACCGCTATGGGCAGCTATAATGTCGTCGCCGGCACCGCCATTCAGAAAATCCACGGAGTCTTCGTTTTCGCCGTCCTCACCGGTCAGCACGTCGTCACCGTCGCCGCCAAACAAGACGTCTTCACCTGCGCCACCAGCAAGCTCATCGTCGCCATAGCCCCCATGCAGCGCATCCTCGCCCGCGCCTCCTGTCAGCGTGTCGTTGTCCTGACCGCCGTACAAATCGTCATCCCCATCGCCGCCGTCCAGCCTGTCGTCGCCGAAATGACCAAAAATCTTGTCGTCGCCATCATCACCGGACAGGACGTCATCGTTACTTTCGCCATGCAAAACATCATCGCCTTCGCCGCCCTGGATTGTATCAACGCCAACGCCGCCATGCAGAGTGTCATCGCCCATGCCCCCCAGCACAGTGTCGTCGCCACCGTAGCCGTTGATCTGGTCGTCGCCATCTTGCCCGGTCAGAATGTTTGTGTCGTCGTCCCCGGCCACAACCAAATCGCCTTCGAATTCTGAGACTATGGTCCCAGTCGAGGCCTCTTCGACTTTGTCGATGGTTTCATCAATCTCGAGATAACTGCCGTCAGAGATCTCTTGCGGTTCATCTTCGATGATCTCGTCTTCTTCGGTGTCGTCGTCAGCCTCGATAATACAGCCCATCGCATAGGCTGCTCCGCCCATTGCGGCCAGGCTCAGCAATCCGAACAGAAACATGGCAACCCTCCGAGAACGCACTGCTCCGAGGGTGAAATATCCCATATGATCAGTCAGTTGGTCAAAGCCAAGCTGAACTTGTGGTTAACCGTTGATCACCAAGGTTCGGGCTGTTGGGTATAGGCGATGTAAAGCGGGTGTTTGGGATGCCCGCCCTTGGTCAGCCCCAGATGAAACAGCGGCTGCCTGGTGTCGCGCAGAAGGGTTTCAACTGCAGGGCCACGGTCCAGATGCGCGCCATGGGTGCCCCAGGCGGCGATGACTTGATCGGCCCATTGCACGCCGTCCAGAATAGCCGCGTCGTTCTCGGGTCCTACCGGGTCGGCAGCAGCGCGCATCTTGCGCGGGTCCGTGTCGCGCCATGCGAAGATGTTGGTTACCTGAAACGCTCCGAACCCCAGCGCCCGCGCTCGGCGCTCGCAGCGTTCCACCGTCGGGTCGTTCTGAACTTCGGTCGCGGTTGACGGGTTCAGCATCACGAACAGAGCTTTGCGCCCCGCAGGATCCCAGATACGGGTCAGGCTATAGCGATATTTCTCGCAGTCGGAATAGATGGCGGTCGAGGGCGCGTCGCCCTTGGTGTGCGTTCGGGTAATCATGCCCTTCGCCTAGCACGTGGCTTAGGTAACGAACACCCGGCTGGGGTGCAATTCGCCCGATTTGTAGATCCCTACCGCCACGGCCTTGCCGTCCAGCGAAGCCCAGGCTTCATCGCCGTATTCCACGTCCGAGGCCAGAACCATGCCCGGGTTTCCGTTGCGCAGGCGGGTTGCGCCTTCGGGTGTGCATTTCAATTCAGGCAGATCGGCGAGGCCGGTTTCCAGCGGGTGCAGGTAGTCGTCCAGCGCAGTGGTCTTTGCCATCTCGTCGATCTTTTCGATGCTCAACCCGTCTTCGACATCGAATGGGCCGGACCAGATGCGGCGCAGTTCCCGAACGTGTCCGTGGCATCCCAGCGCCGCGCCCAGATCGCGGGCGATTGAGCGGACATAGCCGCCCTTGCCGCAGGTCATTTCCAGCGTCACGTGGTCTTCGTCGGGGCGGTCGACCAAAATCAACTCCTCAACCCATAGCGGACGTGCGGCCAATTCCACATCTTCGCCATCGCGGGCCAGCTTGTAGGCGCGCTGGCCGTCGATTTTCACGGCCGAGAACTTGGGTGGGACCTGCATGATATCACCCAAAAACGGGGCCAGTGCTTGTTTGATATCGTCATCCGATGGGCGCGCATCGCTGCTCGCAATCACTTCGCCTTCGGCATCATCGGTATTGGTGGCCTGACCCAAACGCACGGTGAATGTGTAGGCTTTCAACGCATCGGTGATGTAGGGAACGGTCTTGGTCGCCTCACCTAGTGCCACGGCCAGTACGCCAGTCGCTTCGGGGTCCAGTGTGCCCGCATGGCCCGCCTTCTTGGCATCCATCGCCCAGCGTACCTTGTTGACTACTGCAGTCGAGGTCATGCCCGCGGGCTTGTCCACCACCAGCCAACCGGAAATGTCGCGACCCTTGCGTTTGCGTCCCATTCTACACCCTGAATCTTGCCGAGGCGCGCGACCTAGCGGATCGCTCTGCTACTGTCAATTTCAGGGCGTATCTTCGACCACGCCCACAATCGGGCCAAGCGAAAACCCGACATCCGACCGATTGCCTGCGCGTTCATACATCCGGGAGATATTGCCGTCGAAGAACAGAGCATTCGGCGTTTCAAGGACATCGCGGAACAGGCTGCCGAATTCGTGGAAGGTGACATAGTCATCCGAGATTGCGAATACTGCCCGTGTCCCATCTGCGCTGGTACCAACACCGTTGCGCACATAACGCGAGGTCGAATCGGGCAGGAAGCGCGGGTGCAGTTCACCATCTATGACCAGCATCGGGCCGGATTGCGTGGCGAAACGGCACTGCGGGGCCTGATCCACATAATCCAAGGTTTCAAACACGTCGGCGCGGCCTTCGCGGATACAAAACACTCCGTTCGGCAGCAACCCGAAATTGCCCGGCCCTGCATTGGGGATCACGCGCATCTGTTCCTGACCGCCTTCGACATAATGCCCGACGGGCGAGCGGTCGTCATGATACATGCCCGCGTTCATGGCAAATGCCAGTCGCTTTCCCTGTGGAGCCAGTGCCTCGTTCACAGATGAGAAATGGCCCAGCACGTCGCCTTCTTCATCATTGAGAAATAAACGCAGCTCTTCGCCTGCGGCATCCACCTCACATACGGTGTACCGCTTGTCCTCATGGGTCACCTTCTCGCATGTGACCGCCGAAGCCTGCGCGGCCCAGAAGGCCGCGCCCAAAATGACAAATGCGCGGATCACTCGTCCAGATCGCGGCGCACCGCGTCCTGATCGAACATGCGGCGGGTGTCATCCATTCGGTCAAACGTGTCATCCAGCCGGAACCGCAGATCGGGAGAGAATTTCAGACCGACCTTCTTGCCGACCGCCCGCCGCAATTCACCCTTGTTGCGCGCCAGCAGCGCGATCACATCCTCCTGCCCCTTGCCGCCCAAGGGAAGCACATAGGCGGTGGCAATCTTCAGATCGGGTGAGGTGCGCACCTCACCTACGGTAATCGACATGCGGTTCAGGTCGGGGTCGTGGACATCTCCGCGTGCCAGAACTTCGGACAGGGTGCGGCGGATCAGTTCGCCGACGCGCAGCTGTCGTTGGGACGGGCCGGGGCCATCGTGAAATTTGTTCTTTGCCATATCCCCGATCTAAGCGCAAAGCAGGGCTTTGCCAAGCGGGCGCGAACCGGGTAGGAGGCTTTGAGCCGAATTCAACAAAAGGACCAGCGCAATGACCCATATTCCGGGGATCGTCATCACAGGGGCTTCGGGCCGTATGGGGCAGATGCTGATCAAGACAGTGACCGACAGCGATCAGGCGCGTCTGGTGGGCGTGGTCGAGCGGACGGGTCATGACTGGATCGGTCAGGATGTGGGCGAGGCGATGGGCGGTCAGGCGCTGGGTGTGAATGTCACCGATGATCCGCTGGAGGCGTTTGCGCAGGCGCAAGCCGTAATCGATTTCACCGCGCCCGAGGCGACGCTGGAGTTTGCGGCACTGGCCGCGCAAGCCCGCTGCGTGCATGTGATCGGCACCACTGGCATGTCGGATGAACAGATCGCCGCGCTGGAACCAGCCTCACGCCATGCAGTCATCGTGCGCGCGGGGAACATGAGTCTTGGCGTCAATCTGCTGGTGCAACTGACCAAGAAAGTCGCGGCTGCACTGGATGAGGATTTCGACATCGAAGTGATCGAAGGGCACCATCACCACAAGGTCGACGCCCCGTCGGGCACAGCATTGATGCTGGGCGAGGCCGCTGCCGAAGGGCGCGGCGTGAAGCTGGAAGATGTGTCTGACCGGGGCCGCGACGGCATCACCGGCGCGCGCAAGCGGGGCGACATCGGCTTCCACGCCATTCGCGGCGGCGACATTGTGGGTGAGCACGACGTCCTGTTCGCCGCCCCCGGAGAGCGCATCGTCCTGCGCCATTTGGCCACCGACCGCGCCATCTTTGCCCGTGGCGCTTTGAAGGCGGCACTGTGGGGGCAGGGCAAAGTGCCTGGTCAGTATGACATGGTGGATGTGCTGGGACTTTAAGCGCCTCTAACGGAACGCCGCAAGACCGGGCGGTTCGGCGCCCTCGTCCTCGATCCTGGAAAACAGTGCGCCTAGTCGCTGATCCCAGGTCGGGTATTGGCCTGTACGCGCATAAGTCAGGCGTTCGGCCCCTATGGATATGCCAAGGGGTGCTGCCTGCCCGCCAATCACAACCTCACCGATTTCGGTCCAGTTGTCCGACGGCGGGTAAGCGGTGGGGGCCGTTTCATCCGTGCCGCCCAGCCGATAGTAGACGCCCATTGTCACAAGGTACTCATCACCAAATGGGTCGGGGAAGAAAAAGCCCGAGGCATCGCGTGCAGCCAATGCCTCGGCCTCATCGCGCAACAGAACCTTTTCGGTGAATGGCAAGCCTAACGCGTCCAGCACCGGGCGCATGTCATCGGCTTGCGGCACACTGACAAATGCGATGCGGGACGGGTCGAGGCCAAAGCTCTGAGTCAGAATTTGCATCATCAGCCGGGTCATGGCTTGCCCATCAGCATCAGCGGGATGACAGCCGACCTCGTGAAACATCGGCAACACGTCTGCGCGTGATTTTTCATCAACGTCCGCGACGCGCGCCAGCGGCTGAATCACATAAGCGCCCGAAGGCAGAACGGACTGATCGAAATCATGTCGCAACCCGCCGTTATAGTCGTCGACCCCCGAGGCCAGCGACAGGGACTCAGCCTCATTAAAACCAAGCTCGGAGAACGCGGTTCTCAGTTGATTGAGCGTGTTTGCGAACTCCTGTTCGAACGTGTCATTCTGGTCAGTGGCAGCAGCCCCGACGCCCGGAAACAGCGTTCCGACCGTTGCTGCGGTTCCAAGCTGAACCACTCGACGCCTATTCAATCCCATCAGAGCCCTCCCCTTTTGAGTTGGACACTGTCGAGCGTATCACAGATGTGGCCGCCAACGGTTAAGGGATTGTGAAAATGCGCGATACTGGCGTTTTGCCCAGTAATTCATAGGTCCTTGATTTTGTCGGCCTGGAGCGGGCAGGCGAGATACACGCCAAATTCAGTCCCGATATCGGCACTGACACGGGCGTGAACCTTGCCTTGCCGGTCGAGGAAACGCTGATTGTCTTCGACCGGGAAAATCCCCTCGTGCCAGATACCGGGATGAATATAGAGGCCACGCGTACCATCACACCAGAAAGCCACCACCTTATCTGGCGTCAGGTTATCGCCGGGCAGCGCGACAGGCACGATGAAGGGCTTGTTGTCCAATGGCCAGAACATCTGTCCGCCATCGGGGTGATAGTTCATGTGCCATAGCAGAACCTGATCGCGCTGTACCGTCTGCAGTCCGGTCTGCGCCTGTTGCGGATCAGCGGACCAACCCAGAACATAGTGGCCCTTGACGGCCTCGTTCTCACCATAGAGCACGTCACCCCGCCAGTCGCATTTGAACGTGCCTTCGACCCAGCCGCCTTCGTCGCCTGTTCCCTCGTCAATCGGTCGCCAGCCTTGTTGCGGCCAACGGGTGATTTCAATCTCGAAGATATCGGGATCGTCGACCAAACAGCCATAGCCTTTGACCGACGTGTCCGTGGCCCGGATCAGCGGAACCTCGTGCCACGGCAGTGACGGTTTCGAGCTGGCCTCGAAGATGTATTCCGGTGCACTCATGACGCCCCCAGATGCCTGTCGACCATGCGCTGCACCATCGGTGCGAAATGGGTGAAATCGGGGGTTTCCATGTCAGCCCGTTTGCCCGCCTCGTCCAAATAGCGCACCTGGATGATCTCTTTCAGGTTTGGGTTGCTCTCGAATTCAGCGACCTCTTCAGCGCTCATCGGCCCGCCCTGCAATTCCAGCGTATGGACCGAGGCGGCGGAGAGACGGTTGAAATACTCAGGCTTGGTCGCGCAGAGATACCGTTTGGCCGCCACGTGATAGCGGCAGCAATCGGTGATGACCGAGGGGAAGAACTGTTCCAGCACTTCGGCACCCGCATCCTCATGGTGGCGGTCTTCGGTATCGTCCGGGTGGTAGGTGCCGAACTCGGACGTGAAATGTCCGATATCGTGCAGCAATGCACCGACGATGATTTCCTCGGGCTGGCCGTTCTGCTCGGCGATCGTTGCACCTTGCAACATGTGTTCAGCCATGGTGACGGGCTCACCCAGATATTCCTCACCGCCGCGGCGGTCGAAGATATCGCCGATGAAAGCCACGATATTTTCCCGGCTCAGGGTCGAGAAATCGGGCTTCATTCTGCGGCCTCCGGTTGACTCATTTCCATCGCGGCCAATGTGGACAGCAACCCGTCCTTGTCGGCATAGCAGCCCTGTAACCAGCGCGAACCCGCGCCGGAATAGCCCAGACGGGCATGCAGAACGCGGGTGTTGTCGACGATGAAGCTTTCACCCGGTTCCAGTTTGAACGACACGCCCATGGCGGGGTCGTCGATGATCTCGCCCAATTGGCGATAGGCGGCGTAGTAGGCCTCCATCTGATCAAAGGGCACGTCGACGAACGGCGCGGATGAGCGATTGTTGAACCGGATACCGACCAATTCACCATCTGGCGATAGCTCGATCATCGGGCGGCGTGAGCGCAGGCAGATACCGTCCGAGCCCTTGTATTCGAACCGGGCGGGATAGCCTGCCAGCAAGGCAAAACCTTCCGGGTTCTGTTCGTGCAGTTTTTCAGCGGCGCGGAAGCCGTCAACCACGATGGAATCACCACCCTCGGCACTGTTTTCCAGGCAATACAGAATTTGCAGCGTCGGAACCGGATCACGATAGGGGTTGTCGGTATGCGCCTGCAGACCAAGGCCGGTATAGGCGAGGTTGGTCGGGTTCACCTCGGTCCGGACCTCAAAATAGGGGCCGTAGTTGGTTTGGCGGACATAGCCGAACAGATCAGCGACTTTCAGCAGGGATTCCGGCTCGGTCGGTCCGCGGGTCAACTTGGCAAAGCCGTATTCGGCCACCGCAGCCAGCCAGCCACGCTTGGCGACGGGATTGGCGTGGACCTCGTCCCAATCTGCGCTGGGCGCGTCGATGCCGCGTCCCCAGGTGGTGATGCCGGGAGCCGTCCGACCCATGGGGCGGTTTTGATCGCGGTCATAGCTGTGCTCGGCCAGCCAGTCGGCGGGAAAGGTGACAATCTTGCCTTCTGGCTGAAAGGTGACTGTCAGATCACCATTGCTGATTTCGGCGGCGCTGACCGAAATGTCTGAGGGGATATCGCCGATGGTGATCAGACGTTGGCCATTGCCGGGCGCGCGGGTTTCGGGGTCCAGCGCGTTGTCGCGTAGCCAGATGGCGTGAAAGCGAGCCTTTGTGCCGGTGTCGAATTCTACGGTCACAACCGAGGCGTCATGGGTGGCAAAGCGCAGCATGGGGGGTCTCCTGTTCAGCGCGGGCTTTGGTTGAGGAGATACGCCCCTTGTGGCATTACGACAATTAATCCTTCTTTCTGCTGAGGCTTGGAAAAACTTATGGCTAAGAAAAAGATCGGGTTGCCACCCTTGGACTGGCTGCGCGTTTTTGAGGCGGCGGGGCGTCTGGGCGGGTTTTCCGCAGCGGCGAGGGAATTTGGTCTGACACAAGCGGCCGTAAGCCAGCGGATCGGCAACCTTGAAGCCTGGCTGGGTCGAACATTGTTTGTGCGTGAGGCGCGTGGCGTGTCACTGACTGTCGAAGGCGAAAGCTACCTACCACTGGTGCAAGACAGTTTGCAGGCGCTTGAACGCAATACCGAGGATCTGTTTGGAAAATCCCCGCGCGAATTGCGGGTGGCCGGTTTGTCATCGCACATCCATGCGCTTGTGGTGCCAAGTCTTGCCCGGTTTCAGGAGATGCAGCCGAAGGTGCGTGTTCTGACCGATTCCGTGGCGCGGCGGTCGTCGCTGGATGAAGAGCGGACATGGCTACAGATCCGTTATGGTCGGGGCGCTTGGCCGGGGCGGGATTCCGAATTGATTGCAGCTGAAGTGCTGGTGCCTATGGCGGCACCGGGCGTGGAATGGGGCGCGCCTTTGATTGATCTGCGCGGAGAACGACCGGGGTGGCGAGATTGGGCGCGAAAGGCAGATCAGGGCGATGTGACTACGTCGAACATCAGCTTCGATTCAATGGAACACGCGTTGTCTGCGGCACGTCAGGGCATGGGCGTAGCGTTGGGGTCGGTGCCCTTGGCCAAGGCGGATCTGCAGGACGGACGGTTGCGCCGGTTACGCCTACCAGAGCTGAAAACGAAGGATGGGTATTGGCTGACCTGGCCCGAGGAACGGGCGAAATCCAAGAAACAGCGCGCTCTGATCGCGGATTTTCTGGAAGCTTTGCGGGGATAGGCGATCAGAAATCGATCGCTATGCCCTTCTTCTCCCAATCACCGTACCGGGCCGGATCGGGGCCGTCGCGACCGCCCAGTTCCTTGGGCATATCTTTTGCCTCAGCCTCGGCTTTGCGGCGCCGCTCTTCAGCTTCGGCAAGGGCGCGCTGGGCAGCAGGCGGCAGGTCTTTGCGGTCGTTACTCATGACATCGGGTTCCTTTCCGTGCATGGGCTTGATATACGCCCGCGTCCGCTATTGGCAATGCGGGCGAGGATTAATTCAAAGGCGATTCCATGTCCGACAACGCAACAGCGGCCCGACGCAGCGCGATCTATCTGCTGGATCAGATACTGGGCGAAGGGCGCCTGCTGTCCGAATGTCTGGCCGCAGGCGCGCTGGACCGGTTGGCCCCTGAAGATCGCGCGCGGGCGCAACGCCTGACGCTGGAAACCCTGCGCGGATTGGAGCGTGCGGATCGTCTGCTGGAAAACCACCTGAACCGCACGCCGGCTTTGACCGTGCATAACGCCCTGCGCCTTGGCGCGGTCGAGCTGTGCCACGGTGAAGCGGCACATGGTGTTGTGAATTCAATGGTCGACATCGTAGGGCGTTCACGCAAGCACGGGCGGCTGAAAGGCCTAGTGAATGCCGTGTTGCGCAAAGTGGCCGCCGAAGGCCCCGATGCATGGCCCAAAATGCGCGTGCCGCGTTTGCCCGAATGGCTGCGTGATCCGCTGATCATGGCATGGGGTGAGGATGCAATCGTGGGAATGGAAAAGGCGCAATTTGCTGGCGCACCGCTTGACCTGTCTGTGAAGCCGGGCGCCAGCGGACCGGGTGAGGCCCTGCCTACCGGTTCGATGCGGCTGCACGATGCCGGTCAGGTCACCGCCCTTCCGGGCTATGGCAAAGGTGATTGGTGGGTGCAGGACGCGGCGGCCGCTATTCCAGTGCGCATACTTGCTCCGAAATCGGGCGAAAAAATCCTCGACCTTTGTGCCGCTCCGGGTGGAAAAACACTGCAACTGGCGGCGGCTGGGGCCGATGTTACGGCGCTCGACGTCTCTGAATCGCGATTGGCGCGGGTGCATGAGAACCTCAAACGCACCGGACTGACTGCCACTGTCGTCGCGGGCGACGCGCTTGAACATCAGGGCCAGTATGACGCCATCCTTTTGGACGCGCCGTGTTCTGCCACGGGAACGATCCGCAGGCACCCTGACTTGCCTTTTGCCAAAGACGGATCGGAATTCGGTGAGCTGATCGAGCTGCAGGCCCGGATGCTGGCCCACGCCTGGAGCTTGCTGAAACCCGGCGGGCGGCTGGTCTATTGCACTTGCTCTCTCCTGCCGGATGAGGGCGAGGTGCAGGTCGAAGAAGCGCTGGACCAACACCCCGATATGTCGGTGGATCGGGCGGCTTTGAACATTGCCGGAATCGAGTCCGAATGGATCACCGAGGAAGGCGGCCTGCGTCTGCGGCCCGATTACTGGGCTGATCTTGGTGGAATGGATGGGTTCTACATCGCGCGCCTGAACAAATCGGCGTAGTTGCATGCTTTTCGATGACTTGACGATCGCCCCGGTCTATCGTTGGGTCTCAGGCGCCAGCAGAGCGCAAGGGGCAGAGTAACGAGCGTCATGTCGAAGACAGATACCATGACCAATCAGTGGACACGGTTTCAGAACCGTCTCTACGCGCGGCTCAGTCAGCGACGCAAAGCGGTCTCGGGGTTTGTTGGCGATCCGGAGCCACGCACGGTCGGCTCATTTGCGCGCGGGCGTCAGTTGGTCGCCGGAAATCTGCTGTTCGCAGGCTATCTGGTCGAAGCTCAGGATACCGAGCTGTGGGATGTGACCGCGCCCAGTACCGGGTTTGACAATGAACGCCACGGCTTTGCCTGGCTCGACGATCTGGCGGCTGTTGGCGATATGCGCGCGCGTGAAAAGGCCCAGCGGTGGGTCTGGGGCTGGATTAACGCGCATGGCCGCGGTCAGGGGCCGGGCTGGGCACCTGATCTGACCGGTCGACGCGTTATACGCTGGATCAACCATGCGATTTTCCTGTTGCGCGGCGCAGATGAACACCAAAGCAGGATGTTTTTTCGTTCGTTGGCCCAACAGACATGGTTTTTGTCCAAGCGCTGGAAGGCAGCGACTCCCGGTCTTCCCCGGTTTGAGGCGCTTGCCGGGCTGGTGCAGGCTGGTCTGGCGCTGGAGGGGTTGGAGCAAATGGCTGATCCTGCCCTTCGTGCTTTGGCACGCGAGTGTGACAGTCAGGTAGACGAACAGGGCAGTATCCCAACCCGCAACCCCGAAGAGCTGCTTGAGGTCTTTATGCTGCTTTCATGGACCTCGGCTGCGCTCAGCGCGTTGGGCCGGGGCACGCCCGGGGCGCAGGCAAGTGCCATCAAACGCATGGCCCCCACCTTGCGCAGCCTGCGCCATGCGGACGGGGCTTTGGCCCGGTTTCACGGCGGTGGGCGCGGTGTCGAAGGGCGTTTGGATCAGGCACTGGCGCAAAGCGGTGTCAGGCCACATCACACCACGGGGCTGTCCATGGGATTTGCCCGACTTTATGCGGCCAGAACCAGCGTGATTGTGGATGCCGCCACTCCACCCAAGGGGGCGGCGTCATACAACGCCCATGCTTCGACCCTCGCTTTCGAACTGACGTCGGGCCGCAGACCACTGGTGGTCAATTGCGGATCGGGCGAAAGCTTTGGGACGGAATGGCGGCGTGCGGGTCGGGCGACACCGTCGCATTCGACACTGTGCCTTGATGGGTATTCAAGCGCTCGGCTGGCGCCACCGACGCAGGGAGTCGAACGCGAGGCACTGGTGGATGCGCCGCATGAGGTTCCCATTGATTTCGAGGATGCCTTTGAAGGCACGCGATTCATGGCCGGGCATGACGGGTATACCAAGGTCTTCGGATTGACTCATGCGCGTACCTTTGAGCTGCGCTTTGATGGGCGTGAGCTGGCCTGCGAGGATATTCTGCTGACGGCCACCGACAAGGCGAAGCGCCAATTTGACAAGGCGATGGACGCCTCGGGCCTGAAGGGCATCGCCTTTGACATCCGGTTTCACCTGCATCCGGACGTGGATGCGGCACTGGATCTGGGGGGCGCTGCGGTGTCGATGGCGCTGAAAAGTGGTGAGATCTGGGTTTTTCGCCATGACGGCGTCGGAAAATTGTCTGTAGAACCAAGCGTTTATTTGGAAAACGGGCGTTTAAAACCACGCGCGACAAAACAGATCGTTCTATCTGGCCGCGCAATGGAGTATGCGACGCGCATCCGGTGGACGCTGAGCAAGGCCCAGGACACAGCCTATGCCGTGCGGGATATACACCGGGACGAGCCCGAGTTTGACTGACGCCAAAAGGACCTTTGACCCCATGACCGATCTTCACCCCGTGCGCCGCGCGTTGCTTTCCGTTTCCGACAAGACCGGGCTGATCGAGCTGGGAAAGGCACTGGCCGAGCGTGGGGTCGAATTGCTGTCTACCGGAGGTACAGCCAAGGCGCTGCGCGATGCAGGGCTTGCGGTTAAGGATGTCAGCGAGATTACCGGCTTCCCCGAGATGATGGATGGCCGCGTGAAAACGCTGCATCCGATGGTGCATGGCGGGCTGCTGGCCCTGCGCGACAATGACAGCCACGTGGCGGCGATGGACGAACATGGCATCGGCGCGATCGACCTGCTGGTGGTGAACCTCTATCCGTTCGAGGCCACGGTAGCCAAAGGTGCGGGTTACGACGAATGCATCGAAAACATCGATATCGGTGGCCCGGCGATGATCCGCGCGGCCTCGAAAAACCACGCTTTTGTGAATGTGGTTGTGGATGTTCAGGATTACGACCTGCTGCTGGCTGAGCTGGCGGCTAACGATGGGCAGACATCCTATGCGTTCCGTCAGAACCTGGCGCAGACGGCCTATGCTCGTACCGCTGCCTATGACGCGGCCGTGTCGAATTGGATGGCCGATGCGCTGGCCGCCGAGGCCCCGCGCCGTCGCGCTTTTGCCGGTGAGTTGAAACAGACCCTGCGCTATGGCGAAAACAGCCATCAGCAGGCAGCATTTTATACTGATGGCACCAACCGCCCCGGCGTCGCGACCGCCGTACAGCACCAGGGCAAGGAACTGAGCTACAACAACATCAACGACACGGACGCGGCATTCGAGCTGGTTGCCGAGTTCGATCCGCCGCAAGGCGCAGCCTGCGCGATCATCAAGCATGCCAACCCCTGCGGTGTTGCCAAGGGCGCGACATTGATCGAGGCCTATAAGGCCGCGTTTGATTGTGACCGCACTTCGGCCTTTGGCGGGATCATTGCGCTGAACCAGCCGCTGGATGCCGAAACCGCGCAGGAAATCACCGGAATTTTCACCGAAGTTGTGATCGCTCCGGGTGCGTCGGATGAGGCCAAGGCAATCTTTGCCGCCAAAAAGAACCTGCGTCTGCTGACAACCGATGGTCTGCCGGACGTGACCGCAGGTGGCAAAACCGTCCGTCAGGTAGCTGGTGGCCTTCTGGTGCAGGATAAGGACAACGGATTTGTCGGCCTGGATGACCTGAAGGTCGTCACCAAGAAAGCCCCGACCGAGGAACAGATGCGCGATCTTCTGTTTGCGTGGAAAGTGGCGAAACACGTCAAATCCAATGCCATCGTCTATGTCAAAGACGGAGCAACCGTGGGTGTGGGTGCCGGACAGATGAGCCGCCTGGACTCGGCGATGATTGCAGCCAAGAAAGCCGAGCGCATGGCCGATGCTCTGGGCTTGGCCCAACCACTGACAATCGGTTCCGCCGTGGCGTCGGATGCGTTTTTCCCGTTCCCGGACGGTTTGATGGAAGCCGCCGAGGCCGGCGCGACCTGTGTTATCCAGCCGGGTGGCTCGATGCGCGATGACGAGGTGATCGCAGCCGCGGATGAGGCCGGTCTGGCCATGGTCTTTACCGGCATGCGCCACTTCCGCCACTGATGCGCTTTCGTCTGCTTCTCTGGGCCGCACTGGCTGCGTTACTGATCGACCAGATCAGCAAGAATCTGGTCGTTCACGTGATGCGCGTAGCCGAAGGGAATATTGATGTCCTACCGCCGCTGCTGGTGTTCAAATACGGTGAGAATCGGGGCATCAATTTCGGCTTGTTTCAGGGCAATACCGATGCTGCCCGATGGGCGTTGATCGGTGTTTCCATGGTCATCGCAATCGGTGTGCTGATCTGGCTTATGCGCACAGCCCCGTCGAAACTGATGCTGGTTTGCGGCGGGTTGCTGATTGGAGGGGCGCTGGGCAACGTCGTGGATCGCCTGCTTTATGGTTATGTTCTGGACTTCCTGAACATGTCCTGTTGCGGCATCAACAACCCTTTCGTGTTCAACCTTGCTGATGTGTTCATTTTCGCGGGAGCGATTGGTCTGGTGCTGTTCGAAGGCAAAAAGGCCTCGTGACGTGTCATTTGAAATGCGATAAAAGCGCCTGAAACAGGCTGGAGACTCTGATGCGGCTGCCGCGTTCCATATTTGCTTTGACATTGGCCTTTGCGGCTGCGGGCTGTTCCGATATCGGATTGCGCCACTTGGAAGCGCCCGGGCAGGGGCCGGACGAATTCTCGGTCCTGCCTGTCAAACCACTGACTCAGCCCAAGGATTACGCTTTTCTGCCTGCGCCCACGCTGGGTGGTGAGAACCTGACCGATCCGAACCCTAAGGCCGAAGCTGTCGTTGCCCTTGGCGGAAACGAATCTTCGCTGAACGCAAATACGGCCATCCCGTCCACGGACGCGGCCCTTGTGACGGCCTCCAGCCGGTATGGGGTTCCGGCAAATGCCCGGCAGGTGGTTGATGCCGAGGATGCAGAATTCCGCAGAAAGCAGAGCCGCCTGACGCGCTTGCGCTTGTTCAACGTGGATCGGTATTCGCAGGTCTACCGCCGCGAAACGTTGAACCCCGACCGTCAGAATGAGGCTGCACGCCAAGCCGGGATCGAAACACCATCGGCGCCACCGGTAGATGAATAATCTTTAACTTTTCGTCATTGGCCTTGAACCCGCGTGGTGCCACCGTAGTTTGAACAGCATAAATCAAACGGAGGACGCCCTATGGTTCGGGCCCTGGCATTGTCGGCAGCCCTGATGGCCGCAACCCCTCTTGCTGCAAGCGAGGGGCACGAAGCGGTCACGACCTTTACGCTGGACAACGGCATGGATGTCGTCGTGATCGAAGATCACCGCGCACCGGTTGTGCAGCATATGGTCTGGTATCGCGCAGGGTCAGCAGATGAGCCCGTGGGATCATCGGGCGTGGCGCATTTCCTGGAACACCTGCTGTTTAAAGGCACTGACACTTTGGCCCCGGGCGAATTTTCGGCCACCGTTGCGGCCAATGGCGGTACCGACAACGCGTTCACTTCGTATGATTATACCGCGTATTTCCAACGCGTTGCCGCCGACCGGCTGGAACTGATGATGCGGATGGAAGCGGATCGGATGCGCAATATTCGCCTGAGCGAAAATGATATTGTCACCGAACGCGACGTGATCCTTGAGGAACGCAACCAGCGCACGGACAACAGCCCGCGTGCCCTGTTCGGTGAACAGATGAGCGCGTCGCAATACCTCAACCATCGCTACGGCGTGCCAATCATCGGCTGGCGGCACGAGATGGAAACGCTGGACATGGAGGACGCGCTGTCCTTCTACCAGACCCACTACGCGCCCAATAACGCCATTCTGGTCGTCACCGGTGATGTCGAACCTGACGAGGTCAAATCGCTGGCCGAGCAGTATTACGGCGTGATCCCCGCCAACCCTGACCTGCCAGAACGGGTCCGGTCGCAGGAACCGCCGCAAACGGCAGAACGCCGTCTGACATACAAAGACGCGCGCGTGTCGCAGCCCTATGTGCAGCGCAGCTATCTGGCACCCGAGCGTGATCCGGGCGAACAGGAAAAAGCGGCTGCTCTGTTTTTGTTGGCAGAACTGTTGGGCGGAAGCACGACATCCTACCTGAACGAAAAGCTGCAGTTCGAGCAGCAGAAGGTTGTCTACACCGGGGCGTTCTATCGGGGTGTCTCGCTGGATGATACGACCTTTGACCTGATCGTCGTCCCGGCTGCAGGCGTTTCCCTGCAAGAGGCCGAAGATGCAATGGATCAGGTGGTTGCCGACTTCATTGCTGAGGGTGTGAACGAAGAAGACCTTGACCGGATCAAGATGCAGCTGCGGGCGTCGCAGACCTATGCGCGCGACAATGTGGATGGGATTGGCAACCGCTATGGCCGCGCACTGACCAGCGGCCTGACAGTTGAGGACGTGCAGGCCTGGCCCGATATTCTGCAAGCTGTCACTGGGGATGAGATCATCGCCGCTGCCCGCGAGGTAATACAACCGGAAACATCGGTCACCGGCTGGCTAATGCGCGATGACGAGGTGACGCAATGAAACGGATATTCGCAACCCTGATCGCGTTCGTTGTCGCTCTGCCCGTGTGGGCCGATATCGAGATCGAAGAGGTTACTTCTCCTGGTGGTATCACCGCCTGGCTGGTCGAGGATCACTCGATCCCCTTCACCGCGCTGGAGCTGCGTTTTCGCGGCGGCACATCGCTGGATGACGCGGACAAACGCGGTGCGGTCTACCTGATGAGCGGCCTGATTGAGGAAGGCGCAGGCGACATGGATGCCCGCACCTATGCGCGTGAGCTGGAATCGCTGGCGGCCTCGTTCCGGTACGGTGCAACCGATGACTCGGTGTCGATCACCGCGCAGTTCCTGACCGAGAACCGGGACGACGTGATCGACTTGCTGCGCACCACCATTCACGAGCCGCGCTTTGATCAGGATGCAGTGGACCGGGTAAAGGCGCAGGTGTTGTCCGGCCTTAAATCCGATCAAACCGACCCGAATGACATTGCGGGTCGTAACTTTGCCCAAATGGCCTACGGCGATCACCCTTACGGCACCGAAGGTAAGGGTACGATCGAAAGCGTGACCGCCCTGACGCGCGATGACGTGGTCACCGCCTATGAGGATGTCTTTGTCCAAGACCGGATGTATGTCGGCGCAGTGGGTGACATCACCCCCGAAGAGCTGGGCGCGTTGCTGGATAAACTGCTGGCCGACCTACCGGAAACAGGCAAGCCGATCCCTGAACGTGCCGATGTGTCCATTCCTGGTGGCGTGAGCGTGGTCGAGTTCGACACGCCGCAATCTGTGGCCCTGTTCGGACATGCGGGCATTGACCGCGATGATCCCGATTTCTTTGCCGCCTTTATCCTGAACCACATCCTTGGCGGGGGCGGGTTTGAAAGCCGCCTGATGCAGGAGGTAAGAGAGAAGCGCGGCTTGACCTATGGCGTCGGCACTTACCTGGTGCCCAAGGATCTGGCCTCGGTCTATCTGGGATCCGTTTCATCCAGCAATGATCGCATTGCCGAAGCGGTCGAAGTGATCCGCGCCGAGTGGGCACGGGCCGCGTCCGAAGGTGTGACCCAGAAAGAACTGGACGATGCCAAAACCTACCTGACGGGCGCTTACCCGCTGAGGTTTGATGGGAATGGCCAGATTGCGGGGATCATGGTCGGGATGCAGATGGAAGACCTGCCCATCGACTATATCGCCACCCGCAACGACAAGGTGAATGCGATCACGCTGGAAGAGATCAACCGGGTCGCCAGCGAATTGCTGGACCCTGATGGGCTCCACTTCACCATTGTCGGCAAGCCCGAGGGTCTGGACGGCTAAACCCGTTCAGGCCGCGACGGGCTGTTTCTGTGCCCGAATCGTATGCTTGTTGCTGCTCAGAAGCTTTTGCCGCGCGTGCCTGAAATGTGCGGCTTTAAGCGCGTCGTCGATATGCCGGTTGCGGCGTAGCAGGCGGGACAGACGGAAATTGTCGAACACCAAGCAAGTTGTCGGCTCTGAGGCGATAACGGTGGCCGTTGCGGGTAGGCCAATGCCGAATGTCAGCTCTCCTAGTGTCTCGTCCGAGCCGCAAATATTGATGACCTGACCATTTTGCAGGATGGTTGTTCGCCCGCTCAGGACATAGCCAAGGAAATCTGTTGTTTTGGCTTCTTCGATCAGAATGTCGCCTTTGGCGAACTCCTGAACCGACGCAGTGTTCAATAGCTTTCGGGCATGATGCGGTTTCAGTGACCCAAGATGATGCGAGATGAACTGGCGCTCGGCTGCGGAAAAGCGAATGAGATGCCGCGAAAGGTATCCGCGCAGCAATCCGATGACCGAGATCGCGATATAGGCCATCTGTATGATCGAACCGGCAAGATTGAATTCTTCAACCATGCTGATCAGAACGCAGGTTGCTGCAACGATAACCAGAACCGGGTAGAGCACGCCATTGCCGCGGACTATGCCGATTTGCAGTAAAAAGTAGTTCAGAATGTAAAGGCCAGCCCCGGCTACGCCGATCATGGTGGCCAATTCGACAAACTCGGTAAATTCAAATGGACTATTCAGCATGTAAGGACCCACCCTCGCAATGAATGGGTCTTACGCTGTGCCAATTACGTGAAGCCGTAAATGAACAACCTCACAGGTTAATGGGTCTTATGAGCGTGCTTTCGCCTGCGCGCGCAACATTTGCCCCATCATCTGGCCGAACTTGCCCGAGCCACGCTGGTACAGCGCGCCGTCTACGGCCAATACCGTGCCGCTGATATAACTGGCCAGGTCGGAGCTTAGGAACATACAGGCGTTCGCCACGTCCTGCGGCTGACCCCAACGGCCCAAGGGGACGTCCTTGCGCAACGCTTCTCCGGCATCTGGCGTAGGGGCCAGACGCTTGGCCCCTTCAGTGCCCTCGATAAAACCCGGCACGACCGAGTTCACACGGATACCCTCGACACCCCATTCCATCGACAGGGTGCGGGTGATTTGATCCACGCCTGCCTTTGCGGCGCAGACGTGGGACTGACCTTCATAGGGCAGATAGGATTGCGGGGCCGAGATGTTGATGATGCTGGCACCCGGACGCTTGAGGAAAGGATAGGCCCCCTTCATCACGTGGATCGTGCCCATTAGGTCGATATCGATCACGGTCTTAAACGCATTGACCGACATCTCTGCCGCCAATGCCGGGAAGTTGCCCGCCGCGCCCGATACCAGCACGTCGAAGTCACCGAACGCGTCGTGGAACTGTTTCAGCCCGTTTGCCACGGCCTCCGGGTCACGTACATCGAACGCCGCGCCGATGGCGTCCTGTGCGCCCGCTTCTTTCAGCGCGGCAACAGTGTCATCGACCTTTTCCTGCGACCGGCTGGCGACGGCCAGTTTGGCACCCGAGGTCGCAAAGGCCTCGGCAATGCCGCGATTGATACCGCTGGTTCCGCCAATGACGATGACGGTTTTTCCTGAAAAGTCCATGTAGGCCTCCCTTGGCGGGGAGCCCTACTCGCCGTAGGGCACCCAGATGTTTTTGACTTCGGTCGCAGCCTGCAGGAAGCGGCGAGAATGGTCCACGCCCCAATCGATTGCCGTCGCGTTATTCACCCAGGTCCGTTTCAGGTTCCCGGCCGAAACGACCTCGATCTCTTTCGACAGGTCGGTGGATGAGAACGACCAGACTGCATCGACGTTCAGGTGCGAGGCCAGCGGTTTCGCCAGTTCCGCGTGGCTGCCGGTCAGGATGTTGACCGCGCCAGCGGGGACGTCCGACGTCTCGAGAATCTGGTAGAAATCAGTCGCTGCCAGCGGGTAGGGCTCCGAAGCCACCAGGACTGTCCGGTTCCCCATCGCAATCGCCGGGGCCATGGCCGAGACCAGACCCAACAGAGGTGCCTCATCCGCGCACAGCGCGCCGATGACACCCACGGATTCCTTCATGGCAATCGCCACGCCACGGATCGGAACGCCGTGCACCTGACCGTCGTACTTGTCGGCCCAGGCTGCGGCTGTGAACAGACGCTGGATTGAAGCCTCGACCTCTTTCGCGCCGTCCTTCTTGCCGGTCATTGCGTCGATGCGCGCGGCGAATTCATCGGCACGGGCCGAGAGGTTTTCGCCGATGTAATACAGGATCTGTGCCCGCAGATGGCCGGTGGTCTTGGACCATCCATTGGCCCCTGCCGCAGCTTCAACTGCATTGCGGACGTCCTTGCGATTGGCGAGGCCCACGTGGCCCAACAGCCCGGATTTACCCCAGACGGGTTTCGAATAGCCGCTATCAGGCCGCGCCTGCTTGCCTCCGACATACATCTTGGCGGTACGGTCAATCGGATCGACCGGAGCGCCTTCGCCGGTCCCCGCTTCGACCTTCGCCAATGGCTTAGCTTTGCCTTTGGGCTTGGTGTACGCGGTCAAACCTTCCCAGCCGCCTTCACGGCCAAAGCCGCTTTCGCGCACGCCACCGAATCCGGCTGCCGCGTCGAACAGGTTGGTGGCATTCACCCAAACCACGCCCGCGACCAACTTAGGTGCGATATCCAGCGCCAGGTTCACATTCTCGGTCCAGACCGTCGCGGCCAGCCCGTAACGGGTGTTGTTGGCCAGTTCGACCGCCTCTTCCGGTGTACGGAAGGTTGAGGACACCAGCACGGGGCCAAAGATCTCTTCCTGCATTAGCGGGTCGGAAGTTTCGAGGCCCGAGATCAGCGTCGGGGGGTAATAACACCCGTTCGCCGGCAGATCGCACGCGGCTTGGTGCACGTGACCAGCGGTGTTGCTTTCGACCATGCTTTTGATGGTTTGCAGTTGGACCGGGTCTACAACCGCGCCCACATCAATGCATTTATCCAGCGGATCGCCGATGCGCAGCTTGTCCATCCGTGCGCGCAACTTGTCATGGAAACGATCAGCGATGCCTTCCTGCACCAACAGGCGTGAGCCGGCACAGCAGACCTGCCCCTGATTGAACCAGATCGCGTCGACCAGACCTTCGATGGCACTGTCGATATCGGCATCATCAAAGACGACGTAGGCCGACTTGCCGCCCAGCTCCAATGTCAGTTCCTTGCCGGAACCCGCGGTTGCTTCACGGATGCGGCGGCCCACAACTGTCGAGCCGGTAAAGGCGATCTTGTCCACATCCGCGTTCACGATCATCTCGCCCACTGCGCCGTCACCAGTGACGATGTTGACCACGCCATTGGGCAGCCCGGCCTGCGTGCAAATGTCAGCAAACAAAAGTGCGGTCAGCGAAGTGTACTCGGCTGGTTTCAGAACCACGGTGTTGCCCATCGCAAGTGCCGGGGCAATCTTCCACGCCAGCATCAGCAAGGGGAAGTTCCACGGGATGATCTGCCCGCAGACACCCAACGCCTCGGCATCGGGCAGTTCGCTTTCCATCAGCTGCGCCATGCCCGCGTGATAGTAAAAATGCCGCTGCGCCAGCGGGATGTCGATATCACGTGACTCCCGGATCGGTTTGCCGTTGTCGAGGCTTTCCAGCACGGCAAACAAACGCGAATGCTTCTGCAACAGGCGCGCGATGGCATAGAGGTACCTAGCGCGGCCTGCGCCGCCCTGCTTCTCCCATTTCGGCTGCGCTTTACGTGCGGCAGTAACGGCGGCATCCACATCGGCTTGTTTCGCCTGTGTCAGCTTAGCCAGCACCTCTCCGGTCGCTGGGTTGCGGCTCTCAAACCCCTTACCCGGCTTGGTAAAGGCACCGTCGATGTAGTGACCGAACTTGTCGCCCTGATCGACTAGCCAGGCCAGCGCTTCAGCCGCGCTTTCGGGGGCGGGGCCATAGTCCATGGTTTCGAAAATCTCTTTGACTGTCATTGTTCTTGTCCTCAGCCCATAGAGTGACGGTAACCGGCGGAATACGCGCCCGTTACATAATGTTCCAATTGCCGTTCGATATCGCCCAGCAGCGATGACGCGCCAAAGCGGAACAGGTCAGGTTCCAGCCAGCGGTCGCCCAGTTCGTCCTTGATCAGCGACAGATAAACCAGCGCGTCCTTGGCTTTCGAGATGCCGCCTGCCGGTTTATAGCCGACCCGGTATCCGGTTCGGTCATAATAGTCGCGGATCGCGCGGATCATGACCAGCGAAACAGGCAAGGTGGCGTTGACGCTTTCCTTGCCGGTTGAAGTCTTGATGAAATCCGCCCCGGCCATCATGCAGACCAGCGAGGCGCGCGCGACGTTGCGCAGGCTGCCCAGCTCTCCGGTGGCGAGGATGGCTTTGACATGCGCATCGCCGCAGGCGACGCGGAAGGCCTTCATCTCGTCATACAAAGCTTGCCAGTCGCCAGACAGGACGTGACGGCGCGAGATCACGATGTCAATTTCCTCGGCACCGGCCTTCACGCTTTCTTCGATCTCGGCCACGCGCAGATGGAATGGCGACAAACCTGCCGGGAAGCCGGTGGAAACCGCAGCAACAGGGATGCCGGTGCCATGCAGAGCGTCCACGGCGGTTTCGATCATGTCGTGATAGACGCAAACGGCCCCGGTTGTGATAGGCGGCATATCCAGCGCTTTCAGAACCGAAGGTGCAACGGGTTGCCGTGCCTTGGCACACAGACGGCGCACACGTCCGACCGTATCGTCACCCGACAGGGTGGTCAGGTCGATCATCGTGACCGCCTTCAACAGCCATGCGGCCTGATACTCTTTTTTGACAGACCGACGACCGGGCAGGGTCGCGGCGCGGCGTTCAATGGCCGAAGTATTGACCTGCACGGCGCGTACCCAGTCCAGATCCAATTCCATTCCAGGGTTTCTAGGCTCGGTCACTTGCGGCAGATGCGCGGTGCGCACGGGGCTTTCTGAGCTCTGCGTTTCCATCTTCACATCCTTTGGGAGGTTTGCGCCAAATTCGCACGGCTTGGCGCTAATTGGAAGGCACGGCGGCCTTGCGCGTGCAATTTTTTTGACCAAATGGACAAATTTAATGTTTTCTTGCGAATAATTCGCAATGACGTTGACTTAGTTGCGAATGGTTCGCATATTCATTCTCAAGAGGATACCTAAATGGGGTCAGAAATGATTCGTCGTAGTTTTCTTGCGGCTTTGGCTTTTGCCGCCGCTTTGCCGGTCACAGCCTGGGCCGAGGCACCGCTGAAAGTGGTTGCAACCACAGGCATGATCGCTGATGCGGCGCGTCAGATCGGTGGGGAACGGGTGGAGGTCAAAGGCCTGATGGGCCCGGGCGTCGACCCGCATGCTTACCGTCAGACCCGCAGCGATATCGTGGCTATGACCCGGGCGGATTTGATCCTGTGGCACGGTCTTTACCTTGAAGCGCAGATGGAAAACTTTTTCCATGATCTTGGGCGCAAACGTCCGGTCGTGGCTGTTGCCGAGGGTGTCGATAAGTCCAAGCTGCGCGCACATGACGATTATGCCGACAAGTATGACCCGCATGTATGGATGAGCCCGGCCGTCTGGCGCGATGTGGTGGTCGAAGTTCAAAAAGCCCTGACAGACGCGCGCCCCGAAGCTGCTGATTTTTTCGCCGCGAACGCGCAGACACATCTGGCCGAGATTGATCAGTTGGAAGCCTACGGCAAACAAGTGCTGGCCGACGTGCCGGAAAACAACCGTGTGCTTGTAACGGCGCATGACGCCTTTGGCTATTTCGGTGAGGAATACGGCTATGAAGTGCTTGGCATTCAGGGCATCTCGACCCAGTCCGAGGCCGGTTTGAACCGGATCGGCGAACTGGTCGATACCTTGGTAGATCAACAGCTGACGGCGGTGTTTGTCGAAAGCTCGGTTTCTGATCGGTCCATGCGCGCGCTGATCGAAGGGGCCGCGGCCAAAGGCCATGATGTTGGCATCGGTGGAGAGCTGTATTCCGACGCGATGGGTGAACCGGGCACGTACGAGGGTACGTATATCGGGATGCTGGATCACAACATCTCTGTGATTGCCGGGGCGTTGGGCGCAGACGTGCCCGAGCATGGCATGAACGGCAAATTGTCGGCGGGGTCCTGAACGATGCTGTCGCTGGCTGCGCATCAGGGTGCTTCGGTTGCTGAGAAAACTACAAAGGACTGCCCTCTGGTCATTCGCGGTCTGACTGTTTCTTACGGTCAGAAACCCGCCGTGTTTTCGGTGGATATGACCGTGCAGCCCGGCGCGATGACGGCGATCATCGGACCAAACGGGGCGGGGAAGTCTACGCTTCTGAAGGCGGCGCTGGGTATTGTCTCACCCCTGTCCGGGCAGGTTTCGGTTTTTGGTGAACCGCTTGAGAAACAGCGTGCCAGGATCGCGTATGTACCACAACGCGCCAGCGTCGACTGGGATTTCCCGACGCGTGTGATTGACGTTGTGTTGATGGGCCTGTCCCGCGAGCTGGGGTTGTTGGGCCGCGTCCGTGCTCGGCATATGTCCCGGGCTATGGACTGCCTGAACCGGGTCGGGATGCGCGATTTTGCCGACCGCCAAATTGGTCAGCTTTCAGGCGGCCAGCAACAGCGCGTTTTCCTTGCGCGTGCTCTGGCGCAGGATGCCGATCTTTATCTGCTGGATGAGCCCTTTGCCGGTGTCGATGCCGCGACAGAAAAAGCAATAATCGCAGTGTTGAAGTCGCTGAAAGAGGCTGGCAAGACCGTTGTCGTCGTACATCACGATCTGGCCACGGTGACTGATTATTTCGACCATGTATTCCTGATCAATACCCGCAAAGTGGCTGAGGGAACTGTGGCCGAGGCCTTTACCGCTGAAACCCTGCAATCGGCGTATGGCGGCCGTTTGGCCACAGCCCAAATCGACCAGATTTCACGCGCATTGGGGTAAATCATGCTTTGGGATGCTCTGACCCTTCAGCTGGGCTATAACGCCACGCTGGTCGCGATTGGTGCGACCTTGCTGGGTATATCCGCTGGTGTGACCGGCACGTTCCTGTTCCTGCGCAAACGCGCGCTGGTCAGCGACGCCATCAGCCACGCGACGCTGCCCGGCGTCTGCCTTGGGTTCATGGTTTTGGTCGCCCTTGGCGGCGATGGGCGCAATCTGATCGGTCTGCTGGCCGGATCGGCGGTGTCGGCTTGGGTCGGTTTGCTTTGCATGAACTGGCTGACTCGCCACACGCGACTGGCCGAGGATGCCGCCATTGGTGCCATCCTGTCGGTGTTTTTCGGTCTCGGCATCGTTCTGCTGACCGTGATCCAGACCATGGGCGTCGGTCGTCAGGCCGGGCTGGAAGGGTTCCTGCTGGGCTCAACCGCAGGGATGTTGTGGGCGGATGCGCTGGTCATCGCAATCGGTGGGGCAGCGACGCTGTTGCTCGTCATGATCATTCGCCGACCTATGACCATGGTCGCCTTCGACCCTGAATACGCTGCTGCCCGGGGCCTGCCGGTGCACCGGATTGATCTGGCGATGATGGGGCTGGTCATGGCAGTTACTGTGGTGGGCCTGAAAATTGTCGGGCTGATCCTGATTGTGGCGCTGCTGATTATCCCACCTGTCACGGCGCGTTTCTGGACGGACCGTTCGGACCGCGTGGTGCTGCTGGCTGGACTGGCCGGAGGGTTGGCGGGCTATCTGGGTGCGGCGATGTCAGCCTCGGCCCCCAATCTGCCCACCGGCCCGATCATTGTACTGGTCAGCTTTGGCTTTTTCGCACTGTCACTGTTACTTGCGCCTGTCCGTGGAGTTCTGGCAGCGGTTCTGCGGCACCTGCGGTTCCAGCGCCGGGTTCATATTCGGCAGGGTCTGCTGGCACTGGCGCAAGGGCAAAAGATCTATGAGCCACTGACCTTGCGTCTCTTGCGGCGTGCCGGTTTGGCGCGGGCGGATGGCGTGGCCACCGAAACAGGCAAGGCGCGCGCGGCCAAGGCGTTGCGCGATGAAAGGCGCTGGGAAATCGTCAGGGCTGATCAGATGCATGAGGCAACGGCTGCGCTCTATGACGGGTTGCGGGACATCGAAACCGTCCTGACCCAAGATCAGATCGCTGAGATCGACCGCCAGATCGGCGGCCCGCAGGAGGTTCCGGCATGAGCGGTGAAGAATTCGTACCCCTGTCTTTGACACCCTTGCTGATCGGCACGTTTGCCGCCATCGCCTGCGCTTTGCCCGGGAACTTCCTGGTCCTGCGCAAACAGGCCTTGATCGGGGATGCGATCAGCCATGTGGTGCTGCCGGGTATTGTCGTGGCCTTTCTGCTGACCGGAACGATTTCGACCTGGCCAATGATGCTGGGCGCCGCGGGCGCGGCAGTGGTGGCTGTGGTTCTGATCGAAGCTGTCAGGCGGCTGGGGCAGATCGAGGCGGGTGCCGCGATGGGGGTGGTTTTCACCACGATGTTTGCAGCCGGTGTGCTGCTGCTCGAACAAACCGATACTTCGACCGTACACTTGGATGTTGAACATGCGCTCTATGGCAATCTGGAAAGCCTGATCTGGTTGGACGCTGTGGGCTGGTCTTCGGTGTTGGATCCTGTGGCGCTGGCGGGGTTGCCGCCGGAATTGCCTCGGATTGCGCTGACTTTGCTGGCGGTATCTGTCTTTGTATGGCTGTTCTGGCGGCCGCTGAAGATTTCCACCTTTGACGAAGGGTTTGCGCGTACCATTGGTGTTCGGACCGGAGTTCTGGGTATGGCTTTGGTGATCACGGCAGCTATTGCCGCCGTGGCGGCATTTGACGCCGTGGGTTCGATCATTGTGATTGCCATGTTCATTTGCCCACCCGCAGCGGCGCGCATGATGACCAACCGGCTGGAAACCCAGATCGCATGGAGCATCGTCTTTGCCATCCTGTCGGCCGTCTCCGGGTATGTGCTGGCCGGATATGGTCCGCTCTGGCTGGGGGCGGCGGACGCGGTCAGTGCTGCGGGCATGATCGCAACAATGTCCGGCCTGATCCTTGCGCTTACGGCTTTGTGGGGGCCGTGCCGGACCCGGGCGGGTGCACCCGGAACCGCGTGACCCGGCATTTTCTCGCCGCTGGGTCCTGCGTGGTATCGGCCAAACTTCGCCACCCGACTTGAGGCCCAGAGAGTCTTCGCATCGTGAAACCGTATTCGTGGTATGAAATGACCCGTTGATTATTGGATGACCACCACTCACTCCGGATCGTTCGAGCAATCGCGCCCAGACTGACCGCAAGTCTAGGCTGGCACCGTGCGATTGTTCGAACGCCCCCTCCTCACATTAAATGCAAGCCAAAGCGGTGGCAGAATCGCGCGCGTATGTGCTAGGTCTGGTGGTATGGCGCAGGCACACCCCAATATCAGCGAAAATCGACCGGTCATCCGGCAACTTGACGACGCAGCAATCAACCGTATTGCCGCAGGCGAGGTTGTTGAACGTCCGGCTTCTGCAGTCAAGGAATTGGTGGAAAATGCCATCGACGCTGGCGCAACCCGCGTCGCGATCGACATTGCCGATGGGGGTAAGACGCTGATTCGCGTCACCGATGATGGCTGTGGGATTGCCGCTGAGGATCTGCCATTGGCCCTGTCGCGCCACGCGACCTCGAAAATTGATGGGTCCGATTTGTTGAATATCCACACCTTCGGGTTTCGGGGTGAGGCGCTGCCATCGCTCGGCGCCGTCGGGCGCCTGACCATTACCAGCCGGGTGCCGGGGGGCGAGGCGGCCTCGGTCCATGTGGCGGGTGGTCGGATCGAGGCGGTGAAACCTGCCGCCTTACGTGCTGGCACGGTGGTTGAACTGCGCGATCTCTTTTTCGCCACGCCTGCGCGATTGAAATTTATGCGCACCGACCGGGCTGAAGCGCAGGCGATTTCCGATACAGTCAAACGTCTTGCCATGGCCGAACCTGCGGTAACTTTCACTCTGCGTGACGTCTCTGGTGGTGGAGAGGGGCGCGTGACCTTCCGCGCCGACCGCGAAAATGGTGATCTGTTTGACGCGCTTCACGCCCGACTGGCCCGCGTGATCGGGCGCGAGTTTGCTGAAAATGCCCTGCAGATCGATGCCACGCGCGAGGGGATCCGGTTGTACGGTTACGCCGCCTTGCCGACCTATTCGCGCGGTGCGGCGGTGGAGCAGTATCTGTTCGTCAATGGTCGTCCTGTGCGCGACAAGATGCTGACGGGCGCGCTGCGGGCGGCCTATTTCGATTTCCTCAGCCGGGATCGTCATCCGGCAGCAGCATTGTTCATCGACTGCGATCCGACGTTGGTCGACGTGAATGTGCATCCGGCAAAGTCCGAGGTCCGGTTCCGCGATCCGGGCGTCGCGCGCGGGTTGATCGTCTCGGCCTTGAGGCACGCGCTGGCCGAGGCCGGGCACAGGGCCTCCTCCTCAGTGGCGAATGCGACTTTGGGCGCTATGCGTCCGGAACCGGCACAACCTGCGCCGGCACGCGTCTATCAGATGGACCGTCCCTCGCCAGCTGCTCGAAAAGTGGCGTATCAGGCACAGGCACCGGGATTTGCCGAACTGTCTCAGGACTACAGCGGCAGCATTGTCGAACCGGCTTCGGTCCCAGAAACACCGGTCGAAGACCTGCCTTTGGGGGCGGCGCGCGGGCAGGTGCATGAGAACTACATCATCGCCCAAACTGCAGACGGCATGGTGATCGTAGATCAACATGCGGCACATGAGCGGCTGGTTTATGAAAGGCTCAAAAACCAGATGGCCGAGAACGGCGTCGCAGCGCAGGCGCTTCTGATCCCGGAAATTGTTGAACTGTCCGATAGCGATTGCGCGCGCCTGATGCAGGTTGCGGATGACCTGACAAAGCTGGGTCTGACGATTGAACCCTTTGGGGGCGGTGCGGTCGCTGTGCGTGAAACGCCCGCCATTCTGGGCGAGGTGGACGCGCGGGCGATGATCCTTGATATATTGGATGAACTGGCCGATCAGGGCGAAAGCCAGATGGTACAAGCGCGGATTGAGGCGATCCTCAGCCGGGTGGCCTGTCACGGCTCGGTCCGGTCGGGTCGCCGTATGCGGGCCGAAGAAATGAACGCCCTACTACGGGAAATGGAGGCCACGCCCCATTCCGGTCAGTGCAACCACGGGCGGCCGACTTATGTGGAATTGAAGCTGAGCGATATCGAGCGATTGTTCGGCCGCAGTTGATCCATTGGCTTGGTTGGGCTATGGAGAATAAAACAAGAACACCCGAGGCGACATGATCGAGATTGCAGGAACACAATATGCACTGAACGACCCCGTGATCCTGACCGTGGGTGGGGTTGTTACGCTGATCTTGTTGTTGCTGTTCCTGTCGCTACGCGCAGCCAACCGGTCGGCCCGGATGGCGGAACCTCTGTCCCGCCAGATGGCGCACCTGGGCCAGCATGTGCAGCAGTTGGGGCAAGGGCAGGAACAATTGCGCGGCGGATTGCAACATGTTTCGGACACACAGGCCAATGCGCAGGTGCAGGTGATCCAAACGGTTGAATCCCGCCTGTCCTCGGTCCAGCAGCAGATGAATGACCGACTGGCGGATAACGCGATTAAATCGGCACGTGCCTTGGGCGAGATGCAGGAGCGGATGAAGGAATCCCTGCATGGATCATCCAAACAAACCGCGACATCGCTGACACAACTGCAGGAACGTCTGGCCGCCATCGACAAGGCGCAGGACAATATCACAAAACTGTCGGGCGACGTGCTGTCTTTGCAGGATATCCTGTCGAACAAGCAAACGCGTGGTGCTTTCGGAGAGATTCAGCTGAATGATATCGTCTCTAAGGCGCTGCCTTCGGATAGTTTCCAGCTGCAGGCAACCCTGTCGAATGGACGGCGCGCAGATTGCCTGATCAACCTCCCGAACCCTCCAGGACCGATTGTCATCGACAGCAAGTTCCCGTTGGAGGCCTATGAGGCGCTGATCGGTTCGACCAATGACATGGAGTTGAAGGCGGCGGTTCAGATGTTCCGCAGCACGGTGCGTAAGCACATTACAGATATTTCCGAGAAGTACATTCTGGACGGTGAAACGGCAGATGGAGCACTGATGTTCCTACCGTCCGAGGCGGTCTATGCCGAACTTCATGCCAAATTTCCTGAACTGGTGCAGGAGAGTTTCACCAAACGCGTGTGGATCGTCTCGCCCACCACCTGCATGGCGACACTGAACACGATGCGTGCGATCCTCAAAGACGCGCGGATGCGGGAACAAGCTGGGGCGATCCGCAAAGAACTGGGTTTGCTGCACAAGGATGTTGAGCGTTTGGGTGATCGGGTCGGCAATCTGGACCGCCATTTTGGGCAAGCGGCCAAGGATATCTCGGAAATCAAGATCAGCGCGGAAAAGGCTGGCCGCCGGGCACAGAGGTTGGATAACTTCGATTTCGAGGAGTTGGCACCGGACGATCAGACCAACGTTGTGCCTCTGGGCCAGTCCGAAGGCTAGGCATTACTGGATTGACAGATCCAGATTGTAGCCGACCGTCTTGTCCGTATCGCGGTCATTGCCCATCAGGTAGACCCGGATCGTGTAGTCTCCATCCTCGGGCAGTTCGATGCGCGCAGTATTTCCGTCGATCGAGCCGTTGTAGATCGCGAAACCATCACTGTCCGGCGGCAGGATGTTGAAGTAGATCACGCCATTGCCATTTGTGTCGCTTACCTTCAGGTCGGCGAACATCTCTTGCCCGGCTTTTGCACCCAACTTGTAGTCGAAGTACTCGTTTCCAGTGACGGTACCATTGACCATTGTCCCGAAATTGCCAGGTTCGAACTTCACGTCAGCGACCAGCTGGGCCGAAGCGACAGATGAAAAACCCATAAGGGCAACGATAAACAACATAGTCCGGATCATTTCAAATGCCTCCACCACTCAGCTTGCAGGGCAGGGTACCACATGAGCGCTGATTGCGTCAGATCTTCAGGAACGGTTGGAACAGACGCGGCATCAACTTGTTGAATTTCAGCGGCGCGTCAGTAACAGCCAGACAAATGCAATCTCCGCTGATGTCGGCTGTCGGCGTATGGTGCAGGTCTTCATCTGCAATCTCCACATCACCACGGGCAAAACGGTCGACCTCATCCGAAAACGCGCCCTGCAGAACCATTGTCAGCTCTACACCATTATGGCTGTGGTCGGGAACTGCGGTGCCCGCCGGAATGAACAGCAACCGAGCTGTTGCATCACCGGTCGTCGGCAGGATCGCCTGCTTGACCCCCATGCCGATTGGTCGCCAGCGGATGTCATTTACGTCACCGCCCACGTAGTCCTGCAACGGGCTTGGCAAAACCGAGCAGCCGGGTCGCCTGGGTTTGGCAATCGGCGCACCGTTTGAGATCAAAGCCATCGTTTCCGCAAGTGCCTTGTCGTTCATCGCAACGGTCTCGTCCTGTTCTTCCAGGACATATCCGCCAACGGCGTCAAAGCTTTCGGCCTGCGCACGACATTGATTGCACAGGGAAAGATGTGTCGCGACCATCAGGTCGAAAGCCTCGGGCAGAGTGCCTGCGGCGTAAGCCATCAGCAGGTCGTCTGTCAGGTGATGTTTGATCTTATTGCTCATATCCGTCATCTCAATTCATCGCATGGCGCAAGCGGTCCAGCGCCAACCGTATCCGTGATTTGATCGTCCCCAGTGGCAATCCGGTCTGAGAAGCAATTTCTCGATGGCTCAGATCGCCGAAATAGGCTTTCTCGATCAGTTGTCTTTGCGCTTCTGGCAGCGCGGTCAGGGCGTTGCGCAGCTGCGCGGTTTCCTGTTGCAGAACAAGTATGTCGTCCTGTTCCGGCTCAGCCTCGGGTCCCCATCCCAGTTCTTCGGGCTCGGGGCGGCGTTGTTTGCGCAGGACGTCGATGCGTTTGTTCCGGGCGATCGTGAACACCCATGTGGCCACGGTCGCCCGCGCAGGATCGAATAAATGCGACTTGTGCCACAGAGTGGCCATCACTTCCTGCGCGCACTCTTCGGCCATGGCCGCGTCCGAACCCGACTTGATCAGGAACGCCTTGATCCGCGGCGCGAAATGCTGAAACAACTCAGCAAAGGCGACCTGGTCCTGCGTGTCCCTTATACGTCTGACGTGGTCCACCCACTCAGCTCGTTTGTCACAACTGTCTTGCGCTCGGTTCACCGGTTTTCCCTTGATGCGTTTCTTTGCGCGCCACGGTTTCTGTGAAGGCCTGCTGGCCACCGGTTCATCCAAGGTCGCGGTATCGATCTCGGTAAACATAACAACAATACGCAGCGACACCCAAGCTGGATCACATTGTGATGCGAAATTAATCCAAACCGGACCATGTTTCGTATGATAAGTATGTACATGACGAAAAAAACAGCGCCACTTGAACAGCTTACAGGAAAACTGGAACACAGCCGAGAATGAACAGGATCGACCATATTTCAGGCCATACTTACCACGGTCGAAAAGGCAGGATCGAGAATGCGTTTCGGTATTCCATTGATTACATCCTGCTGGACCCCGAAGCCCGGCCTGACACACCGCTTTTGTTTTCGATGAACCGCGCCAATGCGATGTATTGGCGAGACCGTGACCACGGCGGTGAACCCGGCAAAGGGCAGAGTGCGGCGTGGTTGCGAGTTAAATTCGACGAAATGGGTGTGACGCAACCTGCAAGGCTTGAGTTGCTGACGCAGCCACGGGTGCTGGGGCATGTTTTCAATCCGGTCAGCTTCTGGTTCTGCTTCGATGCCGGTGAACAGCTATATGCGGTGGTAGCCGAGGTTACGAACACCTACGGCACGCGCCACAGCTATCTGTGCAACAATCCCGGGTTTGCGCCGATCCAGCCGACGGATCGCATCGTTGCGGACAAGCTGATGCATGTCTCACCGTTTCAAAAGATCGAAGGGACGTATGAGTTTCGCTTTGACCATCGCCCCGAGCGTATCGGCGTCTGGATTGACTATGGTCGAAAAGCGGGTGGATTGATTGCCACCCTGACCGGGCCGCGCGCGCCGCTGACCAACCGGGCGATCCTGTGGTCGTTGCTGCGGCGCCCCTTCGGTGCGCGACGTGCGTTTTTCCTTATTGTGTGGCAGGCGATCAAACTTAAGATCAAGAAGGCACGGTTTGTCCCGTTCCGAACCGCCCCTGTGCCCGATCAGCCGATATCCCGCAGTCGCAAGCCTTAGCCCTTAGGTCTTTGCTTAAGATCAAAGACTCAGCCCCTTCCTCATGGTTGTGGTACTATTGAAACCGCGAATACGAGGAGTTGGGTCATGATGGAAATTTCGCCAAGGAAAATTGCTCAGGTTGCAATGATGGGGCGCGAATTGGGTCGTGCCGAGGGCGAATTGCGCGCCTTTATTGACCGGATGAGCGAGGACGAACAGGCCGAACTGGTGGCTGTCATGTGGGTTGGGCGAGAAAGCTTTTTCGCCGAAGATCTGCCTGAGGCTATTGCAACCGCCAAGTCCGAAGCTTCGACCCCTTGCGCAGACTACCTGATCGGTACGCCGCATATGTCGGATCATCTTGAAAATGGCTTGGATGCACTGGGCATCTCAGCAGAGGATGTGGAAAACGACCTGATGTAAGTGCACCAACTATGTGCAACCGTTGCAGCCTGCAATACATTCGCTGAATACCCGGTTTTCGGATAACATGGTCAGGAAACCCGAAAGCCCGCATTCAGGCTGGGGTGCTATTAGACGGAGCGTGATCCATGTGGCGCGTCTTGCAATTGTTTGCGGTGTTCGCGCTTTGCGTGGGCTTCCATTCCCGCCCTGCCCAAGCCTGCGGCGTCTGCGTTGAGCTTCCGGAATATTCTCTGGCGGACCGGATTCTTTCGGCGCGTGTTATCGTGCTGGCGGCACCATCGCCAGACAACCCTTTCAGGTTCTCCCCCGTTTCGGTTTTGAAAGGCACGCCGGAACAGGTTGGGGCGTTGCCCGAAATACCTTTCCTGGTCGACAGCGTTACGCGATCCGCCTTTCGTGCGAATCCGGACAGAACGGTTTTGATGGTCTACGGGACGAGGTTTCAGGACAAGGCCGGTCGCAGCCTGCCCAGTGGTTGGACCAAAGGGTTCCTGATGACACCGGACAGGGCCCACTTCCTTAAAACACTGCGTGCCGAGGGGCAGGGCTGGGCCAGTGGCGCGCCGGATCGCGCGGCGCAGGTTGCCTTTTTCAGTGCCTATCTCACACATGAAGATCGCCTGTTGCGCAACACGGCGCTGATCGAAATCCACCGCGCGCCCTATTGGCTTTTGACCCACCTGACCGATGCTGTGCCAACCGCACAATTATTGCAGGATCTTCGCAATCCCAATCGTTTAGCCTACGCGCCGGCACTTATCCGATTGTTGGGTCTTCAGTCGGATCCGAAGGCTAAAGAACGCGTAAGGCTTGGCTATCAAAGCGCGCTTCGCAGCGGAAACCTCAACCTATACGACTGGGGGCTGGCGGGAATCACAGTTGATGGGGATCGGGCAATCCTTGAAATCGAAAAGTCGCTGCAGCGGCCCGAACGCTCCGTCGACGAAAAGCGCATCCTGATCCGCAGTCTGGCCGATGGCGGAACGACCTATCCCGAGTTGCGGCCCCGGATCCTGGATGTGTTTAGGCGTCAGTTGGACAAAGACAGCACTGTTGCGATCTGGATTGCCCTGGCTGTACGACCTTGGGGCACCTACGCACTGAACCCCAACTTTGAGGCTATCATGGCCCAAAGCGAACTAGATCCGGCGACTCTGTTCCTCATGCGGGCCGCAATCGAAGCTGAGGAACCGGGTTAACACTGTAGTGACGCTCCTCATAGTTCCAAATCGCACTAGGAAACAGATGGGGCAGCACTTTCGCCAAGCAAATGCATCTTAGCAGCCCCGGCGCATTCGAATTCAGAAAAATATCGCGCTTGATCAAAATCGTCTTGTATCTGGTCGACATGCAAGGATATACCGGCCAGCGGAGACGTGGCCGAGTGGTCGAAGGCGCTCCCCTGCTAAGGGAGTAGGCCCGGAAGGGTCTCGAGGGTTCGAATCCCTTCGTCTCCGCCACCTACCATTTCCGTTTAATTGGAAAAGATGCTTTTCAGCCCCTTATGGGGTTGTTTTGCCTAACACAATTAAGGTCGCTGTTGCTCTTCAATTGTATTCGATTACTCGATCAAAGATCGGTTGTTCTTGATGTGGCGTTGCACCATATGCCGAACCTGCTTGCCTTTGGCCGGGATCGGACGCGCTGATGGTGGTACGAAATCCTCTGTGGCCAAGGCGGGAAACAGTTCCAGCATTTCTGCCCGTGCCGCAGCCGGCACCGTCCTGAGGGCCTCGGCACCAGCAAACAGACTTTCCGATGGGGCACCTTCGGCAAAGACGATCTCATGCTGTTCGAACAGCATGTGATAATACTCGACGGTTTGAGTGTTTTCCTCGACCGAGATACCGGAAATTCCAACCAGCGCGTGCGCGGCCACGAGGATTTCGCTGGTTTCGAACATTCGGATTGCGATGGCGGACCGCACCAGCATCCGGTGTTGCGGGGAAACAAGTAAGTCGCGCTGAGGCAGTCCGCTGCCTAATGCACCGGCGGCGATGCGGATCGGGCGCAGTTTGGGCTTTTCCGACAGCTCTTGACTGGTCAGCGTACGCGCACCGGTCCAGCGGATACGCTGCGGACCCCGGTCCATCGTCTCAACCAAATCGCCTACACTCAGACGTTCGATCGCAATATCTCCACCCGGTGTCCGGATCAATGTGCCAGCCGTAAAGCAGGGCACGTCAACGATGGATGTGGGGTCGGTTGTATCAGGCGCATTGCCTGGCGTGACGTTGACATTCGTCATCGAATAGGCAGTGCCGGGTTCCAAAGGCTCTGACGTAATATAGCCTGCCAGGTCACTCTCGACCTCGACCCGGTAGACGGTGATGGTGCCACCGTCCGGATCGGTCAGAATATAGGATTCTTCAAGGTAAATATCACCACTGAAAAATGTTGTGGACCCGTCCAGATTGGTGACCGTACCGGTCTGTGTTAAGTCATCGCCGCTTTCGTTGCTGTTGAAGTCGCCGTTAAAGACAGTGCCGGTATCGGGCAGAGTTGGATTCCCGGGGCGTGACAGAATGTCACCGCCTGCTGCATCCTCGACATTGAAAACGTGCCGGTCAGTGGCCGGGTCAAAATCGGTGTCCAAAATGACCTGGCCCGACCCCACCGTGATGACGTCGGGATCATATCCAATGTAGGAATAGTTTGCCATTTACAACTCACCACCTTTTTTGCGCGCGCCGTTCATTTCAGCCAGAACTTTTGGCACGTAAACCACCATTCAATAGGTATTTTCAGCAACAGTCGCCAATCAATCCCCTTATTTCAAGGCAATACCACGGCATTTTTTTGAACTCATGAATGTGGCTGGCCTTTTTACCATAACGCTACTCTGCCATGGGCCTGACTTTCGTTAAGGCAGTGCGGTGGGCCGCGCTGGGTACCGATCTCACTAGCTAAACTGTGCAACGGTGATCGCGTTGCGCAATATCATGACAATGAGCATGGCGCTAACACGGGTAGAAGCCATATTGGCCTGTGTAGTGATGCACCTTCCCAACCCGGTTTTTTTGTCCCTGATGCGCGAAGACCCTGAGATTGGCGTATCGATCCTGACTTCGACCTTTACCCATCTGCATTCGCTGGTCGCACAGCTTGAATAACTCAAGGCCCAGACTGGCGCGCAGCAGGTGGCCAAATTTTTGATGAACCTGTCCGACAAGGTGGCCGACGGCAGTGAGGTTGAGCCGCCTTATGACAAGATGCTGATTGTAGGACGCTTGGGCATGAAGCCCGATAGCCTGAGCCGGGCGTTCTCGCAGCTCAAGCCGGAGGGCGTGAAAATCAACCGTAATCACGCGGTTGCCGCGGATACCCAATGCCTGTGCGACTACGCCGAAAACAGCCCGTCCGAAAAGTAGCGCAAACTCTGCTAGAGCAGTGCAATTTGCACAGACATTTTGATCTATTTGCTAGCGTTTTTTCGCATATTTGTGTACAATGACGCTAGTTCTGCCGCGTATTTCGGCGGGGGGTGCAGCATGACACACGACCGCAACGGTGGCCCTGACAGGCCGCCCTTGGTTGCGCTCAGCGTCGCCAAGGTCGCTCTTTCGGTTCGGGCCAAGCTGCTAGTGGCATTTTTGGGAATAACCGGTCTGCTGGTTTGCTTGGTGTTGTTTGGTCTTTATGCCTTGCATCAGGCCAATCTCCGGTCCGAGACGATGATGCGCGATCAGGAACGTATTGCGTTCTTTAATGACACCCACACAACGATCTCGAACCTGAACACACATCTACTGTCCTTGTTCGTTCCGCAGAACCTGAAAGGCCGTCCACGTCAGAACGGAATTCTGGGGGCTTCTACGCGTTCGATACTTCACGTCTCGGCAGCACTAGAGCGAAACCTTGCCCTTGGTTTTCGCAGTTTCGGACAGTCGGGAATGCCAGATGAGCAGGCGATCGCGAACCTTCGATCTGACCTTCAGGACATATTACCGGCAATCACTGAACTGCGCCGTCTGAACCGCGAAGGCGATCTGTTAGCCGCAGCGCAACACGGTATCGACCACATGTTCGAGCCGCTCCAAGCCATGCAGCGCGAGGCGTATACCGTGGCGCAGAATGTCGAACAGGAAGTGCGCGAACTGGCGCGGACTACAGAACAGGCATATTTGACTTCACGCCTAAGCATCACGGCTGCGGCGATCGCGGCGATTGGGATTGCCCTTTTGTTGGGATATTCGATTTCGTCGTCCCTGTTGTGGCCGATCGAACGTATCCATGCGGTGCTCAGCAAGCTGTCGCGGGGTGGGTTCGACAACCGGATTACGGTTCCCAATCGGGACGAACTGGGCGAGCTGGCAAACCACGTGAACCAGACCAGCGAAAAACTGGGTGCGCTTTACGGGCAAGTCGAAGTGCAAAAAGCCCAACTAGCTGATTTGAATGCAGCGCTGGAAACTCGGGTCGCCAACCAGATAGAAGAGATCGAGCGCACCAATCGTCTGAAACGCTTCCTGCCGTCTCAGGTGGCAGCGATGATTGTCGGCGCGACGGATGAGGAGGATGTCTTGAGGACCCGTAAGGCCGAGATCACAGTTCTTTTTGCCGATCTGCGCGGTTTCACGGCCTTCGCCACCGTTGCCAATGCGGATCAGGTCGTCGCGGCGCTCAACGCATTTCATGGCACTTGTGGACCGCTTGTCGAAGCCTGCGGGGGAACGTTGGAACGGTTTCTCGGCGACGGTTTGATGGTTTTGTTCGGCGCGCCAGTGCCGCTGGATGATGCTGCGCAGAGAGCCGTTGATCTGGCCCAGAAAATGCAAGTGGATGTCCGAAAGGCGATGGTCCCGTACAGGGCTGGTATCGCTCAGCACGGTCTTGGTCTCGGCATTGGGATCGCAACGGGCGCAGCAACCTTGGGTCGGATTGGTTTTGAGGGTCGTTTGGATTACTCGGCAATTGGGCCTGCACCCAATCTGGCGGCACGCCTGTGTGAAATCGCCAAGGACGGTCAGGTGCTTGTCTCAAATGCGACTGCGCGTCAGGTCCGGATAGATATGACCCCGGCGGGACCGTTCGATCTGAAAGGCATAGGAACCCGCGTTTCGGCCTATGAACTGGCGCGTCTGGTCGAAAGCCGGACGGCGCCTCACGTATGTGCCCCCTATCCCTGACAAATGCAGGGAGTTGCGCTCGTCGTAACTTCAAAAGGAGGGGTCGGGCGGTCATTTGCCAGCGATGAGCGCGCCTGCAATCTACAAGACTGAGCCAACCAAAACAGCTTCAGTGCGCACGCTGATGACGGCCCGATGGGACGGCAACTCACTTGATGCGTGGGTCAGCGAGTGTGTTTGACTTGTTGTGGGGGGACGAACCGACTGTTAACCCGGGCGCGGTCCTTTTCGTCCTACCTGGCAGATAACTGTCCCGCAAAGCGTTGATTTCGGATGTCGTCCGGGGATGTCTTGTAATGGGCGCGAAAGGCGCGCCCCAAAGCGACGGCAGAAGAAAACCCGGTGGCTGCCGAAATCTCTCGCTGCGACAAATCCGTTGTCCGAAGCAACGTGTCAGCCCGTTCCAGACGCAACTCTCTGTACGTTGTCAAAAGCTTTGTCCCGGTTCTGTTTAGGAATCGACGCTGCAACTGTCGGGTGGACGTACCCAGCATTTGCGCCAGATCCGAGATCCGCAATGGCTCCTCAAGATTATTACTCATCGTTTCGATGGCTCGTCGCACTTGTGGATCGGCCTCGGACCGTTGGAAAAGCCGGATTGCAAGATGGCTCTTGGCGGTCCTTTTAGGCTCGGACAGTCCGATGTATCCGCGCAGAGTGTCTGCGAGGTGCTCTCCGTGATCGATCGAAACGAAATTGGACAACAACCGTAAAGCGCTTAATCGGGTCGATGCGCTGTGCAAACGGTTATCATTGGCCATGTGGATACCCGATCCATCTTCGATCAGTCCGATTTCCTGCGCTGCGGCCGTGAAGTTGGGGTGCACCGCGGCGACTGTTTTTTCCGCCCGCCCGATCTGAGCAAGCAGCAAAACGGCGCTGCCGACAAATATTGTGCGCGACGACAGGTTCACAACCTGTGAGGTCCATGATTTCTCAGAGTCATCCAACCGCCAGTTTTCGTGGATATCCCCCCAAAAAAGTGCCGTTCGCCCAGACCAGTACAGCGGCCCTTCGACCGGATCTTTAGCCAACCTGCGAATGTTGATGATGTAAGAATGATGTTCGACCAGCCTGTTCAAAGCATCAAAGAAATCCAGGACGATCTGTGCAGATGCTTCGGTGTCCTCGCCAGAGAGGACAACATCGACGTGATGATTTCTGTTGGCTGTTTGCCTGGCAACGCAGGTTTGGCGTGAACGGGCATTCTTGAGGACATAGTGTTTCATTGTTCCTCCACCTAATGGTCTTCGGCTTTGCCCTTCGGGGCACCGCTCATTTCTTATGGCCGACCCCCGCTTTTGGCGGGGGTCGACCGTAATTTGCAGCCCGTTTACTCAGCGGCTTCTTCGTATGCGTCCATTGGGGGGCATGTGCAGATTAGGTTTCTGTCGCCATATGCGTTGTCG